>NZ_LR590469.1:607787-911681 GCF_901472495.1 Yersinia enterocolitica subsp. enterocolitica
GCGAGTCGAAATTGCCAGCGCACTGATTTTACTGCGCTGATCGAGTCCGCACGCGCCAGTAATGGTTCGCGTTCACCAGACGGTACTCTGTGGGGAGAGTGGGGAAGTTTGGCAACCTATGATAGCGCTGAGTGGCCATCGGGTAACTATTGGACTAAAAAGACCAGTACAGATTTTGTCACTATGGATATGACCACCGGTGACATACCAACATCTGCGGCTACGGCGTATCCGCTGTGTGCGGAGCCGCAATAGTGCTAAATACCAATCTTGCGGCCCAGCAAACTGGCACCTTTAGCGTGACCATCTGGCCCATACAGTGATTGGCCGTGGCGCGTATTCAAAACCGCCAGCGCCTGAGTGTTATGCTCAATATGCTGTTGCAGCAAAAGCCCGTTATGCAGGTTGCCGTAGCGCAGGCCTTCGGCCAGTTCCAAAATACGCTGCCAGCGCTCAGCTAGCGCAGGAACGTTGCTGTAGGGCGCTTGAATATTTATGTTTTTTTCGGTGGTGAGCCGGGTCTGGTCCAGATAAGCCAAGGTCGCCAAAATTGAACTTTTTTGTTCAGTGACGCCTTGCAACACGATACCTTGAATCCGACCGGAGCACAGCAGTTGCTGCTCTTGTGCTACTACGGTTTTCAGGGATTCAAGCAGTTCCAGTTGCTGGTCCAGATTAGTTTGTAATCTTTCCACCACCACCTATCCTTTTACGGTTAATAATTTTACGGTCAACGATTGTTGTGACGTTTAGCTATTCTTCAGGTCATCGGCAACATTTTTGAGCAAGGCATCGGCAATTTTACCGGTGTCCATGGTCAGTTGGCCTGAACGGATCGCCTGTTTTAAGGTTTCGACACGTTCTACATTGATGTCCTGGCTGCCCGGTTGCATCAATTTTGCCTGCGCGTCGCTCAATTTAACCTCAGTACCACTTACCGGTGTTTTTGATTGAGCAGAAGGTTTACGCGTTTGTTGCGCAATATCACTGGTTTCCCGTGGCTGCACTGGTGTTACCGGTAATAGCGGCTGAGTGCGATCAATACTCATGTTCTGTTGCTCCCTCTATAGCGGGATTGACGTTTATCGACCCGCAAGACTTTTATCTTTCAGTAAAAGAATGGCTGGATTGTCACTATGTCACCTGCAAATAATGTTACCCGCAAATAACTGCATATTAGAGTTATCGGCACAGGTTAAAAAAACTTTAATCACTATAACAGAATATGTACGGTGCCATCGTCGGCTACGGTGCCACTGACGATTTGGCCAGATGCCATGCGCACCCGAACATTATCTTGAATGGCCGCATTATTCATCGCTTTACCATTACTGTTAACATTAAATCCCTCACCCTGCGCCAAGACCTGCACATCTTGCCCTGCTTTTATTATCCACAGGCGGCGCAACATATTGCGTGTCAGCGGTTGACCAGCATTGATTGGCCGTAAACTGACCGCACCTTGAGCAAAGTTGGGTTCTAATAACGCACCGGGAGGCAGGGTATCGAGCCGACCTTGTTTCATTTCGATATCTTGCAGTGTCATTTTTGCACCGGCTGCCAGTTGACGAGCCGCCACTGCATAATGGCCACTGACTTGTACTTGGGTCTGAATAAAACGCCGCACGCCATCACAACGCACCGACAGACTGATATTGCCCCAAGGGCGGGCATTAGCCGGTAGCGTTATCTCCGGCATATCACATTGTGGCCACTGGTTCTGCGGGGTTTTAATCACCACCTTAACCTGGCTCTCTTTATCCGGATATTGCTGTTGGAAGAATTGATTTACCTGCACTGATAAATCTGCCGCCATCGCCTGATGAGTGGCGGCTTGACTCAGCAACAGCCCCCCCAATGCACATGTTATGACGCCATTTCTGTTCATTGCCACCCATCTCTTCTCCGTCTACACAACCCGGTAACACCGAATCGGCCCCTGTTACCCACTAGTGTACCTGTACCTTGCTGAGGTTAAGGGAACAAATAGCAACGCATTTAGCCCTTATTCTGACGATAGGCTTCCCTGTACGGCGTTTATGCTGTCGGCTCCAAATTCTAACCTTGCGGGGGGACTATGCTCGACAAACTGGACGGTGCTCTGCGTTTTCAACAAGAGGCGCTTAATTTGCGCGCGCAACGACAGGAGATCCTGTCGTCCAATATTGCTAATGCGGATACACCCGGCTTTCAGGCACGTGATATTGATTTCTCCAGCCAACTGAAAAAAGTCATGGAGCAAGGACGTGCCAGCGGTACTGGGGTGTCGCTCAGTTTGACGTCAGCCCGTCATATCCCGGCAAGTACAGTTCAGCCACCTGATCTTGATTTGTTATTCCGTGTCCCGGATCAGCCATCAATGGATGGCAACACGGTAGATATGGACCGTGAACGTACGAATTTTGCCGATAACAGCCTGAAATATCAGACCGATTTGACCGTTCTTGGCGGCCAGATCAAAGGGATGATGTCAGTGTTACAACAAGGATAAGACGGATGTCTTTACTGAATATTTTTGATATTGCCGGTTCTGCATTATCAGCCCAATCGCAGCGGTTGAACGTTAGCGCCAGTAACATGGCGAACGCCGACAGCGTAACAGGCCCAGATGGCCAGCCTTACCGCGCCAAGCAAGTGGTGTTTCAGGTGGCAGCTCAGCCGGGGCAAGAAACGGGCGGCGTACGTGTGGCACAGATAATCGATGATCCGGCACCGGATCGTTTGGTCTTCCAACCCGGCAATCCGCTGGCTGATGCCAAGGGGTATGTTCGTATGCCAAACGTTGATGTGACCGGCGAGATGGTGAACACCATTTCAGCTTCACGCAGTTATCAAGCTAACGTTGAAGTATTGAATACGACCAAATCGTTGATGCTCAAGACGCTGACACTGGGTCAATAACAGGAACCTGCATAAATGGCCATTACGAATTCCCTGACCGATAGTGATTACGGTATTAACAGCACTACCGGTACCAGTTCGACCACCGGCAGTAGCAGCCAAGATCTGCAAAACAGTTTCCTGACATTGTTGGTGGCACAGTTAAAAAATCAGGATCCGACCAACCCAATGCAAAACAACGAGTTGACCACGCAATTAGCGCAGATCAACACCGTGAGCGGCATTGAAAAGTTGAATACTACGCTGGGTTCTATCTCCGGTCAGATTGATAACAGCCAATCTTTGCAGGCGAGCAGCCTGATTGGTCGCGGTGTGATGGTTCCGGGAACCAACGTGTTGGCTGGCAGCAAAGATGGCGTTGTGACGACAACACCGTTTGGTGTTGAGCTGGAGCGTGCCGCAGACAAAGTGACGGCCACTATCACCGACAGCAATGGCGTGGCTGTCCGAACCATTGAGATTGGCGGCCTGACGGCGGGTGTGCATGCCTTTACCTGGGATGGTTCGCTGGAAGCGGGCGGCAATGCACCGGATGGCGCTTATACCGTCACTATCAGTGCGACTAATGGGGGCGCACAAGTGGTTGCTACACCATTGAGCTATGCCATTGTCAACGGCGTCACCCGTGGTAGTGATGGCTCCAAACTGGATCTGGGGCTGGCAGGCACTATCACGATGGATAAGGTCCGTCAGATTTTGTAAGCCGGTATATCCGTCACACTTCAAGCTGCACGTGCGTTGGCTACGTTCAATAACCCGAATCACTTACCACAGTAAGCTCATCGGGATTATCTCACTTGCCGCCTTTCTGCAACTCGAATTGTTTAGGGTATACGAGTAAAAAATTAGCAAAAACAATCAGTAGTAAAACAATCAGTAGTAAAACAAGCAGTAGCAAAAAACATTAGGGTGAAGCAATGATTCGAACTGATTCACCATCATTTTTAAAAGTAGCGTTTGATATGTCATCAATGCTTAAGGTCTTTCACGGACCCCGAATCTAACGGAGAAGAAAATGGGCTTTTCTCAAGCAGTCAGCGGTTTGAACGCAGCGTCCAGTAACCTGGATGTGATCGGTAACAACATCGCCAACTCGGCGACGTCAGGTTTTAAAGCCGGCTCAGTTTCTTTTGCCGATATGTTTGCCGGCTCTCAGACCGGGATGGGCGTTAAAGTCGCAGGCATCACTCAGGACTTTAACGATGGTACCACCACCACCACTAACCGCCGTCTGGATCTGGCTATTAGTCAAAGTGGTTTCTTCCGTATGCAAGACAGCAGTGGCGGTGTGTTATATGCCCGTAACGGCCAGTTTAAACTGGATGAGAACCGCAATATCGTCAATATGCAGGGCCTGAGCTTAACCGGCTACCCGGCAACCGGTACCCCGCCGACCGTACAGCAAGGGGCGAACCCGGTAGCGCTGTCTGTTCCGCAGAATATGATCCCAGCCAAGGCGACGACCTCAGGCACTATGGTCGCTAACCTGACCTCAACCCATGATGTTATTCCTGTTGCCACTACTTTTGATCCCACCAAGCCTGATACCTACAGTTTCGTCAATAACATGACCACCTTCGATAGCTTGGGTAACCGCCATGAAATCAACGTGTTCTACGTTAAACGCTCTGAAAGTACTACGGCGGGTAACACCTGGGATGTCTACACCCTTGATAGCAGCGCTAAACCGGCTGAAACAGCGGATAAACGCGGCTCCATGACGTTTGATACTAACGGCGCACTGCAAAGTGTCACTAATGGCACTAATCCAGCCAGTACCTCTGACTTCACATTAACTATCCCAATGGGTGTGGTTAACGGCGCACCGGCACAGACTTTCACGCTGAGTGTGGCGGGCAGTAAGCAGCAAAATACCGGTACAGATAGCATTGTCACCCAAAACCAAACTGGCTACGCCGCCGGTGAATTCACGGGCTTCCAGATTAATAACGATGGATCGATAGTCGGTACCTATTCCAACTCACAAACTCAGTTGCTCGGTCAAATCGTGATGGTCAACTTTGCCAACCCTGAAGGTTTGTCATCCGAAGGCGATAACGTATGGAAAGAAACACTTTCATCCGGTAACCCAATCCTTGGCACGGCGGGCAGTGGCGGTTTCGGTACATTGACCAGCGGCGCACTGGAATCCTCTAACGTGGATTTGAGTAAAGAACTGGTCAACATGATTGTGGCGCAGCGTAACTACCAGTCTAATGCGCAAACCATCAAAACCCAGGATCAGATCTTACAAACTCTGGTTAACCTGCGTTAATCGAACTGACGGGACTCGCTCATGGATCACGCAATATACACCGCAATGGGGGCTGCCCGGCAGTCACTCGAACTGCAAGCGGTTACCGCTAATAACCTGGCCAATGCCTCGACGCCGGGTTTTCGCTCGCAGTTGGCGGCGATGCGGGCTGTGCCTATTGATGGGCCAAGTATGGCCACTCGCACCATGGTCACAGCATCGACCCCCGGCGTAGATATCAGCCAGGGGACGATGAACTACAGCGGTCGCCCGTTGGATGTGGCCTTACAGCAAGATGGCTATTTGGCGGTTCGGCTGCCCGATGGCACTGAGGCTTATACCCGTAACGGGAATATTCAAATCTCGGCTGATGGGCAAATGACAGTGCAGGGTTACCCGCTAATGGGTGATAACGGCCCGATTGAAGTGCCTCCGCAGGCGGCTGTCACTATTGCTGCCGATGGCACTATTTCGGCACTGAACGCCGGTGATTCACCGAATACCATTGCTCAGCTTGGGCAGATTAAACGGGTTAGAGCAACGGCGGGTGAAGTGATGCACGGCGATGATGGGTTGTTCCATCTGACACCTGAGACGCAACAAGCGCGGGGTGCTCAGTTGGCGAATGACCCGCTTATCAAGATTATGCCGGGCGTGCTGGAAGGCAGTAACGTGAAAGCGGTTGAAGCCATGGCCGACATGATTGCCAATGCCCGTAGTTTCGAAATGCAGATGAAAGTCATCCACAGTGTGGACGAAAACGAACAGCGCGCTAATCAACTGTTAGCAATGAGCTAAGCGCTTAGGCGCAGAGGAATAAACTGATGATCCGATCACTCTGGATTGCCAAAACCGGCCTGGATGCCCAGCAGACCAATATGGATGTTATCGCCAACAACCTGGCGAACGTCAGCACCAATGGCTTTAAACGCCAACGGGCGGTTTTTGAAGATCTGTTATACCAAACCATGCGTCAACCGGGAGCACAATCTTCCGAGCAGACCACCTTGCCATCGGGGTTGCAGATTGGTACCGGTGTTCGTCCGGTTGCCACTGAGCGCTTACATAGCCAGGGTAATCTGTCCAAAACCGATAACACCAAAGATGTGGCTATCAAAGGCGAGGGGTTCTTTCAGGTACAAATGCCTGATGGCACCAATGCCTATACCCGTGATGGCTCTTTTCAGACGGACCAAAATGGCCAGTTGGTCACCTCCGGTGGTTTTCAGATACAACCGGCGATTACCATTCCAGCCAACGCGATGAGCATGACAGTTGGGCGTGACGGTATCGTCAGTGTCACCTTGCCGGGGCAAACTGCCACTCAGCAAGTGGGGCAACTGACACTGGCTACATTTATTAACAACAGTGGCCTGGAAAGTGTCGGCGAAAACCTCTACCAGGAAACCGCCAGTTCCGGTGCACCGAATGAAACTACGCCGGGTCTGAACGGCGGCGGCTTGTTGTATCAGGGGTATGTCGAGACGTCTAACGTCAATGTGGCAGAAGAGTTGGTCAACATGATCCAGACGCAACGCGCCTATGAAATAAACAGTAAAGCGGTTTCAACTTCAGATCAGATGTTGCAAAAACTGACACAGCTGTAAATCCGCTCTCGGGGGGCAATGATGCCCCCTGATTGCCGCAGAATGGCTGATCTTGCCAGCCACCAACAGGTTACAGGACAGATAATCAGAGATGGATAGAAAGCCGCTGCGTAAATTAGCTGAGTTGAGATGGGTGGGGGCGCCTTTGATGGCAACGCTGCTACTCAATGGCTGCGCGTATATTCCGCACAAATCACTGGTAGATGGTTCGACGTCTGCCCAGCCTGCTCCTGCCAGTGCGCCACTACCGAATGGCTCTATTTTCCAGGCTGCCCAGCCGATGAACTATGGTTATCAGCCACTGTTCGAAGACCGTCGCCCACGTAATGTCGGTGATACGCTGACGATTACTTTGCAGGAAAATGTCAGTGCCAGCAAAAGCTCTTCAGCCAATGCGAGCCGCAATGGTTCCAGCAAATTTGGTGTTGCGACTGCTCCTCGCTATCTCGAAGGGTTACTGGGTAATGCACGCGCGGATATGGATATTTCTGGTGATAACACCTTTGGTGGCAAGGGGGGTGCCAATGCGAACAACACCTTCAGTGGCACCATCACGGTGACCGTTGATCAAGTGCTGGCTAATGGCAACTTGCATGTGGTGGGTGAGAAACAGATAGCAATTAATCAGGGCACCGAATTCATTCGCTTCTCTGGGGTCGTTAACCCACGCACCATCAGCGGCAGCAATACTGTGACCTCAACTCAGGTGGCAGATGCGCGTATCGAGTATGTAGGTAATGGTTATATCAATGAAGCGCAAACCATGGGCTGGTTGCAGCGGTTCTTCCTTAATGTTTCGCCATACTAAGAGGCCCATTGATGCGTAAACAGTCACTTATCACTCAATTTATTATGCAGCTTGTTGTGCTGTTCATGCTGGTGTCATCACCGGCGTCAGCCGAGCGTATCCGCGATTTGGTGACCGTTCAGGGCGTGCGCGATAACGCATTAATTGGTTATGGTCTGGTGGTCGGTTTAGATGGTTCCGGTGACCAAACCATGCAAACACCGTTTACCACGCAAAGTCTGAGTAACATGTTGTCCCAACTGGGGATTACCGTGCCACCGGGCACCAATATGCAGCTCAAAAACGTGGCCGCAGTGATGGTTACCGCTAAGCTACCGGCGTTTTCCCGTGCCGGGCAAACCATTGATGTGGTGGTGTCCTCAATGGGGAATGCCAAAAGTATTCGTGGTGGTACGCTGCTGATGACCCCGCTAAAAGGGGTCGATAATCAGGTTTATGCTCTGGCACAGGGTAACGTATTAGTGGGCGGTGCTGGTGCTTCTTCTGGTGGTAGCAGTGTTCAGGTCAACCAATTAACGGGTGGGCGCATCAGCAATGGTGCGACTATTGAACGCGAACTGCCAACCACCTTTGGCAGCGATGGGGTGATAAATCTGCAATTGAATACTGAAGATTTCACCACCGCACAGCAGGTCAGTGATGCCATTAACCGCCAACGTGGTTTTGGTTCCGCCAGCGCCATTGACGCCCGGACTATTCAGGTTTTGGTGCCGCGCGGCAACAGTTCGCAAGTACGTTTCCTGGCGGATATCCAGAATATCCCAGTGAATATTGATGCCGGTGATGCCAAGGTCATTATCAACTCCCGTACTGGCTCGGTGGTGATGAACCGTAATGTGGTATTGGACTCCTGCGCTGTCGCGCAAGGGAACCTGTCGGTAGTGGTGGATAAACAAAATACCGTCAGTCAGCCTGATACACCTTTCGGTGGTGGTCAGACGGTTGTGACACCGAATACTCAGATTTCCGTTCAGCAACAAGGTGGCGTATTGCAGCGCGTTAATGCCAGCCCAAATCTGAATAATGTGGTTCGGGCTTTGAACTCACTGGGCGCTACCCCGATTGATTTAATGTCTATCTTGCAGGCAATGCAAAGTGCTGGCTGCTTACGGGCTAAATTGGAAATTATCTAATGAGTGATTTGATGGCAAGGTCCGGCAGCGCCAATGAAATGTTCGGGGCAGCTTATGATACCCAATCACTGAACACCTTAAAACGCGATGCAGCCAGAGATCCCGATGGCAACCTGAAGAAGGTTGCACAGCAGGTGGAGGGGATGTTTGTGCAGCTGATGCTGAAAAGTATGCGTTCTGCGCTGCCGCAAGATGGCGTTATGAACAGTGATCAAACGCGGCTCTATACCTCAATGTATGACCAACAGATTGCTCAGCAAATGTCGGTCAAAGGGTTAGGGCTGGCGGATATGATGGTGGAGCAGCTTTCGGGTACGACTTCACCGAGTGAAACTGCCGGTACAGTGCCAATGATGCTGGATAACGAAGTCTTGCAAACCCTGCCTGCGCAAGCATTGGAGCAAATGGTGCGCCGGGCAATACCGACACCACCGGCCAATAATTCAGTGTCACTGCCACAAAGCACCGGTAACTTCGTCGCACGTATGTCGATTCCGGCACAAATTGCCAGCCAACAGAGTGGTATTCCGCATCAGCTTATTATGGCGCAGGCCGCGCTGGAATCTGGTTGGGGTCAGCGAGAGATCCCAACAGCTGATGGCAAAAGCAGCTACAACGTCTTTGGTATCAAAGCAGGCAGCAACTGGGATGGCCCGGTCAGTGAAATCACCACCACGGAATATGAGCAAGGTGTGGCGAAGAAAACCAAAGCCCGCTTCCGGGTTTATGGCTCCTACGTCGAGGCTGTCAGTGATTATGTCAAATTGCTGACTCAAAATCCGCGCTACGCCAATGTCGCTGCGGCCCAAAGCCCTGAACAAGGCGCGCATGCTTTGCAACGTGCCGGTTATGCGACTGATCCGCAATATGCCCAAAAATTGGTGAGTGTCATTCAGCAAATGAAGAATGCCGGCGAACAGGCGGTAAAAGCCTACAGCAGCGATTTGGGTGATCTCTTCTAATAGGCTATTTTACTGGCCAATTTTGGAAATTGAACCCAGTTTACACCCATATTTTCACTCAAGTTTTCCAAACTCGGGCCGATACTCTGAATAGGCTGTGCGGGGGCTTAGGTTTCCTCAGGCAGTATCCCCATATTAATAAATGCAGGTGTGCGATGTGAATCGCCTGCGGTAAAAGGATCTCTTCATGTCCAATAGTTTAATGAATACTGCGATGAGTGGTCTGAGCGCAGCACAATATGCCCTGAGCACCGTCAGTAACAACATCACCAATTTCCAGGTGGCCGGTTATAACCGTCAGAACACCATTTTTGCCCAAAATGGTGGGACATTAAGTCCTGCGGGTTTTATTGGTAACGGTGTGTCGGTGACCGGTGTTAACCGTGAGTATAACGCCTTTATTACCAACCAATTGCGTGCCTCGCAAACGCAAAGCAGTGGGCTGACAACCTATTATCAACAAATTTCACAAATTGATAATTTACTGTCCAATACCTCAAATAATATCTCAACCACGATGCAGGACTTCTTTAGTAACTTGCAAAATCTGGTGAGTAACGCGGGCGATGATGCTGCGCGTAAAACAGTATTAGGTAAAGCTGAAGGGTTGGTTAACCAATTCCAAAATGCCGATAAATATCTGCGTGATATGGATACCGGCGTTAATCAAAAGATAAGCGATAGTGCGACGCAAATTAATAACTATGCCGAACAAATCGCCAAGCTAAATGACCAAATTACCCGCCTACGTGGTAGCAGTGGTAGTGAGCCAAATGCTTTGCTCGATCAACGTGACCAACTGGTAACCGAGTTAAACCAGATTGTCGCCGTGACGGTAACCCAGCAAGATGGCGATACTTACAATGTGTCATTTGCCGGTGGTTTGTCTCTGGTTCAGGGGCCGAATGCCTATAAAGTGGAAGCTATCCCCTCCAGTGCCGATGCGGCTCGCCTGACATTGGGCTATAACCGCGGCTCTGGCGACACCATGGAGATCGACGAAAGTCGTCTGACTACCGGGTCACTGGGTGGAACCTTGAAATTCCGCAGTGAAGCGCTGGATAGCGCCCGTAACCAATTAGGGCAATTGGCGCTGGTGATGGCTGATAGCTTTAACACCCAACATAAAGCTGGCTTTGATGCTAATGGCGATGCGGGCACCGACTTTTTTAGCTTCGCTCAACCTACAGCGATAAAAAATGCTAAAAATCAAGGTGATGCTGGTTTAACTGTGGCTTATACCGATACCTCTAAAGTCAAAGCCAGTGATTATAGTGTGGAATTTGATGGGACTAACTGGCAGGTCACACGCCTGTCGGATAACACCAAAGTGCCTACCACGGCGGGTGCGGATGCCAACGGTAAGCCGACGCTAAACTTTGACGGTGTAGCGGTCAGTATTGATAACGGCGCAACTGGCCCGCAAGCCAAAGATAAATTCACCATCAAAACTGTGTCCAGCGTTGCTGCTAACTTGCAGGTCGATATTAAAGACTCCAGCATGATTGCGGCGGGTGGTACAGCTGATGGTGGCGCGAGTGACAACGTCAACGCACAAGCACTGTTAGATCTACAAACCAAGAAGCTGGTTGATGGTAAAGCAACACTTTCAGGTGCTTATGCCGGGTTAGTCAGTAATGTGGGTAACCAGACGGCTACAGCGAAAACCAACAGCACGGCACAGGCCAACATCGTTACCCAGTTAACCGCAGAACAGCAGTCAATTTCCGGGGTAAATCTGGATGAAGAGTACGGCGATTTACAACGTTTCCAGCAATATTATCTGGCGAATGCGCAGGTGATTCAGACTGCTTCAACTTTGTTTAATGCGCTGCTGGACTTGCGCGGTTAAGTTTGGTCAGCGGCAGGGCGTTGCTGCCGCTACTTATCTCATTTTAGGTTTAGTCAGTATTGCGCTCAATGCGGGAAAACTGACTAAGCTGTTGCTAAAAAGGAACTGACATCATGCGCTTAAGTACCAGCATGCTGTATCAGCAAAATATGCAGGGTGTCACTAATGCCCAATCCCTGTGGATGCAGTCGGGCCAACAACTCTCGACGGGCAAACGGGTGGTCAATCCTTCTGATGATCCGATGGCGGCCTCTCAGGCGGTTATGGTGTCACAGTCCCAGTCGGAAAATAGCCAGTACACCTTAGCGCGAAGCTTTGCGCGTCAAAGTTCCTCGCTGGAAACCACTGTATTATCACAGGCGACCTCCACCATTCAGTCAATTCAAAGTCTGATCATTGGTGCCGCTAAAGACTCTTTGAGTGATGATGACCGGGCGTCAATGGCAACACAATTGCAGGGTCTAAAAGATCAGTTGCTAAATCAGGCCAACTCAACTGACGGTAATGGCCGCTATATGTTTGGTGGCTTTCAAAGCGATAAAGCGCCTTTCGCGGTGAGCAATACAGGTGAAGTGACTTACGTAGGGGGGGATGTTGCGATTCAACAACGGGTAGACTCAAACCGTACCATGACGGTGGGGCATACCGGTTCCAGCGTATTTATGGCATTAACCAGCAATGCGACACCAGAGCCAAATGATGTGAATGGTGATCCGGTGGCCGCTGAAAGCAATATCTTTAATACCATCGACACGGTTCTAAAATCATTGAAGACCCCACTGCAAGGCGCAACGGATGCTGTGAAGCAACAGGCTTCTGATGAGATGGATAAAGGTATCCGTGGTATGGCTAACTCACTGAATAACGTGCTGTCAGTACAGGCTGAGATTGGTACGCAATTACAGGAATTAGACAGTCTTGACAGCCTGGGTTCTGATCGTACGTTGATCAACAAACAGCGTTTGAGTGATTTACAAGATGTGGACTGGAACTCAGCTATCTCGTCTTATGTCATGCAGCAGGCTGCATTGCAGGCTTCTTACACCACATTCACCAATATGCAGGGCTTGTCTTTGTTTCAACTGAATAAATAAATCGTCTCATACCCTAAATAATTCGAGTTGCATAAAGGCAGCCAACACACATGCAGCTTGAAGTATGACGGGTATATACCTGTGGGTCAGCCCCGCAGGTTACCTCTTAGGTGTACTTAAACCGGGTACACTTTTTGGTATGTCACCTTTTCCCACTAAGGTTTGGGGTGACATACCTTCTTTTCTATCCGTCATCTTTCAAGTTGCAGCGGTGTTGACTGCACTCACTTACCCGAATCACTTACTGATGTAAGCTCATCGGGATAATCTCGTTTGCCGCCTTGCTGCAACATGAAATCTATTGGATAGAGGTATGCCGTCATCTTTCAAGCTGCAGCGGTGTTGACTGCACTCACTTACCCGAATCACTTACTGATGTAAGCTCATCGGGATAATCTCGTTTGCCGCCTTGCTGCAACATGGAATCTATTGGATAGAGGTATGCCGTCATCTTTCAAGTTGCAGCGGTGTTGACTGCACTCACTTACCCGAATCACTTACTGCAATCTTAAATTCTAACTTGCCAGGCCACTTAGTACCCCCGCCAGGCGGTCAAAAAACTCGCCAAACAGATGCTCGGTAAAAGGTGCCAATAACGGCATGATTAATCCCAGCGAGATAATACCGACCGTCAATGTGAGTGGGAAACCAATAACGAAAACAGAAAGTTGTGGCGTCATGCGGTTAAGCATCCCTAACGCCATGTTTAGGGTCAGTAACAGAGTAATAAGCGGTAATGCCAGCATCAGTCCATTCATAAAGATCAACGAACCGGCCTGGGTTAACGCCAGGAAACCATTACCATTAAGCGGTTCGAACTGGATAGGTAAGGTATGAAAACTGTCAGCTAATAAAGAAATCAGCCATAAATGCCCATCGAACGAGAGAAATAACAGCATCGCTAGCAAGTTTAGCAACCGGGCAAGAACTGGCATATTCGGCCCGCCGGAGGGGTCAAAGAAGGTGGCGAAAGACAAGCCCATTTGTAAACCAATCACCTCACCGGCCAATCGGATAGCCGCAAAAGCAAACTGCATAGTCAAGCCAATAGCGACGCCGATCAATACTTGCTGGCCAGCGACCCATAAAGCTCCGCTGGAGACTAAAGGAATATTTACCGGTGGCAGGGATGGAGCAATCAGAAAGGTAATTAATACCGCCAGACCGACTTTCACTTTACGATTTATCTGCTTCTCGCTTAATACCGGCGCGGTGGAGATCAGCGCCAATATGCGGATCAGTGGCCAAAAATATTGGCTGACCCAGACGCTAAGTTGAGTGGTATCAAGAGACAGCATGCTTAGCCAATCAACGTTGGCAGGCTGGTGAACAAATTACGCATATAGTCGAGGATCAGGCTGAGCATCCACGGGCCAGCAATAACTAAAGTGGCGAACACCGCCAGTATTTTGGGGATAAATGACAATGTCATTTCGTTAATTTGTGTCGCGGCTTGCAACAGGCTGACAATCAAGCCACTGACCAATGCCGCCAGTAATAATGGCGCGGCCAATGCAAGGGCTATTTTCATTGCCTCAACGCCGAGGGCCATTACCGATTCAGGTGTCATGACAGTCTACCTTAGCTGTAAAAGCTTTGTGCCAGAGAACCCAGTAACAGTTGCCAACCATCAACCAACACAAACAGCATGAGTTTAAAGGGCAGCGAGATACTGGCGGGCGGAACCATCATCATCCCCAGAGCCATCAGCACACTGGCAACTACCAGGTCGATAATCAAAAACGGAATAAATACGGTAAAACCAATTTGGAAAGCGGTTTTCAGCTCGCTGGTCACATACGCCGGTAACAGAATGCGCAAGGGCACAACTTCTGGCCCTTCCAGTGGCGGCAGATTAGCTAAACGGGCATACAGTGCCAGGTCAGATTCGCGGGTCTGGCGTAACATAAACTCGCGCAGCGGTTGCGAGCCTTTATCCATTGCCACTTCCATACTTATTTTGTCCTGGCTGAAGGGCAGATAAGCATCTTGATAGACCTTGTCAAACACCGGCGACATGATGAAAAAAGTCAGGAACAGCGCCAAACCCAGCATCACTTGGTTCGGTGGCGCTGAGGGGGTACCCAATGCGTTGCGCAACAAACCAAGCACAATAATGATGCGGGTAAAACTGGTCATCATCAGTAATGCGGCAGGAAGGAAGCTCAGTGTGGTGATAAAGACCAGCGTCTGTACCGGTAAAGACCAGCTTTGCCCACCATTGGCTAACGGTTGGCTGATAATACCCGGCAGTTGCGCCATTGCCGCCGGAGAGCACAGCAGAGCGAGTAGCAGTAGGGGGGCTTTATTGATGAGCGGACGCAGGGACATCATGCCGATTTTTCCGGAGGTTTTGACTTCTTGTTTAATAGCGAATTCTTGTTTAACAGCGATTTTTTGTTTAATAGATAGGTGTTCAGTATCTGGCGAAAATCAGCCGGTTTTCCACTATCAGCCGACAGCGCTGTGTCGGTTTCGTCAACCGGTGGGCGTGGCAGAGTATGAAGCTGTGTCACGTTTTGGGCGGTGACACCCAATACCAGCCAAGTGTTGTCCACCTCGACAATAACAACGCGTTCGCGCTGACCAACCTGACAACTGGCTCGCACATTTAACAGCTTATTGTTGCGGGCCTGTGGCGCAAAACCTAAGCGGCGCACCAACCAGGCGGCACATAAAATCAGCAGTAAAATACCGCCCAGCACCGAGCCAACTTGCGTCAACACTGAGCCTGCGGGCATTGCTGGGGCAGCTTGTGGCGAGGCGATACCTGGGTGACTGGCCGCAAACCCGGTAACAGGGGTTTGGGGTGTTGTCACCTGAGTATTTCCTAACACCGGCATATCGGCAGCCGGTGCGGAATCAGAAGATGTTGAGTCAGTGGTTGTTGTCGCCACTGTTTGCGCTGCGGTCATTAGCGACTCAGACGACGCATACGTTCTGACGGAGTAATAATGTCAGTAATGCGAACGCCGTATTTATCCGCAACCACCACCACTTCACCCTGCGCAATCAGATAACCATTGATCAGAATATCTAAAGGTTCACCCGCCAGGCCATCCAGAGAAACAACTGAACCTTGAGACAGGCGCAGCAGCTCTTTGATAGTCATTTTGGTGCGACCCAATTCAACGGTCAGTTTCACCGGGATATCAAGAATCAAATCGATATCTTGTAGATTACCCAGTGCGTCAGGCGCTTCCAGTGATTTAAATACACCATCAGTAGTGGCCGCTGGCTTGTCCGATGCCAACTGCTCATTAAACGCATCAGCCCACAGATCGTCCACGGATTCCTTTCCATCATCAGACGGAAGCTTAGGGTCACTCATTGGGCTGTTCCTCATTCAGAGCATTCAAAATAGGGTTAATCAAATGTTCAACACGTAGGGCGTATTGCCCGTTTAATGTCCCGTACTGACTGGTCAGCACAGGTACGCCGTCGACATGAGCAATCAGTCGGTCCGGTTTATCTATCGGTAATACATCCCCCGGTTGTAGCTTGAGTATCTGCGACAATCTCAGCGGGATATCGACAAAATTAGCCACCAGTTCCAGCTCGGAATGCTGAACTTGCTTCACCAGTGTTTCACGCCAGTGACTGTCTTCCTGACGGGAATTTTCCAGTGGCGGATTGGTCAGCAGTTCGCGTAACGGCTCAATCATGGCGAATGGAATACAGATATTAAACTCACCACTCAACGCACCGATTTCCACCTGGAAAGGGGTGGTGACCACAATATCGTTGGGGGAGGTGGTGATATTGGTAAACTTCACCTGTATTTCAGAACGGACATATTCCACATCTATTTTATAGATAGGAGCCCAGGCGTCGCGATAAGCATCCAACGCTAAGCGCAACATCCGGTTAATAACGCGTTGTTCTGTATGTGTAAACTCGCGGCCTTCTACTTTGGTCGGGAAACGGCCATCGCCACCAAACAGGTTATCAACCGCAATAAACACCAAACTCGGAGCGAAAACAAACAGTGCTGTTCCGCGCAACGGTTTCAAATGTATCAAGTTGAGGTTAGTTGGCACCGGCAAGTTACGGGCAAAATCATGGTATGGCTGAATTTTTATCGGACCAACCGTGATGTCTGGGCTGCGGCGTAACAGGTTAAATAGCCCCATACGGAACTGACGGGCAAACCGCTCATTGATTATCTCCAGCGCATGGAGGCGCTCACGTACCACTCGCCGCTGGGTCGTCGGATCATAAGGCTTGACGTCTGTCTCATTGCCGATGACAGCTTCGGGTTCATCACCTCCGCTGTCGCCGTTTAACAGTGCATCAATCTCTGCTTGTGAAAGAATGCTATCGCCCATAATGATTATCGCAATATAAATGCGGTAAACAGCACATCGCTGACTACCTGATTAGGTTGACCTTTAACCATTGGCGGGCTAAGAACGTTTTTAATTTCACCAACTAACCGCTGTTTGCCTTCTTCGTTCGCCAGGCTATCAGCGGACTGACGGGAGAGCAGTAGCAGCAAACGGCTGCGCACTTCCGGCAGATAGTCATTCAGTTTTGTGCGCGTGCTATCGTCGGGAAGTCTTAACGTTAATCCGATATAAAGCACACGATCCAGATTATTATCGGGTGTGATCAGATTGACCGTGAAGGTATCCAGTGGCATAAACACCGGGATCACCGGTACCACTTTCGCTGTGGTGGGTTTACTCTTATTGAGTATCCACCAGCTATAACCGCCACCCGCAGTGGCTGCTACGGCAATCAGCACCAGCAGGATCACCCAGATCGAACTCTTACGCTTGGCCGGGAAGGTATTTTGAGACATGGAGAAGGCAAATTCCTGTTTTGGTATCAAACCGGTGGATCACGGTAATAGCCAGGAGCAACTGACACCAAGCTATCCGAATTATTACTGATGATTATCCCGCGTATCTTTAATCCCAATAGGCAGAATAGGTGGCGAAAAACGGCCTAACTTGCCCGTTTGTCACCTTTTGGCGCAATTAATATCCCCGTTAGGCGAAAATATCAACGCCGCCATGACCATTTGCCAGTGCTTGCAGCGAGGCTGGCGTCACCAATGGTGTGCTGGTCAGCGCCTCTCCCGTGGCGGTTTCACCGTATCCAGCTTGACCGCGTGAGGCAAAATCTTGCTGATTCTGTTGGCTTTGTTGCTGCGCTTGTTGCCATTGACCTTCGCTGCCGACACTGCTCTGACCTAACTGAATACCACTTTCAGCCAGCGCGGTACGTAAACTTGGCATGGCAGCTTCAATGGCGGCCCGAACCTGGCTGTGCGCTGAAGCAAAGTGTAACTGTGCCTGGTTATCGTCGATTTTCAGACTAATTTGCAAGGCACCCAACTCTTGCGGATTGAGGCGCAACTCGGCATTTTGTTGCCCATTGCGGCTGAACATAATCACTTGTTGTCCCAGCGACTGTTGCCATTCCTGGCTGCCCAACTGTGCGCTTAAATAACCACTGGCGGGAGCCGCGATATGGGTGCTGGCGGTGGTCGATAACACTGGGCTGGACACCGGAGGGAGAGACGGGGTCACGGCAGCCGAGCTGATAAGAGTTCTGTCTGCGGCAGCAGTTGCTGCGGTATCAGCGGGTGCTGACAGTGGTGTAACTTTGGCGTTGAGTGTGCTGGTATCGGCATCTTTCGCACTCAATTGGGCCAGCTTATCTTGTGCGGCACTGGTTTTGCTCTTGGTGGTTGTGCCCGCTAATGTATCGCCACTGGTCACGGCTTTATCACTCTTCACACTGCCTACGGTGCCACCGATCAGCGCAGCTAACCCTTTATCTTGCGATGTCAGGCTGGTCAAAGTGGCAATATCTTGCTGGGCGGTAGTTTTGCTGTCAGTTAAGCCTTTGCCATCCGTCAGTGTGGCCTTTTGCCCATTGTTTGCGGTACCCAACGTGTTAGCGACCTGATGCGGCAACATTGCCAGTAACGTCTGCAATGCAGTGGGATCAGTTTTATTACTGGCGCTGTCGAGCTTACTGTCATCACTGATTGCGGTTTTCTTACTACCGGCTGCTTCGCCAGTCTGTCCGGCATGAGTCAAACCCGCAGGTAGCGTGGCGCTGATATCACCTAATGCAGCCAACAATTGGTTCAACTTGCTGCTACCGCCAGCTGACTTACCACTGTCAACATCGGCGGTGAGGTCAGTTGTTGCGGCCAGAGATGATTTCAGGGTCGAAGCATCCAGAGCGGTGAGTTCTTTTCCCAATTGATCGCCTAACAGTTTGGCGAAATCAGCCGGTAGCCCTGCGTCGGTAAAGAGCGCAGCAATGGATGACGAGGATGATGCCCCCTCGGCTTCACCAGCGGTTGTAACAGCAGGCAATAAAGACAGATTCATGAATTTAGACTCCTTTGTGAGGCGCGCTGGGCGAACTCATCCATCAATTTTTGATCCAATCGGTTTTCTTGCAAGCGCGCGCTGGTTTCGGCTCGCTCATTCAGCGTTTCAAACGCATTTAACCGCTGTTGCTTTTCTTGCCAATGTTTGACTGCTTGTTCAACTTTTGTATTCCACTGGGCCAATTGATGACGATGTTGATCAATGGCTTGCTCCAATGTTTGAATAAATTGCTGATAATTTTGCCAACTGGAAGAGGCCATGCCGTTACTCAGTGTGTCATTCAGCCGCACCCGGTATTCATCCTGATAGGACAGCAACATACTGAGTTGCTGCTCAGCATTCTGATAGGACAAGCGTGCTTGCCCTAATTGAGTACTTGCCTGCTCGACCGCCTTTTGAGCCAGGTCGCGCAGGGTGACGAGAGGTGACTGATTTTTCATCGCATTCCTCAATACCCTTCGTATTTGACGCCGCAGGGTTGTTAGCTATAACAAAGAAATTTCTTTTATCAACCCGGAAACTTATGTTATCAACTTGGAAACAAGCTTTTCAGATGCTGGCAGGCATCTTCGTAACTGCTGCGTTCGAACATGCCTTGCTGCAAGAAGATTTCCATTTGCGGATACAAAGCAATAGCCTTATCCAATAATGGGTCACTTCCGGCGGCATAGGCTCCTACGCTGACTAAATCACGGTTACGTTGGAAGCTTGCAAGCAATTGTTTAAATTGGCGAACTTTGCTGTAGTGGTTCTCATCTATCAGCGAGGTCATGGCGCGGCTGATAGAAGCTTCAATATCAATAGCGGGGTAGTGGCCCGATTCCGCCAGGCGGCGCGATAGCACCACGTGCCCATCAAGAATGGCGCGAGCAGAGTCGGCGATCGGGTCTTGCTGATCATCACCCTCGGTCAATACCGTATAAAAAGCGGTGATCGATCCACCACCGGACACCCCGTTACCAGCACGCTCAACCAGCGCCGGTAATTTGGCGAATACCGACGGCGGATAACCTTTGGTCGCCGGAGGCTCGCCGATAGCCAGCGCGATTTCACGTTGTGCCATGGCATAGCGCGTCAGGGAGTCCATAATCAGCAGGACATGCTGACCACGGTCACGAAAATCTTCTGCAATACGAGTGGCATAAGCCGCCCCTTGCATGCGCAGTAACGGCGATACATCAGCCGGTGCGGCGATGACTACTGAGCGCGCACGCCCTTCGGGGCCTAAAATGTTCTCAATAAAATCTTTTACTTCAC
Organism: Yersinia enterocolitica subsp. enterocolitica; assembly: GCF_901472495.1. Lineage (NCBI taxonomy): Bacteria > Pseudomonadati > Pseudomonadota > Gammaproteobacteria > Enterobacterales > Yersiniaceae > Yersinia > Yersinia enterocolitica. The sequence continues at coordinate 628,012 of NZ_LR590469.1, forward strand.
GGCCACGTTCACCGATCAAGCCAACGACAATAACATCCGCTTGGGTGTAGCGAGCCATCATGCCTAACAGCACACTTTTCCCCACCCCAGAGCCAGCGAACAGGCCCATACGCTGCCCACGACCGACGGTCAGCAGGGCATTAATGGTGCGCACACCAACATCCAATACCTGTTCAATCGCGGTACGTTGTAATGGGTTGATCGGGGGAGTGATAAGCGGGGCGCGGTAGCCGGTTTCAGGGGCGGGTAAGCCATCAAGTGGCTTGGCGCTGCCATCTAATACGCGCCCGAGTAATTCTGGGCCGAGTGGCAATTGCTTACTGGCCGAGGCTCCACCGGTGGTGATGCGCGCATAAACCCGGGCGCCGGGCACAATCCCTTCCACTTCTTCCAGTGGCATCAGGAACAGGCGCTGGCCGTTAAAACCGACCACTTCACTCTCAACTTCTTGTACTTCGCCGTTATCATGGCGCTCAATCAGACAGGTGGCCCCCAGTGGCAGTTGCAAGCCAGTGGCTTCCAGCACCAGGCCGGTGGCGCGCGTTAATCGCCCGTAACGGCGAATGGTAGTTGATTGGCTAATACGTTCTTCGAATTTATCCATCGAAGCCAGCCAGCGACCGAGGCGCGCAGTCATCATAATTCTCCCGGCGCTGCCAGACGGCATAATTCATGCCAGCGCGTCGCCAGACTGGCATCCAAATCACCTTCTTCAGCACTGACTTTGCAGCCACCAGGGTGAATTTGGCTATCGCCCAACAAACGCCAGCCATGCAGACTCAAGGTCGAGCCTAAGCGCTGCTCAACCACGGCGAGATCATTAGGATTGACACGCAATTGCGGTTTACCGGCAAACATCGGTTCTTGCTGAATCATTTGCTGAATTTGTGCCAGCAATGCGGTGCCATCACAAATTGCCGGTTGGCCCAGAATCTGTTTGGCTGCCGCCAATGCCATTTGCATTAGCCGTGAGGCAATGACACTGTCCAGCGCATCAAGGGTATTTTGGAAATCGCTGACCAAGGTTTGCCAGTGTGCGGTGATGGGTGCCAACTGTTTCTCAGCATCAGCCAGCGCTTGTTGATGACCCTCTTCCAAACCGGTTTGATAACCTTTATCCAGGCCTTCTTGTAACCCTTTGGCAAATCCTTGCTGGCGACCCTGCTTCTCGGCTTCGAGTTGCAGGTTCATCAATATCTGCTGTTCATCACCTTCTGTTGGTTCGCCGTCCTCTCTGGGCTCATCAGTAAACAGCATACTGATATCCGGCGGCGCAGTGGCCGCGGTAGGCTCAGGTTGGCTGGCAAAGTCATTCAATGACCAAGGTTGCCAGGGCAGGGTATTAATCCTATCAGACATAGATATCCTCGCCGCCGCCGATGACTATCTCGCCGCTTTCCGCCAAACGACGGACAATAAGCAAGATGGCTTTCTGTTCGTTTTCGACCAGAGACATACGTACCGGCCCACGGGTGGCCAGATCGTCGCGTAGAATTTCTGCTGCTCGCAGCGACATGTTGCTGAGGAAGCGCTCGCGCAGCGCCTGATCGGCACCTTTCAAGGCAATCAGTAGCGACTCGTTGTCGACCTCTTGCAGTAAACGCTGGATGCTGCGGTCGTCGACACTGACCAGGTTCTCGAACAGGAACATTTCGTCGATAATCTTCTGTGCCAGCTCGCCGTCGTATTCGCGTACCGCGTCCATAACCGTCTCTTCCTGCTGGCTTTTCATTAGGTTGATAATCTCAGCCGCGGTGCGGATACCGCCCATTTTGCTGCGTTTAAGATTCTGACCATCGAGCAGGTTGTTCAGCACTTCGGTCAATTCAGCCAATGCTGCTGGCTGAACGCCGCCGAAGGTGGCAATACGCAACATGACATCGTTACGCAGACGTTCGTCGAACAGCGCCAGGATATCGGCCGCTTGAGCGCGTTTTAGATGAACCAAAATAGTGGCGATAATCTGCGGATGTTCGTCGCGAATCAGATCGGCCGCCATCTGCGGTTCCATAAAGTTGAGGGTTTCCATGCCACTGGTGGTTTCGCGTGATTCCAGAATGTCTTCCAACAGACTGGAGGCACGTTCTTCCCCCAATGCTTTTATCAGCACGGTGCGCAGGTAATCGCTGGCATTCACACTCAGTGCGGCATATTGCTCTGCATCGTCTTCAAACTCAGCCAATACATCAACCAACTGTTGGTGAGAAACCTGACGCATACTCGCCATGGTGGTACTGAGTTGTTGAACTTCGCGCGAGGAGAGGTGTTTAAACACCTCGGCGGCATGGTCTTCACCCAGAGTCATCAGCATGATGGCGCTTTTTTCAGTTCCGGTCAGGCTCATTGGTCATTACTCATCCATTGACGGATAACCAGCGCGACAATACGTGGGTCTTTATCCGCTAGTTCGCGTATACGCTGGGCCTGAACTTCAGCACTTACTCGCTGCTGATTTTTCTTACGCAGGGCCAGCTCTTCTTTAGTTTGTTTCGCTGTTTCAGTGGTTTGTGCAGCCTGGACAATGTTATTGACCGACGCCGCTGCTTTATCTGCTTCTTGTTTCTTAGCAATCAATGGGCGCACCAGTTTGCGCCACAAGATCCACGCCACCAGTAAAATGAGCAAGTAGCGACCAATATTCAGCAACTGATCAAAGAACGACGGCTGTTGCCAGAATGGCAAGTTACTGCCGCTAGCATCGTCAGTGGCATTAAACGGTGTGTTCACCACATTTAATGTGTCGCCGCGTACCGTGGAGAAGCCCATGGCCTCACGGGTTAGCGATTCCACCTGCGCCAACTGATCTTTGCTCAGCGCGATAGGTTTACCTGCTTTATCGCTGCCGTAATTAACCACCACTGCAACAGAGAGGCGCTGCACCATGCCAGCTTGTTGCTGGGTATGGCGGATAGTACGGTCAACTTCGAAGTTGGTGGTTTGGTCGTGACGACTATTACTGGACGTCGCGGTTTGTCTGGCTGCGGTTGCTGGGCGATTGGCTGCATTCGCCGCCGCGCCAGCACCTGCCGCAGGGGTTGCCTGAGGTACTTCAATCGGTGCGACCGGTGTTGCGGATGGTTGGTTGGACAACGCGCCAGGAACTCCCCCGACATTGGTCCCACCCAGTTGTTCGCTGGTACTGACTTGCTGAGAGCGCACCGCCCCTTGGTTAGCGGCCTGATTCGGTTTGTACTCTTCGTCAGTTTGCTCACGGCTGGCAAAATCAACTTGTGCAGTCACTTGCGCGTGAACATTACCGCTGCCCACCATCGGTGCCAGGATAGTTTCAATGCGGCGTTGGAAGCGGTTCTCAACTTCATTGGTAAATTTGAGTTGCGCTGCATTTAAATCACGGCCGGCGCTATCCGATTGTGTCAACAGACGACCGGTTTGATCGACGACGGTAACGTTGGCAGGCGGTAAGCCCGCTACACTGCTGGAAACCATATAGACGATGGCGTTGATTTGGCCATCGTCAAGTGCGCGACCAGGTTGCAGGGCCAGGGTGACAGAGGCAGTTGGTGATTTTTGCTCACGGACAAACAGTGACGGTTTCGGCATGGCTAAGTGCACCCGCACATTTAATACCGGGCCGAGTGTGCCAATCGTGCGTGCCAGTTCGCCTTCCAGCGCCCGCTGGTAGTTGACTTGTTCACTAAATTGGCTGATGCCAAATTTTTCCTGATCCAGTAGCTCGAAGCCTACTGCACCACCTTTCGGTAAACCTTGTTGAGCCAGGCGCAGACGGGTTTCATGCACTTTATCTGCCGGGATCAGCAATGCTCCGCCATTATCAGCGAAGCGATAGGGAATATTCAGTTGCGTCAACTGCGTGACGATATCACCACCATCACGATCATTCAGGTTGCTATAAAGAACGCGATAATCTGGGCTTTTAGCCCATAACATCAGCGCGACAAGAATAGCGACGGCCGCAGCCGCAGCAATCAGCAATGGGATTTTTGGATTCGCGCGTAGGCGTGCCAGTGTCGTCGTAAAGGTGTTCTCACGATTTTCACCGCCAGTTATCGAGGCATTCATACACGTCCTTGGCCAAGCTGAATAACGTTTGAGTTAGTATTTTTTATATAACTAATGTGTTGGAACAAAACAGACTCCCAAATGCTGTGAGCGATAACGCATCAATAGCTGATATCCCTTTTTATCGGCATGCCATTATTTGCTGTAAGTGGAAATTCGATGGCTCAATAAGCTGGTATTTTTGTGTCTATTTAGCCGCTTTAGCTCAAAAATGATGTGTTAGGGTGTCATCCTGAAAAAAGTGATACCTGCTTGATGGCAAACAACCGCAGTAACTTATCGATTTGCCACGCAGTTATTGACCAACTGAAGCACTCTGGGGATGAGTATGTCTGTTCAAGGTATCGAAGGGGTTTTACAGCAGTTGCAGGTCACTGCATTGCAAGCATCAGGCTCAGCGAAAACGCTGCCCGCAGAGGCTGGCTTTGCGAGTGAATTAAAAGCGGCTATCGGCAAAATCAGTGAAAACCAGCAAACAGCCCGTACGTTAGCGCAGAATTTTGAATTAGGTGTGCCCGGCGTTGGCATAAATGACGTGATGGTAAATATGCAGAAATCATCTGTATCTTTGCAGCTCGGTATTCAAGTACGTAATAAATTAGTAGCGGCTTATCAAGACGTTATGAATATGGGTGTGTGAGTGGGTAATGTTGTTGAATTATATAGTAAAAACCACTACCAAACTTTCTTATAGGCCATGAGTGGGGCACTTTGAGAAAATTTAGCATTGATTAATGCCATTTATTCATCATTACTGTCTGGCATCCACTCCCCATAAACAGAGAAAACCATCTGTGCTGATTGTAATGGTCAACAAAAACCGGACACCGATTTAGGCACATTGCTGTAGTCGGCGTTCATACTCATCCGGCGATATATTTCCCAGCCGATAATGCCGCCGCTTCAGATTATAAAAACTGTCGATATAGTTGATGACGCCTGCAATACCCTGACTGCGAGTTTCATAACGACGATAGTTAACCCTCTCAGCTTTCAGGCTGCGGAAAAACCTCTCCGTAACAGCATTATCCAGGCAATTACCTTTGCGACTCATACTGCCTGTAACACCCCGTTTATTGGAGTTTGGCGCTGGTATATTGCGCCCCTTGATCACTATGGAACACTAAAGACCCCGTTGGTCATCGTTTATTTACTGCCAACCTTAAGGCTCGGATTGTTAAGGCGCTGTCCGGTTTATCTGAAAGCGCTCAACTCACTATTTTCCTTGAACAGAAGTCCATCACGATAGCCAGATATAACCAGCCCTGAGCTGCGCGCAGATAAATTGCGGGAGAAACATCAGGGGAAGTTATTGCAGCGCAAGGGACTGACTACAACCCAAAAGCAGGTCAAGGCATTGAACGTCCAGATTGAGATGGTGCGCCGAGATAGGCTATTAACGGCTGATCAGAAACGTGAACGCATAGACAGGTTGATGGCCACGAGAAACAAACTGGTGCGCCAGACGGTAGAAAGGGTCAATCCGTATTTTGAGCGTTAGTGGCTACGGGAATACAGTACGTCTTTGACAAATTTTTAAGTGAAAGCGTTTTCCTCACAGGTTTGTTTGTTAAATCCTTTTCAGACAAATAACATTAGCGTGAATGTAGCCTGGGCCGATAGTTGTAGCCGCCAAACTGAATGACAATAAAACCAAATTTCTATCCCTTGCTCACACTGATAACTCATAAACTTGATACCTTAATGGGAATATATACAGAATCCCTATGGCATTTTTTATTAATCTTGGTTACTATAAATGTAACTCTGGATTTTTTAATTAATGGAACTAATTATGAATATTAATAAATTTCTTTTTCACACAATGATATTATTATCTTTTTGTATTTTTTGCTTCATCACTTTTGTTGTGTTTAGCTTTTCTACGACCTTAATTGACATATATGATGAAGGTGGACTAAATCCTTTTAACTATGGCTATGTCGTCGGTCATTTACTTATTCTTATGTTTGGACTGGGTTGCTTCTATTTTTCAATAAAAACAACCTTGAGATCAAAGGATAAAAGTTAATTTTTCTTTTCAAGTTCAGCGATTACTTTCATGATAATCTCGTCCCATGCGGCGGGGTTTTTATCTTTTATTATCATAGCTTCAATAAATGGACCAGCATAGTTATCAACCAAGAAGTAAAACAAATCCAAGTCACCAGCGTTTCTTAATTTATTATATATTTCAGGTGTTTTTTCTCTTAGCGCATCAGATCCATAAATGGCTCTGGATTTTGCACCACCTATTGAATAAATGGTTGAAAATAAATAGCTTACAAGAAATTTCCCTACCAGTTTTTTGGTAAAAACGGAAGATAAATCATTGAGTATTGCCGTGCTTACGACAAATTTACCCGTTACTTTCCCTAAACTCTCAGCAAGTGATTTTATTTTATCTTTTCTTATTCTACTCACAAATTCATGTGTGATTATATTTAATTCTTTAGCTAAATCTTCATTTGTAATTCCTTTTTTTATTCTTTGTAAGAGCCGTGTTGTCGATATCTCATTTCTTGACCTGTTTTCCGTATCAATAAAATCAACAAATATAAATGATATGTCTTTTGAAAAATCAATGACAATATCACCGGCTTGTTTAAAGTATATTTTGTAGGCTGGTTTATTTTTTTAATTTAAAATTTCTATTATTTTATTTGCTATTAAATCCTGTTTTGACATTTTACACTCCTTATATAGTGTCTTGTGCTGTTTTTATTACGGTCGCAATTAGTACATTTATTTGCGAAAATTGGAGGTAAAAATATCCTATCATAGGTTAATGTTTTAATCGTGCGGAAAACTGTCGCAGGGTTGAAGTATTGGACTAAATTGCTTATCTGATGGCTATACTTCTATCTATTTTAGGATTATTGCTCAACTTAATTCCTAATTATTGAGGTGTATCTTAATACAATTAACCTTTTAAAAGTAAATCTAAATCAATGGGGAAGGGGATGACACTCTATTGTACGACAAATTATATTGATAAAGAATATTCTCTGCGATTTATGAGCGGGAATATGAGAATTGATTACGCAATGGATCCTGACCTTTCTTCAAAATCCTCCAGATGCTCTTTTACCTCCTGGTGTAAAAGATAACCCGAGCTTAATAGTCCGGGATTTATATTCTTTTCGTTTCGTGGCTTAAGGCTGAAACCAGTCGTCAGCACTTTCCCACGTTTCCTGCAAAATCTCTTCAACCGCCTGTTTATCATCCGAACCACCGCCTAACACAGTTAACCCGTCAGCAGCTGCAAATCCCACTTTTACACTGACCTCACAAAACTGCCTGGTGAGTCGTTTATCCAATTCTTCAGTCAATGCATCGGTATACCCAGCAGGGATTTATTGATATTCAGGTTATTGAGGTGGTAATGGATAATTGATAAATGAGGCAAGAATGGGGCAAAAAATTATCGCAAACTAACTCGAACTATGCCAACAATAGGCAAGACACTTTGCGGTAAGGCACTGCCAGCCACGAAGTTCACACGAACTTACGCGAATTTAAAATCAACCACTTCACATTATGAATATGGGTGTCTAAACTTCATGTGACAATGCCCATAAATAAAGAGATGCGGTTGTGCCATAAGGCGTGTAGCGGCGGCGATAGCGTTCAAAACGTTCGCGCGGTAGCGTTTTGTGGCGATATAAATTCATCATGCCGCGGCGGATCGCCAAATCACCCCAACTGAGCACATCAGGGCGAGAAAGTGAAGAAATAAGTAGCATTTCTGCAGTCCAGATACCGATACCATTTAGGCTCGAAAGCTGGGTAATGACCTCATTATCCGGTAACAAAGAAATAGCTGATAAATCAAGAGATCCATCAAGTGCTGCATTCGCTGCACCTTTAATATATCCGGCTTTACGCATCGTCATTCCGCAGCCCTGAATAGCTTCTATCGGCGCTGCGGCAATAGTTATTGGTGTTACCGTGCCGACTAATGTCAGCAGACGTGCATTAACGGTGAGTGCCGCTTTAACAGAAATCTGCTGATCAACAATGTTTCTGATGAGTGCAGCAAATAAATCTGGTGATAATGGGCGGGCAATCATTCCTAATCGCTCGATAGCTGCCGCCATCTTTTTGTCCCGCCGCTTAAGATGATTTATCTCTGTTTCACCGTAACTGTAGAACACGTATTTGCTCCCAACATTGCCGACTATAAAATGATTTGATTTAGCATAACCTTAACGCCCACCGATGACTCTCTATTTCTTGCTTACTAAGCGCTCTGCGCCAGTACTATATTTTGATGGCCAATTTTTTGCAGTATTACTGAAATATCAACATCATCGATTTTGTCTGCCTTCAAGTGAGCAATGGCATATTCATGCCAGATTCCAGATTCCAGGAATAAAATAAACAGCTCTCTATCCAGATGATTTTCATTCACCATATTCAACATAATATTGAGCGCTTCAGACAATAATTTTCCTGGTTTATAAGGGCGGTCTGCTGCTGTTAACGCTTCAAATACATCAGCGATAGCCATCATTCGAACCGGGATACTCATCTGTTTATAAGTGAGTTGATAGGGATATCCCTTGCCATCCATACGCTCATGGTGACCACCGGCAATAGAGGGAACATTCGCCATAGTTCGTGGGAAGGGGAGTTTCTTGAGCATAACAATGGTCTGCATAATGTGCTCATTTATTTTATAGCGATCCTCTTCGGTCAAGGTACCACGCCGAATACTGAGGTTATAAATCTCTCCACGGTTATAAAGCAAAGTGGGTTCTGGTAGTTTGAAATCATAATACTCTGGGCGTTTATTCTTATTATCGCGATAGATAATATGCTCTTTTTTATCTGCCAATAGGGGTTCTTGTACTGGTAATGGGGTCGCTGGCTGCCGGGCTTTGCGCTCGCGTTCTTCCTGAGCAATACCGGCGTTATCATCTAATGTACGAGTCCAGTGATATCCGGCAATTTGCTGAATACGCGCGATCGCTTCATCAGACATAAATTCACCACCGATATTGCAGTGGGCAATAAAGTAAAAATCATCATCCAATTGGCGCAACTCTGCTGCCAGCGCTTGTTGATCAGTTTCATTGACGTTAATGGTGGCATAACGACGTAAGAAGTCGATCTCTTTTTCACGTTTTATGACTTCAAATCTCATGCGTATTTCATGAATACGGTCATAGATTAATTCCAGTTTTGTCGATTTATCCACGACAAATTCAGGTGTCGTTATCTTGCCACAATCATGTAGCCAGCATGCTGTATGCAGTTCTTCCCACTCATTTTCAGATAAATTAAAGTTAGCGAACGGTCCTTCTTTGATATTCACTGCGGCTCTGGCAAGCATTTTGGTGATTTCAGGGACTCGTTGGCAGTGGCCACCGGTATAGGCACTCTTGGCATCGATAGCTCCCGCAATAAGCTCAATAAATGCATTGAGCAGGTTTTTTTGCTCCTGCAATAATTGCTGGGTCTCTACGGAAACAGATAAACTGCCGACCAGCGCATTAACTAATTGAATTTTAGAATGTTCACGTTCTGCATTTAATTGATAAGGATTAAATAGCAACAAAAAACCCAAGAGTTGTTTATCGTGAGTTTTCATGGGCACAGCAACAAACCGCAAGGGTAAATAAGGCTGTAAGAAGTCTTGTAATTGACGGAATATATTTTCTTTATTTAGCGTTCCGGCAATAGTTTTTCCCTCAAGAACGGGCTGGAAAGTGGTGAAGCTATCTTCTGTTATACTCAATGAGGGCATTTCAGCTACTGGGATATTTTCACCATTCCAACGAAATGCTGTCGGTGTGAAATGGCCTTCTTGTTTATCTGCAAGGAATATAATGCCGCCGGTCATCGCGGCGATTTCAGTTGTTTCACTTAATAACCCCTGCATCTGGCGGAAGAAGTTATTTTCCGCCGTCAGCATATTGCCCATTGAAATAAACTGCTTCAGTGTCGATTTCATTTTTGACATTGATTTGTGCAGTTCATCGACTTCTTCAATCATAGAATGTTCAGACTCACGCTCTTCGAAATGCAAATTACTGATGGAATCAGCATCCTGACGGAGGCGAATCAGTGGATTGGATATCTTCCGAGAGAAATACCACACCAACGGTAAACTGAGCATTAATAGGATAAAGGCGATAAGGGTTGAGTGATTCCGAATGGAGTTTGCATCAGCAGTCAAATAACTGGCTGGCGTCGCAATAACTAGCTGATATTTATTGCCGCTGTTATCAATATCGACAATGGAGCCGTACCAGTGCTTACCCTGCGCTTCAAACATGATGCTGTTGCCATTGTTATTAGCCAGTTGGTTATTGCTCACAAGACTACTTTCTTGGGTATCTAGCAATGTTTGTAATACCGGGATTTGCTTATCCGCATGAGTAGGGTTTACTGGGGAATCTTTAGGTAAGCTTGCGATAACCTCACCGTGAGAATTTATAATAATAGCCTGGCTGCCAGGCGGTAGGTTCTGTCTTATTAAAAACTGCGATAACGAGGCTAGGGAAACATCCAACCCAATAATTGCCTGATTATTTTCAGACCGACGACTATAAGTGAAACCCACTTCACCGGTCCCCTTGAAAATATAAATAGGTGATGTAATAAGACCAGGGTTGGTTGATGCCATAATAAACCAATCCCGCTTTCTGGGATCATAGTTATCATTATCTCTCGGCATAACGGCAATGACTTGCTGCTTTTCGTTCAGATAAATAAACTGTTTTTCCGGCAAACTATCAAGGAATCGATTACTTTGAATCATCCACTCGGCCCCCTCTGGGGCGTGAAATAGTTTACGGTTAGCTTCGGTCAGACGCCGCAACATAAATAAATCGCCATTAGGATAGGCACTATATACGGCACTGGCATAATCATTCTGTTTCAGTATTTCAATAAATTTACTGACAAAACTCATGCGCTGTTCAAGTGTTGATAACTCTGTAATTTGCATACTGGCAAGGATGTTGACAGACATCATCATGGGCCGTGTTACTGCGTCTAATTCTGCTGCGATTGCCTCACCCGTTTTTTGATACTGCCGGTTGGTGCTGATTTCAGTCAATTTAGTCAATTGGCTATGACTGAAAATGATAATGACGGTACCAATTGAGACAATCAATAGAGTGAAGAGTACCGCAATCTGGATATGCAATGGATAGCGGCTTTTTAGTCCGAGCAAGTTACTGGGCATCATTGCGATCCTGGGAGGATATTATTTAACCAATTTTAATCATAGGATGCCCTTGCAGAAGTGACATATTCCTCTTTCTTTCAGTGGCTTACATTTATTTATATGATTATAAAGACTTTTATCGATATTAAGGTCGTATTGCTGGAGGAAAAAACTGGAGGTGGCCTAAAAAATAATGTTTTAGTGTGTAGAATATCTAAAAGCAGTATTTAGCAGCCCAGATGATGATGAGCAAAAAATGAGGGGATGCAACGAGTTGTATAGCGGGAAGGTAGGTAAATCCTGACGAAAATGATCAAAAATAGAGTCTGAGCAGACTCATCCAGGCCCTAAATTAGGTTTAAATAACGCTGAAAGCTCACTGGGGGGGGATCAGTATCCATAGCTTGCAAGCGATGATGCCCGCGTATGGCTGTAGGAGCAAATCCAAAACGTTTACGAAAGCGTTCTGCGAAACGTGATGCGCTTTCATAACCAACTTGACTGGCAATTAATGAAATTGGCCAATCTGTACCTTGCAATAAACGTAAAGCGCTGGTCATACGGACATCAATCATCAAATCACGTAATAGTATATTTTCGGCCGCTAATTTTCGCCGCAATACCACTTCGCTCATTGCCATATGATCGGCAACCTCAGCGGCTGACCATATTTTGTGTGGGTCAATTGACAGGCAGCGTCGTACCTTTTCACTTAATGAATGATCATCATTAAGTTTAAATTTAACACCGCGCTGAGCTAACCAAAGTAATAACTCAAGCATACGGTGCCTGACAATAGTAGGAGGGATATCACCCACATCGGATATTGCTTTAAATGTATTACCAAAAGTATTAATAAATTCAGGTGCCAAATCACGCACCGGCATAACCCCAGGTATAACGCCAAGGCCTGCGGAAGCAGGGTGATTAGCAAATGTCGTTATCAAACGCGGATCGCAGCGAAGTTGGTGGCTAAAAAATAACCCCTCAGTAGATAGTCCATTAATTATGTCAATTGTTTGACCACTACTGACGGCGACTATTTCACCCGGCCGGACGATGCACTCTTGATTATCCCAGCGAATGACTTTATGCCCACGGTTAACCATGATGAGCAAAGGATGCTCAATATAGACTGAGGTAAGGAGTAGCTCTGTATGTTGAATAACATGTGCCGAGCTACCCACACCGGGGCAAAATTTAATTGTACGTTCCATCGATATTCATTTCACAATTTTGGCCTGAGAATATCTTTACGCTTTGAATGGCAGACTAGCAACTTATTTTAATAGAAAATTCACCATCACTGACTATTTTAGCGAAAAGCTATGGAGTGAGAATAATAGTCAATCAGACATGGAAAATTGTTACCATCAATAAATTCATTTGTTAAAAACAATAACAATTTGAATTGATTGCTATTTTAATAATTGTAGTTGCAAGCGATAGTTCAGTTATAAACACTATTGTATGACCATGCTAGCGGTAGATTACTGTGTTTCGCCTAATAGCAAAGCATGGTCAGGGAATTGGCCGTACGTATTATTTACCGCCTGTTGTTTGGTCGATTGCCCAACTAAGTCACTTAATGTATCAAGGCGTAGTTGCAATAAACGTTTAATTTCAATTTCATTATCCAAAATAGCTCTTAGCTTCTCCCGTAATAAATCTTGCAGCATTAGCGATGAGCATGAAGAAATAGTGATATTAGCGGTGCTTTCAACAGCTTTAAGGTAAGTCATTTCCAGATCAACCAGCGCATCCCAATTGCCCTCGGTCGCCAGCACTAACATTTGCTCGCTGAGGGTCAGGATTTGTTGATATTCAGACAAAAGGTGCTGGTGACGTTCCATTAAATGGGGTCCTAATCAGGTTGATAATTGGGGCCGATCTGCCGCCAGGCATCCGCAATATTTTCGAGCAAAGCGAGCACTTCAGTAATTGCCTGTTCGTCATTATGCAAGTTGGCATGCAGCAAGCGCCGCGACATATAGTCATATAAAGCCGACAAATTCTCTGCCAGCTCACCGCCTTTTTCCATATTAAGGCCTGCACTCAGCCCATTATTAATAATGTTAATGGCTTTAGAAAGTGCAGCACCTTTGGCTGGAATATCTCCCTGATTCATCAAGATGCGGGCACGAACCAGGGCGCTCTGCGCCCCGTCGAATAGCATCACGATCAATTGATGTGGGCTGGCGCTCATTACCCCACTTTCCAAGCCTACCGTAGCATACGCCTGGCTCCCTGATCGGTTGTACATATCCTATCCTTTATGAAGAAAATTGCTGAGTTAAGAAACTGACAGTACTGTTCATTGACGTCATCATTTTATCCAATTGAGTAAATTGTGTTTTATAACGCTCAATGGTTAATGCAATGCTCGCGGTGGTCGCAGTGACTTGTGTATCCAGATTCTTTAATGACTTATTGATGCCATCAGTGGCACTTTTCAGTGTGCCCTTAGTGGTATCCAGTACAGTATTCAGCAAATTATCAGTTTGGGTTGCAAATCCAGTCTCTTTGCCATCACCAACAAAGAATGCCACCACACCGTTTGGCTTCTCAGTTAAGGCTTTATCCAGTTTAGTTGAATCTATTGTCAGTTTGCCTTTGATATCTTGTGTGATGCCCAAACTGGCCAAGGTCTTCACATCACCGGGCTGCGCAGAAGCCAATTGACTTTTCAATTGTGTTTGAATACTGCGCAATGTGCCATCACCGACCAACGCACCATTATTGGTTGACTGATCTTTACCCTGTTCAACCGCCGTATATTGGGTTAGTGAACCAAAAGTGGTTTGCAATGAGTTATAAGCATCAACCCAGGTTTGAATGGCTGTTTTCATCGCGGTGCTATCGCGCGTGATGTTTAGCGTTTCTGGTTCACTGGTCTTGGTTTTAGCTTTCAGTGTTAAGGTAACGCCTTGCGGTGCATCGGTAATAGTGTTGCTTTGGCGAGTAATTGCCACCCCGTTGACGGTTAGTGCTGCATCTTCTGCTGCCACTTTTTGCGTCATGCCACCGCTGCCACCGGTGCTGCTCGGTGTGTAATTAAGAAAATCATTTAACGTATCATCACCCGTTACACTAATAGTCATTTCTGACTGAGTACCGGTGTCTTTCGACGTTAACGCCAGATAATAGGTATTATCATCCGCTTTCATGATGCTGGCGCTAACACCGCCTTCTTGTTTATTGATGGCATCGCGGATACCGGTCAACGAAGTTTGGTCGCTGGTTAGAGTGACTTCAAGCGGATCTTTTTTGCCTGGTTGGATGATAGTGATAGTCCGTGAGGCATTATCATTACCTAACTTATTGGTCGCATCGGGTACCTCTGCGGACAATAAGGACTGTGATTTCGCCAGATTAGTCACTTCGATAGTGTAACTACCGGCACTGGCCGCACTATCAGTTACAGCACTGAATGCTGTGTTCGTGCTACTTACGGCGGTAGAGGTCAGTGTGTCAGCTTTTTTCAGCGCGGCTGAAGCGGTTTCCACTTTTGCCAGCGCACTTTGCAAAATACCATAAGCGGTAAGTTTGCTTTTATAACTGGTTTGCTGTGTGGTCAGCGGTGTTAATCGCGCTTGTTCTGCATTTGATAAACTCGTCAAAAGAGAACTTAACTCCATGCCTGATCCAACGCCCAGCGAACTGATACTTGCCATGTCTAATCCTTAATATTCAAGTGTCGTTACCGGGTTATCGGCCAGGGGATGGAAAAGTTTACACATAAAATAGAAATAATGATGGGCAGAATAGCAGGGGATAACAGAGTGCTATTTGCCGCATTGACCCACCTATTAGTGGCAATATTCCAAAATAGTTAATTAAAGGTTTGGTCAAATACGCCGATACAAGCTGTAACGGTGATAAAACCGTGGGTGATAAGCTCGAACCATAATCTAACAGAATTTAAGGAATACCAACTATGGCGGTCATTAACACTAACAGCTTGTCTCTGCTGACTCAGAACAACCTGAACAAATCCCAGTCTTCTTTAGGCACCGCCATTGAGCGTTTGTCTTCCGGTCTGCGTATCAACAGCGCAAAAGACGATGCAGCGGGTCAGGCGATTGCCAACCGTTTCACTTCTAACATCAACGGTTTGACTGTGGCAGCACGTAATGCCAACGACGGTATCTCACTGTCACAGACTGCTGAAGGCGCGTTGGGCGAAATCAACAACAACCTGCAACGTGTGCGTGACCTGACTGTTCAGGCGCAAAACAGCTCTAACTCAGCATCTGATATCGACTCCATTCAGTCTGAAGTTAACCAGCGCATGGAAGAAATCAACCGTGTGACCAAGCAAACTGATTTCAACGGCATCAAAGTATTGGATAACCGTACCAAGACAGACTCAAGCTACGATTTCCAGGTCGGTTCGAAAGATAATGAACAAATCAGCATTGCGATTGGTGCAAGTTCTGGCTGGAATCTGGCGACAGCCAATGCTGATGGTACTTCATCAGATACTGTAAATACTTATGCTTTCACTAAGACCACGGCTCTTGATACTAAGCAAGCCGCGTATGATTCGGCAAATGGTGCATATCTGGCAGCCGTTAAAGCCGATGCCACTAATGGCACAACAACGGCAGCAGCACTTAAAGGTGCCGCGGATACTGCGACTACCGATCTGGCAACCGCGGTTAAAGATGCTACCGCAGTTAATGAAGCGGTGAACGGTAAGTCACGTACTGTTGCCGCCAAGGGCTTTGATGTGTTGAATGGCACCGTCGCTGCTGATGGTAAAGCAACCGGTACCTCACCGTTGGCCGATATCGATAAAGCGCTGAAAGCGGTTGATACTCAGCGCAGCGTATTGGGTGCGTCTCAGAACCGTTTTGAGTCAACCATCACCAACCTGAATAACACCGTGAACAACCTGACCTCAGCCCGTAGCCGTATTCAGGATGCGGATTACTCAACTGAAGTGTCCAACATGAGCCGTGCACAAATTCTGCAACAAGCCGGTACTTCTGTTCTGGCTCAGGCTAACCAGGTTCCACAAACTGTATTGTCTCTGCTGCGTTAATATTATTCAGCCGATTCTTTCGAGCCTCCATATTATGGGGGCTTTTTTAATTGAGATTTTTAATCAATTTACCCTGCTGCTGATGGTTATTTTACTAAAGCTCTGAGGTTCGTTGCCGATAATAAAAAAGACGGTGATTGAAGCCGTAGGCAAATAAGCCTGAACCTTAGCCGAATCATATTTAAAGGAATACCTACTATGGCGGTCATTAACACTAACAGCCTGTCTCTGCTGACTCAGAACAACCTGAACAAATCCCAGTCTTCTTTAGGCACCGCCATTGAGCGTTTGTCTTCCGGTCTGCGTATCAACAGCGCAAAAGACGATGCAGCGGGTCAGGCGATTGCCAACCGTTTCACTTCTAACATCAACGGTTTGACTGTGGCAGCACGTAATGCCAACGACGGTATCTCACTGTCACAGACTGCTGAAGGCGCGTTGGGCGAAATCAACAACAACTTGCAACGTGTGCGTGACCTGACTGTTCAGGCGCAAAACAGCTCTAACTCAGCATCTGATATCGACTCCATCCAGTCTGAAGTTAACCAGCGCATGGAAGAAATCAACCGCGTGACCAAGCAAACTGATTTCAACGGCATCAAAGTATTGGATAACCGTACCAAGACAGACTCAAGCTACGATTTCCAGGTCGGTTCGAAAGATAATGAACAAATCAGCATTGCGATTGGTGCAAGTTCTGGCTGGAATCTGGCGACAGCCAATGCTGATGGTACTTCATCAGATACTGTAAATACTTATGCTTTCACCAAGAAAGCTGCACTTGATACTGCGCAAACTGACTATGATACTGCGAATACTGCGTATTTGGCTGCGGTTAAAAGCGGTGTTGCTGGTGATATTACGACTACCAAAGCCACACTGGATGGTAAAAACACCGCATTAGCTACCGCAGTTAAAGATGCAACTGCCGTTAATGAAGCGGTAAATGGCAAGGTGCGTACAGTTGCCGCCAAAGGTTTTGACGTGTTGAATGGCACCGTCGCTGCTGATGGTAAAGCAACCGGTACCACGCCGTTGGCTGATATCGATAAAGCGCTGAAAGCGGTTGATACACAGCGCAGCGTATTGGGTGCGTCTCAGAACCGTTTTGAGTCAACCATCACTAACCTGAACAATACCGTGAACAACCTGACTTCAGCCCGTAGCCGTATTCAAGATGCGGATTACTCAACTGAAGTGTCCAACATGAGCCGTGCACAGATTCTGCAACAAGCCGGTACTTCTGTTCTGGCTCAGGCTAACCAGGTTCCACAAACTGTATTGTCTCTGCTGCGTTAATATTATTCAGCTGATTCTTGCAAGCCTCCATATTATGGGGGCTTTTTTTATTCCAGCGCAGCGGAATGATACGCCGGATATACAGCTAAAGGTTTGGATGAGCCTGCCGATAATAAAAAAGACGGTGATTGAAGCCGTAGGCAAATAAGCCTGAACCTTAGCCGAATCATATTTAAAGGAATACCTACTATGGCGGTCATTAACACTAACAGCCTGTCTCTGCTGACTCAGAACAACCTGAACAAATCCCAGTCTTCTTTAGGCACCGCCATTGAGCGTTTGTCTTCCGGTCTGCGTATCAACAGCGCAAAAGACGATGCAGCGGGTCAGGCGATTGCCAACCGTTTCACTTCTAACATCAACGGTTTGACTGTGGCAGCACGTAATGCCAACGACGGTATCTCACTGTCACAGACTGCTGAAGGCGCGTTGGGCGAAATCAACAACAACTTGCAACGTGTGCGTGACCTGACTGTTCAGGCGCAAAACAGCTCTAACTCAGCATCTGATATCGACTCCATCCAGTCTGAAGTTAACCAGCGCATGGAAGAAATCAACCGCGTGACCAAGCAAACTGATTTCAACGGCATCAAAGTATTGGATAACCGTACTGCAACGGATTCAAGCTACGATTTCCAGGTCGGTTCGAAAGATAACGAACAAATCAGTATTGCTATTGGTGCAAGTTCAGGTTGGAACCTGGCGGCGGCCGGTGCCGGTGGTATTTCAGGTGATACCATTAATACTTATAAGTTCACCGCTACAACAGCGCTGAAAACCGCGCAAGATAACGTTAAAACTGCTACGGATGATGTGCCAGTCAAACAAAAAGCTTATGAAGATGCAGTTGCTGCGGACCCTGCTGATGCAGGGAACGCGGCGCTTAAAACTGCTTGGGATACTGCCAAGACCTTAGTAACGACCAATACTGGTTTATACAATACAGCACTGAAAACCGCTACTACTGCTGGTGAAGCGGTAAATGGTAATGCCCGTACCGTAGCTGCTGAAGGTTTTGATGTGTTGAAAGGTCAGGTTGCTGCTGATGGTACTGCTGCGGGTACTACACCGCTGGCCGATATCGATAAAGCGCTGAAAGCAGTTGATACTCAGCGCAGCGTGTTAGGTGCGTCTCAGAACCGTTTTGAGTCCACCATCACCAACCTGAACAACACCGTGAACAACCTGACTTCAGCCCGTAGCCGTATTCAAGATGCGGATTACTCAACTGAAGTGTCCAACATGAGCCGCGCACAGATTCTGCAACAAGCCGGTACTTCTGTTCTGGCTCAGGCTAACCAGGTTCCACAAACTGTATTGTCTCTGCTGCGTTAATTTAGGCTGAAATAATAATTTCACCCTATAAATGCACTATTAAGGCGGCCTTTATTGCCGCCTTTTATTCTAGGTTAATTTTTTTCCAGTAAAGAAATTACCCTAGATTAAAACATGGGATAAATACGGATGGCTGAGGAGTATTGAGTGAAAGAGCTTATGGTAGTTCAACCTGATTATGTTGCTAATTTCAGCTGCGTGGGTGCGGCTTGTCGTGATCATTGCTGTAAGCGCTGGAGCATTACTCTCGATAAACAAACATATCGTAAATATACTAAAAGCCAAAATGCCGAAATTAGGCGTATTGCGATAACGGATATATCAGTCAGTAGAGCCAGTTTTTCAAATTGGGCTGAAATTAAGCTCAATGAGCATGGCAATTGCCCTTATTTGGATCAAGATCAACTGTGCAAAGTACATAAGCGTTTAGGGGCGGATGCTTTAAGTGAAACTTGCTCATCCTATCCACGACTGGAACATGTATATCGTCATGAAAAGCGTAATAGTTTAAATATTTCTTGCCCAGAAGCTGCGCGGCAAGTGCTGTTTAACCCGACTGCTTTGAATATGCAGTCTATGCCTATTCAGAAAAATGGTTATTTCAGGGCACCAGAACTCAACATTGAAGGGCAATTAATTAATTTATTTTGCGCTAATTTTTTGATGTCTCCTCAACCACGCATTGAAGAAAACTTATACAGCATTGCCTCTTTCTTACTTTATTGTCAAAAATTAGAAGGCACTATAGACAGTAAATTACCGGCGATGGAGGCGTATTTTGAAGCGCTACTTGGGAAGCTGCAAGGCGGCTCTGTAACTGGGTATTTGGAAAATATTCCATTCAATCAAAATCTTCAATGGCAGTTGCTTATCCGTACTCAACAATGTTGTGTTGACTCGCCAAATTCAAGAGGAAGGGAAACCTTATATAGTTACCTCGGAAAGCTGATTGAGCATCTGGTCGTTGAGTTCGACAATGAACAACTTGAAGAAAGAATGAAATTATTGAGTGCCGCTTGGAATGACAAGGCATTGCTCTTTTTTTCCGACCATCCTCACGTATTGCGTAATTACTTTCTTTATCGATTGCACCACAACCAATTTGCTATCCGTGGTGGTCAACCGCTATTAAAAGAATTCTATCTATTAATGGTCGATTTCTTCTTTATCCGCTCATTGATTAGTGCCCACATACTTAAAGTTGGGCTGATTACGGAAGATGATGTTATTGATATTTTCTATTCTTATCATGCATTTAGGCAGCACAGCGCAAAGGTTGAAGCAGATTTTCGAACCGAAATAGACAAAGTGAAGATTAATGACGATCTCTCGTTATTACAACTTTTGGTATAGCGCCAGAGATCGGGTTTTCATCACTCAGATAAAAATTAATTGCGTTATTGAAACCCTTTAAAGCGAGACAGATAGCATACATAAGTGGGCATAAGTCAAATAGCCGCCTTTTTATAGGCCTATTCAGGCGATTGTCTGACTGACCGGACAGGATAATGGTACGACTCTCTTACCCTTAGGTGCCTGTCTAGTGAGCGATCTGTATACCGCCGAAGGCGTGATGGACAAGAATTCCCTCTGGCAACGCTATGTTCCTCTGGTGCGACATGAGGCATTGCGTTTGCAGGTGCGCCTGCCGGCCAGCGTGGAATTGGATGATTTGTTGCAGGCTGGGGGGATTGGTCTGCTGAATGCTGTTGAGCGTTATGACGCTTTACAAGGAACCGCATTTACCACTTATGCGGTACAGCGTATACGTGGCGCGATGTTGGATGAGCTGCGTAGCCGAGATTGGGCGCCACGTAGTGTACGGCGTAATGCACGCGAAGTAGCCAGTGCGATGCAAAAGGTTGAACAACGGCTCGGACGTCCGGCGACTGAGCAGGAAGTCGCACAAAATCTTGATATTGATTTGACTGAGTACCGCCAGATCTTGTTGGACACCAACAACAGCCAGCTTTTTTCCTATGACGAGTGGCGGGAAGAGCATGGCGAAAGCGTCGAACCCATGCTGGAAGGGCATGAAGACGCTAATCCGCTACAGCATTTATTGGAAGGAAATCTGCGCCAACGTGTTATTGAAGCGATCGAGGCTTTGCCGGAACGTGAAAAAATGGTGTTGACGCTGTATTACCAGGAAGAGCTGAACCTGAAAGAAATCGGAGCCGTGCTGGAAGTGGGGGAATCCCGCGTCAGCCAGCTTCATAGCCAGGCGATAAAACGTTTACGCGCCCGCCTGAATAACGACTCATAATTCATTTTCGCTCAGTGATATCACAGTGTTTAACTTTATTAATGCAGGTCTTCTTATGCCAGGACTTCAGTTAAAAAAGCGGCCGCTGAGCCGTTATTTAAAAGATTATAAGCACGGCCAAACTCATTGTTCACATTGTCATAAACAACTTGATCGTATGGCGTTGGTTTTCCGCGGACAAATTATCAATAAAGAAGCGATTGCCGGTATGGATCAGCCTATTGATGATCAAGTCTGGTCAAAACTTCAGCATGAATTAACCGCATTGTGCCGTTTTTGCAGTGAGATATATTGCAACAGCACGCCGGGCTATTTCGATATTATGGCGTTCAAACAGTATTTATTTGAGCAAACTGAGATGAGTCATAGTACGGTTCGCGAATATGTTGTGCGGTTACGTCGGTTGGATGAAATGCTGGTTGCGACCAATTATCCGGCAGAGAAATTCGCCAGCGAAACTATGCATCAGCGTATTATTGATGAACTGCCAAATGCAGCACATAACAATTACCGCATTGCTTTGCGTAAGTATGATCAATATTTGGCATGGCAAAAGAACTACTAAGGGTTATGACGGAGTGTTATCACTTGAGAAAACTCTGTGTTTTTCATTGAGAGCACTTCTAAGATAAAGCAAAACGATTACGTCATTACCTTCAATGATTCCGCGCCCGGCAAGGTTCTCCTTAGCCGGGCTTTTTATTATCCTCTATATTCACCTGCGCTATTGCTTGCCTGCATCTATAATAAAATCAGTGATTATTGCTGTCACTTCTGATAAATCTATGTTTTCCCTCCGCACTTGAGCAGGGGTGTTAACGACGTTTACTGACCTGAGCCACTGACTTGAGTCAGTTGGGGGTTGGTTTGCTTCTGCCTATCTGCAACTCGAATGACTTCGGGTAATTTTGTTGCAGTAACTCATTAATTTTCTGGAGGGGCCGTGACGCTTCAACATAAACTGGCGCAATTTCCGCGCCTGGATTTGGTCGGTAATGCCACGCCATTAGAGAAACTATCTCGTCTTTCTGACTATTTGGGACGCGAAATCTATATTAAACGTGATGATGTCACACCCTTGGCACTTGGCGGTAATAAGCTGCGTAAGCTGGAGTTTTTAGCGGCTGATGCGTTGAGGCAAGGAGCGGATACACTGGTGACCGCGGGGGCTATCCAATCTAATCATGTGCGCCAAACAGCGGCTGTTGCTGCAAAATTGGGCTTACATTGTGTTGCGTTACTTGAGAATCCTATCGGTACCTCACAGGAAAATTATTTGACCAATGGCAATCGATTGCTGTTGGATTTATTTAATGTTGAGGTGGTGATGTGCGATGGATTACATGATCCAAACCAGCAATTGGCTGAGTTGGCAACCCGCATCGAGGCGCAGGGATTTCGCCCTTATGTGGTACCGGTTGGTGGCTCTAATGCATTAGGGGCCTTGGGATATGTGCAGTGCGCATTGGAAATTGCAGCTCAATCGGCTGGAAATGTCACCTTCAGCTCGGTGGTTGTGGCTTCGGGCAGTGCGGGTACCCATGCGGGGTTGGCTGTTGGTTTACAGCAACTGTTGCCGCAAACGGAGCTGATTGGTGTCACAGTATCGCGCAAAGCAGAAGAACAGCGCCCTAAAGTTACTCATATTCAACAAGAATTAGCGACATCGCTCGGCGTGACCAGCGGGCCTGCGGATATCACCCTATGGGATGATTATTTTGCGCCGCAATATGGTATGCCAAATGAAGAAGGGCTGGCGGCAATCGGGTTATTGGCAAGGCTGGAAGGGATATTGCTGGACCCGGTTTATACCGGCAAGGCAATGGCTGGTTTACTTGATGGCTTTGAGCAGAAAAAGTTTCGCGATGATGGCCCCATTTTGTTTATTCATACCGGCGGCGCACCTGCATTATTTGCTTATCATCCGCAGGTGTAGTCTTTGGTTATTGCTTATTCTATTTGTAGCTATCGTTATTATTTTATATTCCTTTATTTCATTAGTAACACTGATAAAGTGTTGAATATCAAAAATAAACATGACAGTTGGAGTATTTATGGGCTTTTCAATTGTACGTCGTCGGGTTGTCCTGGGCATGATGGCAGTTGCACTGGCAACGGGTCTAAATGTGAAGTCGTATGCTGCGGGTGACCTGTTAGATCAGGTTAAAGAGCGAGGAACCCTGATTGTCGGGTTGGAAGGAACTTATCCACCGTTCAGCTTCCAGGGTGAAGATGGCAAACTCACCGGCTTTGAAGTGGATTTCGCTAATGCATTGGCAGAACATATGGGCGTTAAAGCAAAAATCACTCCAACCAAGTGGGATGGTATGCTGGCCTCACTGGAATCTAAGCGTATTGATGTGGCGATTAACCAAGTCACCATTTCAGATGAGCGCAAGAAAAAATATGATTTCTCAACGCCTTATACAGTATCCGGCATTCAGGTTCTGACCAAAAAAGGCAATGAAGGCAAGTTCAGCAAACCTGAAGATTTGGTGGGTAAGAAAGTAGGTGTGGGTTTGGGCAGTAACTATGAGCAATGGTTACGTGAAAATCTGAAAGATGTTGATATTCGTACCTATGATGATGACCCAACGAAGTATCAAGACCTTCGTGTCGGTCGTACTGATGCCATTTTAGTTGACCGCTTAGCCGCATTGGATTTGGTGAAGAAAACCAACGACACCTTGGCCGTTGCTGGCCCGGCATTTGCCCGCCAAGAGTCAGGTGTGGCATTGCGTAAAAATAATCCTGAGCTGTTGGCAGCGATCAATCAAGCTATCGCTGAAATGCAAAAAGATGGCACATTGGCCAAAATTTCAGAAAAATATTTTGGCGCGGACGTAACTAAATAATGCAAGAAAGTATTCAACTGGTGCTGGATTCAGCACCATTTTTATTGAAAGGTGCCTGGTTTACCCTCCAGCTTAGTCTGGGGGGGATGTTTTTTGGTCTGGCATTAGGCTTTATGTTAGCCATGATGCGGTTATCCCGATTTTTGCCTCTTTCACTTCTCTCTCGTTTTTACGTTTCTATTTTCCGTGGTACTCCGTTAATTGCTCAACTGTTTATGATTTATTATGGTTTGCCGCAATTTGGGATTGAGCTGGATCCTATGCCAGCAGCCTTAATCGGCTTATCACTGAATACGGCCGCTTATACCTCAGAAACATTGCGTGCTGCGATTTCATCGATCGAGAAAGGGCAGTGGGAAGCCGCCGCCAGTATCGGGATGACGCGTTGGCAAACTCTCTACCGCGTTATATTGCCGCAAGCAGGTCGTACCGCACTCCCCCCGCTGGGTAACAGTTTCATCGGTTTGGTAAAAGACACCTCGCTGGCAGCGACCATTCAGGTCCCCGAACTTTTCCGCCAGGCGCAATTGGTGACTTCTCGCACCTTGGAAGTTTTCACTATGTATCTGGCGGCCTCACTGATTTATTGGATCATGGCGACCCTGTTATCAGCATTACAAAATCGTCTGGAAGCCCATGTTAATCGTCAGGATCAGGAGTAGCCATGAGTACCATCGACATTAAAGAGCTGACCAAACAGTTTAAAGGTCAACAGGTACTGCACGGTATCTCGCTTGAAGTGAACAGTGGCGAAGTGGTTGCGATAATCGGGCCAAGTGGTTCAGGTAAAACCACGTTGTTACGCAGCATCAATCTGCTTGAGACGCCTGACTCTGGGATTATTCGTGTTGGTGATATAGAGATTGATGGCAGTATCCCTATAAATAAGCAGCAACGGCAAGTTCGCGCATTACGACAAAAGGTCGGTTTTGTGTTCCAGAGCTTCAATTTATTTCCTCATCGCTCGGTGTTGGAAAATATCATTGAAGGGCCGGTTATAGTGAAGGGTGAAAAACGGTCAGAGGCTGTAAAACGTGCGCGTGAGCTGTTGGCGAAAGTTGGATTAAGTGGCAAGGAAAACGCTTATCCTCGTCGTTTATCCGGTGGACAACAACAGCGTGTGGCTATCGCGCGTGCACTCGCTATGCAACCTCAGGTCATTCTATTTGATGAGCCGACATCCGCATTAGACCCTGAGCTGGTGGGTGAGGTGTTAAATACTATTCGCGCATTGGCTGAGGAAAAACGGACGATGGTTATCGTCACTCATGAAATGAGTTTTGCTCGTGATGTGGCAGACCGGGCTATTTTTATGGATCACGGTAGGATTGTGGAACAAGGCCCGGCGAAAGAATTGTTTGCTCACCCGCAGCATGAACGTACCCGACAGTTCCTTGATAAGTTTTTGAATAATCACTGATCAAGCTGTTCCAGCTAACTATGCAATGTCATTGTGGGGGCAGTCATGTGGCCCCCATTTTGTTTTTATAATTATTCACAATGGAAAGGGAATAACGGCTAAAATTTCTTATAATTTATGTAGCTGATTATATTTATACGAAGGGCGGTTCTTTTCTTAAAATTTTATCAATGACATTTAACACGCCTGAATCATTATTCGAGTTGGTCTGATATTTCGCTATTTTTTTTATACGATCTGGCGCATTTGCCATAGCAAATCCAAATCCGGCATATTGCAGCATCTCAACATCGTTGCCACCATCACCAAAAGTCACGACTTCTTCATCTTTCACACCCCATATATTCTGGAGTAATTTAATACCATTGGCCTTATGTACACCAGGTATGATCAGGTCAACAGAACCATGGCCACTGGACACTGGCGTTACAATACCGCCTAATTCAGCCTCAATGAATGTCATAAAGTCAGCCAATTTTTCATCGGGCAAACTGATTGCGAACTTAAATGCGGGTTCTTCGATTTGACTGAAGTTATCAATAATTTTAAGTCGGTGGTAATATTTGCTCATGGTGGTGTAGAAAGTATTATCAGATGAACTGAGCATACAAGCACCATTCTTGCCACAAACAATAATATCAAGATGAGGTAGTGGTAAGATTGTTTTTAGAACTTTGTCACAGTTTTCATCGGATAGCACTCCGCAAAAAATTTCTGTATTTTCATTACTAACGTAGGCACCATTTTCGGCGACAAATGCGATTTCATCAGCGATATCGGGAAAGAATGAGATGAGCTGGTAATATTGGTTGCCACTGGCAACAACAAATTTTATTCCATTATCTTTTAATTGTGCATATTGAGCGCTAAACCGTTTCCTATCAAAATTCATCTGGTCGTTAAGAAAGGTTCCATCCATATCAACAGCAACGATTTTAATACCCATCTTGTTTCCCTCTTTTACATATTGAAGATAGTAGCTTGATAGAAAATATCTTAACGCTATTTATCTAAAAAAAAGCTAGCAAAATTTTGCTAGCTGGTAAAATTACCATACTCAGTCACAAATTTTATCTTTAGATGAATCTTAAAAATATGTTTACGCTGTATTAATTTTTGATGCGGTTATTCCTCGTTGATATATTTCAGCTTAAATGCCCCGACCGCAATAATAAGGAATGTCAGAGCCATAATGGCGAATGCGGTATAAAGATCAGTTAAGTGGGCAATAAAACCAATCAGCGCTGGCCCGCCCAGAACACCGAAGTAACCT
Organism: Yersinia enterocolitica subsp. enterocolitica; assembly: GCF_901472495.1. Classification (NCBI taxonomy): domain Bacteria; kingdom Pseudomonadati; phylum Pseudomonadota; class Gammaproteobacteria; order Enterobacterales; family Yersiniaceae; genus Yersinia; species Yersinia enterocolitica. Next base: position 654,728 of record NZ_LR590469.1, read on the forward strand.
AGTGTTGCAACCATTGCAACGGACATATTTACCGGCATCACTTTTTCCTGGCCCGCCAGGGTTATCAGTACCGGAACAATGTTTGCGGCCCCAACTCCGACTAGCGCGAAACCAAGCAATGTGAATTTCCAGTCGGGGATAATGACCGCAACCGCATAACCGATCATGGCGATGATACTGCTGAGAACCAGTACGCGTTTACGCCCCAAAAGGCTGACAACTTTATCGCCAGTGAAACGCATGATTGACATCGTTCCACCAAAAATTGCAAATCCCCAACCTGCATATGTTATATCAAGGCCACGGTCATTAGTGAGAAAAACGCCGCTCCAATCTAATACTGCACCTTCCGCCATAAAACAAATCATGCACATTAATGCCATTAACACGAGTCGGAAATTGGGTTTTGGTTTTGTTATCGCTTGCTCAGTAGGTTCTTTATGATCACCAAAGGGGATTAATTCATTGAGAACCGTCACGGTAATAATAGCGATTACTGCAATGGCAATGAATGTTACGGCAAGAGGCATCAAACCAAGCGTAAATAATATTGCACCACCACCTGCTCCTGCAATTGAACCAACACTGAACAAACAATGAAAACCTGACATTAGTGGTTTATCAGATGATTGTTCAACTAGTGAGCCTTGGACATTGACTGCAACATCTGCCAGACCGATTCCAGCGCCAAAGAAAAATAGGCATAAAGCCATCAAAGGGAATTGATCAATGATTGCCAGAGTAGGCAGGAATATACAGGCTAGGACGATACCTAATAGCATGATATTTCTACAACCAAAACGGCCGATGAGTTTCCCGGAGAACAGCATGGCTAGTAAAGAGCCAGTTCCCAAACAAAGCAACAGTAATCCTAACGAGCCAGCATCAAAATGCAGACGATTTTGTGCATAGGGTACCAGTGAAGCCCAAAGGCCCATTGCAAATCCTGCGACAAAAAATATTGCCCGTGTAGCGGAGCGTTTAGCATAAGTATCCAGAGTGGCATCGAGTGTAGAGCTAGACATTCAGTAGTTACCTTTCTCTGGTGAGTGGTCGCGAAATCAAATTTGTCAGCAATGTAAAATTACTTAATAAAAGACTTATATTAAGTCACAAAATATAATAATGGCGCTCAAGAAGTCAAGAACATTCTTGCCGTGGAAGGTGTTTATTTATAGGCGATAAATAGGGAATAGAATGTGAGCGCTGAAGTGAGACTTTTAGTGCTGAGGCAGGGTTTTAACATCATCGGCTTGGGTAAGTTAGCTATCAAAGACTCTAAAATTATTATAGGCGTCGAGGGTATATTCTGATATGCCCTTATGATAATCAGATTTTATACAATCGCGATAGACAAATTGCGGAATATGTTTGCTATCAAAATTTTTTAATAACTCGATAGCTAGCGCATCAATACATGCTTGATCGATGTTATTACCTGATATTGCTATGGTGGCCGGATTAATAATAACAATTAAAGATGAGGTGATATGCAGAAGCCTTTCAAACTCGGGGGTATGATGAGAGCAAGTACTCGTTCCGTTGGTTAAATTATCATAGAAAGGAAGTTTTGATACTTCCCCCGCGAATTGGCTAGCCCCACGTAGCATTTTTCCGGAAATAACCATGCCACAACCTGCGCAATGTCTTGGGGGCATGAATATGTAAGCGACTGGGTCATTTGTACCGCGGCAATCATTTCGGTAGAAGCCAAATGCAGTGTAATTCATATCATTGCCCACTTGAACAAAAATACCCAATTGGTTATTTAGCTGCTCAGCAATATCCAGTCCTTCTAAGTGAGTAATATCACAAGTTAGGACTTTTCCATCGACCACAACACCGGGAAGACCGAGGCCTAATGCTTTGATATTAGGATGTTTATCTATTATCTCTTTAATATGGTTAATTAATATTTCTACAGTCAGATTATTATAAATTTCATTATATTCTTGAGTTTTTTTGCCATCGGCCGAGGTGAGATAAGACGAAATAACGCCGCTGTCATTTGTACCCTCGGCATAGACACTTAATACACTAAAGTAATTTGGATTATATATATAGCGTTTGGCTGGCCGGCCACCGCGTGATTCATCGAGAGATTCCTCTATAACTTCTCCCTCAGCGCATAATTCATTCAGTATCGTGCCACAGGTTGCCAAACTTAAACCAGTTTGAGCGGATATATCGCTTTTCGTTGCAGATACCAGTGATTTTAATGTGCCAGTCACCAGCATAATATTTTTTTTCTTCATCTGTCTGGTAGTGTTAATCAGCACGGTTGTCATTTTTTTACCCATAATTTAACTGGAAGAAATATAACATGTTCGTATTTATGAATAAATAATATCATGATCCTCGCCGGATGCTACAGTGTTTAAAATGAGAGATAAACCCCTCGTGCTTGTCGAGAGATATTGGCAGCATTAGGTTTTAAGTGGGCCACAGAAGAGACCAAAATGCTTTATCAAGATAGCATTACGCATTGTCTTGGTGCAAAAAAGCCGTTGCCGCAATGGTATTTAATGGAGTTCAATGCGGAGATTATTGGCTGTGTGGGGCTAATTACTAATGATTTTATCAGCCGGATGGATCTGTATCCTTGGCTGTGTGCGCTCTATATTGAAGAGAACTTTCGTGGGCATGCTTATGGTGAGTTGCTGATAAAGCACTTGGCGGAAGAGGTCAAAAGCATCGGTTTCGACGAGTTACATTTATGCACTGACCATATTGGTTTCTATGAAAAATATGGTTTTACTTTTACCGGGATGGGCTATCACCCATGGGGTGAATCTTCACGAATTTATTCTCTGTCACTGATTTAATTGGAGTAGTGAAAAGAGCGAAGGAGATTGCTGTGAGTATAAATAAGGTTACATTGCAACGGGTCTATGATGCTGAACCACCTTATCAGGCCAATACTTTCTTGGTTGACCGTTTATGGCCGCGTGGGATCAGTAAGGCGCGCCTGGAGGGGGTTGTATGGCTAAAAGAGGTCGCACCGGATAACGCGTTGCGGCAATGGTTTCATCAGCATTTGGATTGGCCGGAATTTGTCATACGCTATCGGGCCCAGCTCAATAACTCTACGGCTTGGGAACCTTTGCTGGCGGTGTTGAAGCAACAGCCAATCACGTTGCTATATGGCAGTCGTGATGAGCAAAATAATCAAGCAGTCGTTTTACGCGATTTTCTTCTCAGTAAACTGTAGTCCTTTAACTTTACTCACTATTATTGAATCAATCGGTAGTGTCCGTTGCATTATTCAATAGCGGTTTAATATTAATCTTAGCCGTATTCGCGTTAAATTTAGCCCGTAAGTTTGTTTATCAAGCTACGGGCTGAATGTCTTTTTTAACCTACTGGCTTTTGTTCATACAAATCAGAGGTTGCACTGTTTTAGCGCCACTTTCTTTGACTGGCATATTTCTGTGTTCTGCTGCAACTTCTCGGGCGCGTTTACGCAAACTAAACCAGCCAACGACTAACAATACGGCGATGACAGGTAAAGTCGCAACGGTCCAGGTACCATTCGGATAATCTAACGCCATCATGATTAATACACCGGCCAGGAAAAATAGGGTTAGCCAGGATGTCACGGGAGCACCGGGCATTTTAAAGGCGACGGGTTTGGCCGTGCCGTTCTTTATCGCCTGACGTAATTTCATCTGACACACAATAATGAATGCCCATGAGCTAATAATCCCTAGCGACGCAATATTCAAAACAATCTCAAATACCTGTGATGGGACGAGAAAGTTAAGCACTACACCAAAAACATAAATGCCGACAGTGACCAGTATCCCGGCATAAGGGACTGATTGGGGACTCATTTGGGACATGAATTTTGGTGCTGAACCGCCCATCGATAATGAACGTAGAATGCGACCTGTAGAATACAGCCCCGAGTTCAGGCTGGAAAGAGCGGCGGATAGCACCACTATATTCATGATTGTCCCAATATAAGGAACGCCTAAGTTACTGAAGAATGTCACGAAAGGGCTTTGGCCGGCCTGATAGGCATTCCAGGGGAGTAAACATACCAACAGGACCACTGAGCCGACATAAAACAGGCCAATACGTAAAATCACACTATTGATCGCTTTGGGTAGCATTTTCTCTGGGTCTTTGCACTCGCCGGCTGCGGTGCCAATTAACTCAATACCTGCAAAAGCAAATATAACTCCCTGAACTAATACCAGTGCGGGAAGTAACCCGTGGGGGAAGAATCCGCCATTATCAGTGATCAGATGCATACCGGACGAGTGTTCACCTACACTCTGGCCGGTTCCAAGAAAGACAACCCCGACGACCAGAAATATGGAGATGGCGGCCACTTTAATCAATGCGAACCAGAATTCCATCTCCGCAAACCATTTAACGCCAATCATATTCATGGTGGCGACAATTGAAAGTGCGCCTAACGCAAACAGCCATTGGGGTACATCAGAGAAGGTTCCCCAATAATGCATATAGAGAGCAACGGCGGTAATATCGACGATCCCTGTCATTGCCCAGTTGAGAAAATACATCCATCCAGCAACATAGGATGCCTTTTCGCCGAGAAACTCGCGAGCATAAGAGACAAAACTACCACTGGAGGGGCGGTGTAAAATCAGTTCGCCGAGGGCTCTGAGAATGAAAAATGAGAAAACCCCGCATACCAAATAAACCAATGCTAATGCTGGGCCTGCCATTTGCAAACGAGCACCTGTACCTAAAAATAGGCCGGTACCAATAGAACCGCCGATCGCTATCATTTGTATATGACGTCGGCCCATACTTTTGTGATAGCCAGTATCATGAGAATCTAACCAGCGTTTTTTTGCGTCGTGATGGGTTTCTGCAGAGTGCTTTCCTGACATCATAGACATTCCCTATTTTCCTGTCTGTTGTGCAATCATCGTGAATGTATTACTGCAACCGATTGCTAAAGGTTAATGCATAAATAGCGTCTTAGCGCCTTCACTTGTTGTGGCTTTGATCATTACTCTTGAATTATGGGAGGGCATGCTATCGTTTCTATCGTGATGAGGCAAAAAAATATTCACTTATAAATTATTTTTTTTGCGGCATTAACGAAGTCACTAATTGAATGGCTAAGGTTAATTTATAATTACACCGCATGCTTACATATTAATACATTTAGTGTAACTATTGATTGTTTTTAGAACAACTCGTAACCGGTTGTTATGTCGATGAATGCGGAGAGCTTGTTTTTTTACTATAAATCAATTCTGTATATTTTCTATCGATACTATTTTTAGCCTGGCTTTATATTTTATTACTATCATTTTGGATTAAATTGCAGTTGATCTTAATTGGTTGAATTAGATGAAAACTTTTATGCAGATATTCTTTTTATATGCATGGTTTGTCTTTTGGGCACAAAACACATACTTTGGCATCGGGTCTATAGGTGTTTTAATTATGATCAATATAAAGGGTTGCCAATAAGGTATTACTCCAGGCATTGATAGCATACTGCGTTGAAACTGGGGGCAGCCGCTAAGCTATAGCACTTAAGGCCACGAGTAGACTGGCTGTCGTAAGCGAGCGATTTCATGCATGCAAAGTGTTTATATCTAAACAAAGATTTTAATCTAACCATTTTTAACTAAAAAAGCATAACAGAGAAACTTGATTACATTCGGATTTTTTAATTACAAAACACCGAGTTAAGTTAATTAAAATAAACCTGTCGTGATGCTCTCAAATGCAATAAGTATATCAGTATCTCTTGTTCTTTTGCTCTGAGTGGAGTGGTATCTTGAGGTTGAGCATTTACATCTTCTGTTTTTATTATTGATGTTAATAATAATATTGCTGATGTTAATAATAATTTTTAGCGACAGGTTAATCGATTACTTCCTTAAATAGGTCTGTGATAAATATCGAATATCATTAGCTGATCATAACATTCAATACGTTACCTCTTGTTCCTTAGGTGCTACCCAACAGTAGGTCTAAAATGAAAAAAACAAATCAGGACATCACTCTTGCTTGCGACGAAGAGATCGGTATGGCAGATAAGTTTTCCATCAAAACGTTGATTACCAACGTGAACAAAATGAATATAAACACTATGCCAATGGCTTTATTTATGACCATTTCGGCTATTGTGTTTATTTCGGCTTATGCCAGTTATCTACCCAAAAATATGATTGGTGGCTTGGCTGTTATTATGACGATGGGCTTTGTGTTATCCCATATTGGTCGCCATATTCCAGTATTAAAAGACATAGGTGGCCCAGCTATATTGTGTCTGATGGTGCCATCAGTGTTGGTCTACTTTGGTATTTTTCAAACCAATACGTTAGATACGGTTCACTTGCTGATGAAGGAGGCGAATTTACTCTATTTTGTCATCGCCAGTCTGGTTGTTGGCAGTATTCTTGGCATGAATCGCGTGGTACTCATTCAGGGAATGACACGTATGTTTATCCCGCTGGTAGTGGGAACCATCACTGCCGTCGCTACCGGGTTATTGGTGGGTAAGTTATTCGGTTTCTCCCTTTATCACACTTTTTTCTTTATTATTGTCCCGATCATCGGTGGTGGCATTGGTGAAGGTATCTTGCCGTTGTCCTTGGCTTATTCGGCGATTCTTGGGCAAGCACCTGATATTTATGTTGCCCAGTTGGCTCCAGCGGCAGTGGTCGGAAACATTTTTGCTATTATCTGTGCCGGTGTGTTGGCACGTATCGGTATGCGGCGCAAAGATCTGAATGGCGAAGGGATGTTAATTCGTTCAGCGCAAGACAATGCGGTGTTTACCTCGCAAGAAGGGCCAAAACAGGCTGATTTTCAGTTAATGGGCGGTGGGCTATTAATGACCTGTGCATTCTTCATTGTAGGTGGGTTATTTGAAAAGGTTGTGCATATTCCTGGCCCGGTACTTATGATTTTGATTGCCGTGATGTGCAAATACGCGCAGGTTATTCCGTCAAAAATGGAGCAGGGTGCGCACAGCTGGTATAAATTTGTTTCTACTACGTTGGTCTGGCCTCTAATGATTGGTCTGGGGATGTTGTATGTTCCGTTAGAAAGTGTTGTCGCCGTATTCTCCGTTGGCTATGTCGTGGTTTGTGGATCTGTTGTTTTATCAATGGCGGCCATCAGTTTCATTACTGCTCCCTATCTAAATATGTATCCCGTGGAAGCCTCCATTGTGACCAGTTGCCACAGCGGACTCGGTGGGACAGGGGATGTTGCTATTCTTTCCGCCTCAAACCGGATGTCATTGATGCCATTTGCACAGATAGCCACCCGTATTGGCGGTGCATCCACGGTAATTGGTGCCACATTGTTGTTAGGTTGGATAATTTAAAGCTGTTAGGTTGGATAATTTAAACAAACACTTTGAGTAATAGCATAACAAACGGCATTTTTTATCGGATGCCGTTTGTCATTGAGAATTAAGTTCTTCTTGGTGCTAATACTATTGGCAATACTGTTTTAATACCTCCTGCTGGCTGGGCAAGAGTTTATAGAGATAAACCGGCCGGCCGGTTGCGCCATACAGAACTTTAGTGCTGAGAACTTCAGTATCGGAAAGGTAAATTAAATATTTACGGCAAGAAACGCGTGAAATACCAATAGCATTTGCCATCTGCTCCGTCGAAAACTCCCCATCCTGTACTTCCAGAATCCATTCACATACAGTTCGTAGTGTTTGCGCTGTTAGCCCTTTGGGTAATTTTTTGCGCTCGACGGGCGTGGCATTACTACGCCGTAATAATGAATCGACATCTTCTTGCGCACAATATTCGCGCTGCCCCAGCAAACTCTGTTTTTCACGATAAGTCGACAGTGCTTCTTCAAAACGTGAGAATTGGAACGGCTTAATTAAGTAATCTACTACCCCGTATTGCAGTGCTTTTTTGATGGTATTCACATCAGTCGCAGATGAAATAACAATAACATCAGTATGCTCACTGAATTCACGTAAAACTGGCAGCAAGTCTAATCCATTGTCCTGGCGCATGAATACATCTAACAGGACCAGGTGAATCGGCTGTTCCGCTGCCATCACGTGCTCCCGGGCCTGCTGTAAACTGGAGACTGAGCCGCAGCAGTTGAAGCCCGCCACTTGGCTCAGATAACACTTGTTCAGCTCAGCTACCATTGCATCATCATCTACTATTAATACATTAATCATGATTTACCGCGCTGATGTTGTTTGAATAATTGTCACTGGAGATCATATTATTTGAGGTTACTTCGTAGGGGAGGTTGATAAAGAATTGGGTAAAAACACCCGCTTCTGAATCGAACTCAATATTGCCGCCAATACTTTCCAAACTCTGGCGAACCAGGCTCAAACCAATGCCGTGTTCATTTCCTTTCGTGGAAAAACCATTATCAAAAATACTGTCTTGCAACTCGGTTGCAATACCCGGCCCATCATCACTGACAACGCAATGTACACGGCCATTTTGATAATGGAAGCTGACATTAATTTCTCGTTGAGACTGGTTGCCAATGGCTTCCATAGCATTCTCAATCAGATTGCCCAAAACTGTAATTAAGGTAGTCGTTATTTGCTCATTATCGGTATCGGGCAACAAGCTATCGTCACTGATAGATAACGTGATACCCAAATCGCGTGCCCGGTTGATTTTCCCCAGCAGGAAACCGGCAATGATTGGAGATTTTACTTTGCGCAGAAGAGAGCCAATTTCCGCCTGATAATTATTCGATGTTTTAACAATATAATCTTCAAGTTGCTGATAATACTTCATATGCAATAAACCCAAAATCACATGGAGTTTATTCATAAACTCGTGCGACTGTGCTCGTAAGGCATCGGCATAATGCACCATGCCAGTGAGGCGTTGCATCAATTGACTCACTTCGGTTTTATCGCGGAAAGTGGCGATTGCGCCGATAATATCGCCTTTGACCATTACGGGAACAGTATTGGTCAGTAATATGCTGCCATTAAAGTTTATTTCTTCATCGCGTCGGGCAATCCCGGTTTCCAATACCTGCTCTAAATACAAACGCACTGGCCAATACTTGCTGGCACTACTGAGTAATAAATTCTCCATCGGCCCACTTTGTTTAAATAAGCGCTTCGCCTCATGGTTTACCACGGTAATGCGCGAGTTGGCATCAACTGCGATAACGCCTTCTTTAATGGATTGCAGCATGGCGTTACGCTGTTCAAATAAGTTGGAGATCTCGTAGGGTTCAAAACCCAACATAATTCTTTTCAGTGCTTTGACTAAAAACCAGGTGCCGAGTGATCCAATCAGCGCTCCAAATAATATGGTCCAGGGAATAGTCCAACGGGTTTCACTGACAACCGAGTCAATGCTGGTAAGAGAAATCCCAATTGCGACAACACCTATTTGTTTGCCGTGAGGTTCATAAACAGGAATAAAAATACGCAATGCTCTTTCCAGTACACCTCGGTTTATCGCGCTGTTTTCTTTGCCTTGTAGCGCAGGTTCTAAATCATTGCCGATAAAATGTTGTCCGATCATCTCTGGATTAGGATGTGAATAACGTATGCCGTTCATATCAGTCACAACAATAAATAGCAGGTTATTCGCTTTCTGAACTTGACTGGTATAGGACTGTATTTGTTTCCCAGTTTCAGGATCGGTTAATCCGTGAATGATGGTGGGCGAAAAAGAGAGCGACCGGGCGACGGCAACGGCTTTGTCTTGCAAACCCTCTTGTGCCATCTTGCTAAGTTGAACGAAGAACAGTGTGTGAACTACCAATAACACGGAGATAATCACCGCAGAAACCATGAGTGTGATAGATGTACTGAGTCGTAACGGCACTTTTTGCTTTCCAGCCGTGGTTGCATTGTTCATGTCATGCTCCAGAAACGCCGGCCTGTGTGACCCTCAGACATCCAGATTGATGAGATGGGTGTTATATCAATAGTTGCCAACAAAAAAGGATACAAACGAAGTTGCCCTGTAGTTTACGCCGTTTATTTATTAGGGCGCTAAGACTTGGGATTACTTTAGCTACATAACGATTTATATAGTTATCAAATTTCCCTCCTCTGCGGGACTGTCTGTATGGCAAGAGGAGGTGCAGGCTATTTATCGATCAATCAGATTGACGCAGGGTTGGGGCGATAATCAATTCAATCTCTTTAGTGGCTAGTTCTTCATGGGCTGTAGACGCCAAACCGGTATCAGTAATCACGGCATCAAAGTCAGTAAGAGGTAAGGCTAAATAAGTGGCAATCTTGCCGTATTTTGATGCGTCAGCCAGTAGCACGCGCTTGCTGCTAACCTCACTAACTGCCCGTTTCACCACAACTTTGTCTTCATCCGGTGTTGAAATGCCGCGAGACCCCCAGCAGGATGCTGAAATAAAGGCGATATCAATGGATAAATTTCGTAGCGCACGGGCGGCGGCATCACCGACACAAGAACGGTTTTCGCGACACAATGTGCCACCTGAATGGATCATTTTACATTGGCAGGATTCAATCAAAAAATTAGCGATGACAAAGTCATTGGTGACCACCAATAAATCATCCCTGGCTTCCAGTTGCCGTGCCAACGCCAGTGTGGTGGTTCCGGCATCAAGATAAATACAGCTATTACGTGGAATATGCAGCGCTGCCGCCATACCAATGGCGTTTTTCTGGCTGCTGTACATGAGCGTTTTATCTTGATGAGAGGGCTCAGCAGCCAGCCGCTCAGTCGAACGAACCCCACCCGAAACGGATAACACTGCACCTTGTTCTTCCAGTTTTTGCACGTCACGACGAATAGTCATGTGCGATACACCTAAACGTTCAGTCAGTTCAGCAATGCTGACGACGCCACGCTCGGCAACCAGTGCCAGTATCTGTTGGTGACGTTCAACGGGGATCACGTTCGCTCCTTATTCAGTTTGTTCATTACATGGCAATGGTAATTAATGTGATTATACGTCAGTGATTAGAAAATATTTCTCATTTTTTAACGCTAAGAATCACTAATTTATTCATTTTATTCCTTATGATGCCCACGCGAACCTCATTATTGATGTTAATTCATGTGATTTATGAGTCTTCTGTGTTAATTATTGTGATTTCATTCACAATAATACGGCAATCCCCTGGCTACCATTAACATAATAAATCAAATTATCACCAAAATTAACACGGAGGGGTTATGACTCACACAAAAATGCTATCAGCATGTGTCATGGAATCTGGCTTGATAAAAGAACAGGAGAGTATCTGATGCGATTAGGCGTTATTGCAGATGATTTCACCGGTGCCACAGATATTGCCAGTTTTTTGGTGGAGAATGGCATGTCGACGGTGCAAGTCACTGGCATACCTCAAACGGATTGTCAGGTGCGGGCAGACGCTATAGTGATCAGCCTAAAATCGCGCTCTGGTTCAGCAGAGAAGGCCGTGGCAGATTCTTTAGCGGCGTTGGCATGGTTACAACACCAGGGCTGCACACAATTCTATTTTAAATACTGTTCGACATTTGATAGCACTGCGCAAGGTAACATTGGTCCTGTGACTGATGCATTAATGGATGCTCTTGCTCAGCAACAAACTGTCATCTGCCCCGCGCTACCAATTAATGGGCGCACAGTATATCAAGGGTATTTATTTGTTATGGGGCAATTATTGTCTGAATCAGGGATGCGCCATCATCCGGTGACCCCGATGACTGACAGTAACCTCCTGCGCCTGATGGATGCGCAGAGTCGTGGGCGCAGTGGTTTGATCAACAGCTCCGTGATGGATCAAGGCGTTGACACGGTAAAATCACACTTGCGCAGTCTGAAAGATGAGGGCATTCGCTATGTGGTACTGGATACCTTAAACGACGACCACTTACTGACACAGGCTGAAGCGGTGCGCGATATGGTGTTGGTGACGGGGGGCTCTGGTTTGGCTATCGGCTTGGCGCAGCAGTGGATGAAAGGCGTTCAGCATCACTTACCTGCCACGTTAACCGGTGCCCCGCAAGGCAAGTTATGTGTTGTGTTATCCGGTTCTTGTTCAGCAATGACCAATCGGCAGGTCGCTCGCTATGTTCAACAGGCTCCAGCCCAGTCAATTGATATAACCCGTTGTCTAAATGAACCTGAATCCTATGCCAAAGAGCTCTGTACCTGGGTGATGGAGAATATCTCTGGGCCGTTGGCTCCGTTACTGTACGCCACATCTGAACCTGAGGTCATACAGAGTATCCAGCGGCAGTGGGGTGCGGCTGCCAGTAGTGAAGCGGTGGAACATCTGTTCGGGACTTTAGCACGGAGCTTGCAACGGCAAGGTGTCCAACGTTTCATCGTGGCCGGCGGCGAAACCTCCGGTATTGTCGCTCAATCTTTAGGTATTCAAGCTTTTCATATTGGGCCAGCCATCTCACCTGGGGTTCCTTGGGTAAAATCGACCGACCACCCCATTTCATTAGCGTTGAAGTCGGGTAATTTTGGTGATGAAAACTTTTTTGCCAGAGCACAAACGGAGTTCGCAGTATGAATGAGCAGCAGGCACGGGAAGATATGGTCAAGTTGGGAGCCTCCTTTTTCCAACGAGGTTACGCCACCGGCTCAGCGGGAAATCTGTCACTGAAACTGGCGGACGGCACATTATTAGCGACGCCAACGGGCTCCTGCTTAGGTGAGTTAAATGCTGAACGGCTATCAAAGGTCAGTTTAGCGGGGGAATGGATTTCGGGTGATAAACCCTCAAAAGAGATCAGCTTTCATCGTGCAATCTATCTTAATAATCCTGAGTGTGAAGCCGTCGTTCACTTGCATTGCCTTTATTTAACCGCACTTTCTTGCTTGCAAGGCCTTGATTGCCACAATGCCATTAAGCCCTTTACACCTTATGTGGTGATGCGGGTCGGCGATGTTCCTGTGGTGCCATATTACCGTCCGGGAGACCCTCGGTTAGGGGAGGCGTTGGCAAAGTTGGCTCCGCAGTATCGTGCTTTTTTACTGGCAAATCACGGCCCGGTCGTCGTGGGGAAAAGTTTGCGAGAAGCGGCAGACAATATGGAAGAGTTAGAGGAAACTGCACGCCTGATATTTACACTGGGTGACCGACCTATTCGTTATCTAACCGATGATGAAATCGCCGAATTAAGGAGTTAAATATGCCTAAGTTTGCTGCTAATTTATCCATGATGTTTACAGAAGTTCCTTTCCTTGAACGTTTCAAGGCGGCAAAAGACACGGGCTTCGGTGGTGTGGAGTTTTTATTTCCCTACGATTATCCAGCAGATCAATTGGCGGCGAAATTGAAAGAGCAAGGTTTGCAACAGGTGTTGTTTAATACCCTTCCCGGCGATATTAGTGCTGGTGAATGGGGGCTGGCGGCGCTGCCGAGTCGAGAAAAAGAAGCTCGCCGTGATATTGATTTGGCTTTGGAATATGCGCTGGCACTGGGCTGCCCATCTATTCATATCATGGCTGGTGTGGTACCTGTAGGCGCAGACCGAAAAAATTATCAACAGACATTCATCGACAATGTGCGTTATGCCGCTGACCGGTTTGCCGAGCATAATATTAATGTCATGATTGAAGCGTTAAATCCGAAGATAAAACCTAACTACCTGTTCTCCAGCCAATATCAAACATTGGAATTGGTTAACCTCATCAACCGTCCTAATGTATTTACGCAGTTGGATCTATTCCATGCGCAGATAGTGGACGGTAATCTCAGCCATTTAATTACCGCGTTCGCAGGGCGCTATGGGCATATTCAGATTGCATCAGTACCGGGCCGTCATGAACCCGATGAAGGTGAGATTAATTACGCCTATTTATTTGGACTACTGGATGAGATTAACTACAAGGGGTGGATTGGTTGCGAATATCACCCGAGAGCAGGTACCGTGGCAGGGCTGAGTTGGATACAACCCTATTTATCATAAGTATTAATATGCTGGTCGGCCCTTAGCATCGCAATACAATGTTTGGCGTTTATTAAAGGGCTGTTTACCGATACTATAATACTATTATGTCGGATTAATACGGCATAACATGTTTATCTGCTGTTTGTTATTATCTTACTCCCCCGCAAAACTTCCCTGCCTTATCGTTATTACGATGATATTGCAACAGTTCTGATAATTTTTCTCTGTAAAAACATAATTAAACTATTCAAAAACAACTGATATACAGTTTTCTAAACCTAGGATATCTTACTCTAAGAATTTCATGAGTAATTCATAAATCCAAAGGTTAAAGAAGCGCAAATCATAATTACTATTTTATATAAATTAAAACGTATATACCAAAAAGAATTCGAGTTGCGGGAAGGCGGCAATTGAGTAAGTCCCGCTGAGCTTACTTAAGTAAGTGATTCGGGTGCACGAGAGCAGCCAACGCACATGCAGCTTGAAGGATGAAGGGTATAAGTATTTCTGCCGCTTAAAATAAGCCTTACAGGCAAAAGAAAGACAGAAATATAAACAGAAGTTAAACGGGAGGTAACTATATGCCTACAGATGATAGCAAAAATGGAATTATCGACTATGTATCCACCGGGCATCTGCCGGATCCAGATACTGTGGTTAAATTGGTGCAAGAAGCCCACAAACGGTTTAGCACTGATAATGAAGGTGTCGTTTCGACGGTTTATCCTGCATTAGAACGTATCCCTCCTAATCTATTTGGCGTCTGCATGGTTGGTACTAACGGTAAAGTGCATTCAGCCGGCGATGTAGATTATGAATTTACCATCATGAGTGTCTCCAAACCTTTTGTTTTTGCCTTGGTCTGCCAGGCCATAGGCGCGAAAGTCGCTCGTGAAAAACTGGGTGTGAATAGTACGGGTATGGCATTTAACTCAGTGACTGCCATTGAGCGGGCACCTGACGGGCGCACTAATCCTATGGTGAACTCTGGTGCTATTGCCACGACCAGCCTGGTACCCGGTGCCACCAGCGATGAGCAGTGGAAATTCATTTATGACGGTTTGTGCCGTTTTGCTGGCCGTGAACTGACCCTTAATGAAGAAGTGTATCAATCTGCATGTGAAACTAATTTTCGCAATCGTGGCATAGCCAATTTGCTGGAAGGTTATGGCCGTCTGGGGTGTGATCCCCTTATCGCAACCGATCTCTATACGCACCAATGTTCACTGAATGTCAGTGCGCGCGATTTAGCTGTCATGGGCGCGACACTGGCAGACGGGGGCGTCAATCCACTGACTCGCGAGCGGGTGGTAGATAATGATGTTTGCCACTACGCATTGGCGGTAATGGTAACGGCAGGGTTGTACGAAACATCTGGCGACTGGCTTTATGATATCGGCCTTCCTGGGAAAAGCGGTATTGGTGGCGGTATTGTGACAGTGTCACCGGGTAAGGGGGGGTTGGGGACTTTTGCACCGTTACTGGATAGTGCTGGTAATAGTGTTAAAGGGCAACTGGCCGCCCGGTTCTTATCACGTAGTCTTGGGATGGATATGTTTGTTTCTGCGCCTTACACCGAAAAGAGTTGAGCCGTGAGAGTCATGTAAAGCTCAAAAAACCGGTCATGTGGCGACAAATGCGCGTTGTAACACCGGATTGAGTCTAAACAATATTGTTTTTCAAAAGGATAGAGATATTTATGGCGAATCAATCAACTCACCGCGCAGGTGCGGAAGTTAAAGAGTCTTGGGTGCCGATGATCACCATCGCATTGGCCCAGATTCTGATGTCATTTAACGTGGCCTCCCTGCCGGTAGCGTTAGGCGGAATGGTCAAGAGCTTTAATGTCCCACCAACGACCATTGCAACGGCGATCGTGATGTACTCACTCTCTGTTGCTGGTTTCGTGATGTTGGGTGCCAAACTCAACCAACGTTTCGGGCCGCTGGTGGTATTCCGCTGTACCGTTCTGTTGTTTGGTGTCGCGCAGGTCATGATGACATTCAGCCCGAATGTCACCGTGATGATCAGTGCTCAGGCATTAAGTGGTCTGGCGGGTGCCGCGTTGGTTCCTGCTCTGGTGGCCTTGATTGCTGAAAACTACCGCGGTACGCAACAGGCTACAGCACTGGGTGCTTTAGGCTCAGCGCGTGCCGGTGCCGGTGTGGCAGCATTCCTGATTGGTGGAGTTCTGGGAACATATATCGGCTGGCGTCCAGCATTCGGCATCTTGATTGTGTTGTCTGCAATCATCTTTGTGTTGAGCTTCCGTTTGAAGTCTGACCAAGGCCGCCCGGAAGTTGGCATTGATGTGTTCGGTGTCATTTTGGCGGCGTCGGCGATTATCCTGCTGTCATTTGGCTTTAACAACCTGAACCGTTGGGGCTTTGGTCTGGTTCGTGATGGTGCGCCATTCGATCTGCTGGGCTTCTCTCCCGCACCTTTCATGATTGTACTGGGAATTGTGTTGGGTCAGGCGTTTGTGGTCTGGACTCGCCGTCGTCAAGAACAAGGCAAAACACCTTTATTGGCACTGGAAGTGCTTAGCTCACCGACTGAAAAAGCCGCTGTATTTGCTATGTTTGCGGTGGTTGCACTGGAAGCTATGCTGAATTTCTCGGTTCCGCTGTATATCCAGATAGTGCAGGGCAGTACCCCGATGGCGACGGCGATTGCCATGATGCCATTTAACTTATCGGTGTTCTTCTCAGCGATGTTGATTGTTCGTTTCTATAAGAAGCTGACACCACGCAAGATTGGTCGTTATGGTTTCATCACCTGTACTATTGCTCTGTTGTGGCTGGCATTTGTGGTGCGCAATAACTGGAGTGAATTCGCTGTACTGTTTGGTTTAGTGGTATTTGGTCTGGCTCAGGGTGCATTAGTGACTTTACTGTTCAACGTATTGGTCAGTGCTTCACCGAAAGAATTGGCCGGTGATGTTGGCTCATTACGTGGTACCACGAATAACCTGGCAAATGCCATCGGTACTGCTGTTGCTGGCGCGTTACTGGTTGGTTTGCTCAGCGCCAACGTGATACGTGGCGTGGCTGAAACGCCAATTTTGACGCCAGAAATTCAGGCGCAAGTGAATATGGACAGCATCAACTTTGTCAGTAATGACCGCCTGCAAGGTGTGTTGGCGCAAACCACTGCGACACCTGAGCAGGTCGCGGAAGCGGTGCGAGTCAATGAAGAAGCCCGTCTTCGCTCACTGAAATTTGGTTTATTGATTATGGCGTTGTTATCACTACTGGCAATCTTCCCGGCGGGGCGTTTGCCTAATTATCTGCCAGGGGAATTACCTGCGGATAATCTGGTTAAAAAAACCGGTAAGTAAGCCGAGTTATCATCGGCAGTAAAAAGAAACTGACCATTTATTATGGACTGACAGTGTGCCGCGAATACGGCCCTGTCAGTTTTTTTAGCCAAAACATTCACTCAATCATGTCGTTTTTATCTCAGCACTGTAATGGCAGAAAACTGTAAATGATGCATAAATTCGCGTAAAATCAGCAAACGTGCAGCAAATTCATTATCTGCGGGAATGCCTTCCGATGCAGCTGGTCTACCCATCATGACGGCTGCCAGTCGGTCAAACATCCGCTCAACAGAATCCAGTGACATAACCATTTCCGCTTGCGTGGGTAAGCCCGCAAGATCTGCAATCTCAGCAATATAACCATCGGTGGTAATCAATTGTGAGGTTTTATTCACCGCAGTGCTGATGCGAATAACTTCATCTTCCACCACCATAATGGCGGTTTCCATCTCATCTGGCGTGGGGGGATGATGTTTGAAATAACGCAAAGCAACATTATTAGAGCCAACAGTAAGGCGCTGTTCAGCGAAAACCATGCCAGAGCTACCCGTGACCACAGTTGTCGATTCATGGCCGATAGATAGCAGAGTTATTAAATAATTATCACCGATAATTGCGCGAACCTGTTCATATTCCGTTTGAATGTGACTCATCACCAAACCGCCTTATTCATTGCTGTTACTCGCTCTAATCTTGCGAGGCATTCCGCATTTTTAAACGAAAATTCAAAAGACTAAATATATTTTGATACGGATCAAGACACATTTCCGTTGTTTAGTGTTAATGTTAATAAATCTCATTATCAACTTCATGTGCGTCACTTATTATGCGAATTTGGCACAAACTTTTCTTGCTTTGCTGTTGTTGGTGGCTATCCAGCTCTTTAGCCTGGGCGACTCCAGATTATCAGCAGTGGGTCAATGATATCCAATCCCGTCTCGATAAAACCTCCCAGTTATACCAACAGCAGAAAAATGATGAGGCCCGTACCACGGTGCAAATGGCCTATTTTGAAGTATTTGAGAATCTGGAAGGGCCGATTCGCATCAATATTTCGGCGCAGAAAAGTTATCAAATGGAAGCCGCCTTTGGTGAAATCCGGCGCATGATCGGTGAGGGGAAGCCTCAAGCTGAGGTTGATAATAAAATTAATTGGCTTAAAGGTGAGTTGACTGGCGTCCTGCCGATTTTGACTGATGGCCATAAACTTACCGCTGAACAGCAACATGCAACCTATGAGAATAGCGACATTGCTATTTACTGGCAGCAAAGTTTTAAGATTATCGATGACTTATTGGCGCAGGCTATTAGTGAATATCAAGAAGGTAAATTCGCCGCCGCCAGCCACAGTGTGCAACAGGCGCACTATTTGGGATTTAAAAACTCTGAAATGGAGATGTCAGTGCGTGGCAATCGTTCCGCACAACAAGCGGCGACGATTAACCAACAATTTACTGCTCTTATTGATTTAACCCGCCAACCTGACCAACTAACCGAAGTTGCCTATCGTGTCACGGGCTTACTTCAAACTATAGAAGACACATTGCCGGGCTTACCAACTACCCGCGAACAGCAGCAAGTTACTGCTGATCAACCTGTCTCAGGACAACCTTCTGACTCAAATACCAATTCTGATGGGCAGGCTAATGCCGATTGGGCGGCTGTTTCTAGCAAAATAAATCAGGCTATTAGCGAAGCTGTCAGCCAGTACCAGAGCGGGCAAACCACGCCAGCAATGATGGCCGTTCAGGATACTTATTTTGATTTATTCGAAGCCAGCGGTATGGAGAATAAAGTTGGCTCGCGTGATGCTGCGTTTAAATCAACATTAGAGGGCCATTTCACTCGCTTAGTCAGTTTGATGAAAGCTGGTCAGCCAGTAGAACAGCTACAAACGGAAGCCGCAGCCTTGCAAAAAGATCTGGCCAGCGCGGTTGAGATGCTCGGGGGTGGGGATGAAACTGATTGGAGTCTGTTCATCTACAGTTTGCTGATCATTGTCCGCGAAGGGTTGGAAGCCTTGCTGATTGTCGCGGCTATCGTCGCTTATCTGGTGAAAAACAATCATCAGGACAAGTTACCACTGATTCGCCAATCCGTGGTGGTAGCCTTAATTGCCAGTGTGTTAACGGCCTTTGTCTTCCAGTGGCTATTTGCAAATTCAGGGCAAAGCCGAGAGTTATTAGAAGGCTTCACCATGATGATCGCTGTGGTGATGCTGTTCTCTATGAGTTATTGGTTGCTATCAAAGACGGAAGCACGCCAATGGAAAGCCTATCTGGAGGGCAAATTCTCCAAGTCACTCAGCAGTGGCTCAATGATAGGGCTATGGTTAACCAGTTTCCTGGCGGTGTACCGCGAAGGGGCTGAAACCGTCCTGTTCTATCTCGCACTGATGGGCGACGCCAGTACAACGAGCGGTCACTTGTCTATTTTGGCCGGCTTTGGTGTCGGTTGTGTCATCTTGCTGGGGGCTTATCTGGTGATGCGTTTTACTGTCGTCAAGTTACCACTTAAACCCTTCTTTATGTTTACCGGTGGCTTTATGTACCTGATGGCATTTGTGTTTGCCGGTAAGAGTGTTCTTGAGTTGATTGAAGGCAAATTGTTTGAGCCAACACTGCTGCCTGGCGTACCTGAAATTAGTTGGTTGGGGATCTATCCGTATCTGGAAACATTGATTCCTCAAGGAATATTGCTGATTGCTGCGCTGGTTGCCTTGTGGGTAATGCAGCGGCGGGGGCGCACTATTCCGGCTCAGTAATATCTCAGTATGATGGCCCGGCATGATGCCGGTGTGAATAACAAACTGTACTTATCATTTGATACCTGAGGGTGTGTTACATGACTATGAAGAAAACAATTATTGCCAGCAGCATCATTGCCAGCATTTTTGCAGCACCTGCTGCTTTTGCCTTTAAAGAGTATCCTGCGGGCGAACCTATCAAAATTAATGATATGGAAATTGCTGCGGTTTATTTGCAACCGATTGATATGGAACCTCGTGGCATGGGTCTGCCTGCCGCGAAAGCCGATATCCATCTGGAAGCGGATATTCATGCGACGGAAGGTAATAAAAATGGTTTTGGTGCCGGTGAATGGATGCCATACCTGACTATCGCGTATACCCTGGTGAATACAGACACTGGCGCTAAACAAGAAGGCACATTTATGCCTATGGTTGCCAGTGATGGCCCACACTATGGCGCGAACATCAAAATGATGGGCGTAGGCAATTATAAAGTTACCTATCATATCAGCGAGCCATCCAAAGCGGGTTTGCATCGCCATACCGACAGCGAAACCGGTGTTGGTCGCTGGTGGAAACCTTTTGATGTGAGTTATGACTTCAAATATACCGGCCTGAATTGATAGCACTGGCCGCGATGACAACATCGTTGTCGCGGCTTTTCTTTATGATAAATGGTCAGATAATGGGTGTTATCAGTTTCCTGTAAGGTCAGCAGTGATAACTGGCAGGTGTTGTGATCCCTCCAAGGTGTGCAAATGAGTTACTTTTTTGTTTCCGTACTACAAGCCTTTTTACCTGTTGCGTTATTGCTGGGGCTGAGTTGGGTTGTGAGGCCAGCGCCTGCACTAAATCGCATCGTATGGATAACAATACTTATGGTAGTGGTGGGGATGTGGGCCGGTACCCATTATCCTAAATCGCAGCAATTGCAGTTAACTCTGGCAGGGGTTCAACTCCTCGCATTAATATTATTTTTATTCAGTCAGCTTACTCCGAGCCGTGCATTAGGCTATTGCTGGCAGGCTTTGCTGGTATTGGGGGCTGCATTTAATTGGGGAAATAACCCCAATCTGGGCGCGTTTACTAATACTCATGTGATTAATACTGATTTGCTACTTAATCTGGCCGCCATTGTGGTGGCATTTGCTTGGGTCGTTTTCAGTGCGGTATTGCTGCTGATGATGGTTAGGCAGTTGCGGTATATCCGCTGGCCACTGCTGATCCTGTTAACGCTATTGCTGATTTTGCCGCTGAGTGGCGATGCAATCTTGTTATTGATGAAGCTACAGGTCTTGCCGTTAACCAAATCACTGCTCAGTTATGTCGCTTTAGTTACCAATGGGCATGCCTGGTTGAGCTATATTTGTGCGCTGCTGTTGGCGATAACAACCTTGTGCTATTTAATGCCGCTGCGCCTTGCCAGTGAGGTAGTGGCTGAACATTCGGAGCCGATTGCGCACCGTCAAGCTTTGGCCGATTACCGTAACGTACGCAGAATCTTTATTTTCTCCTTACTTGCTTGGATAGTGGTGGCTGGTGCCCAACTTTACTGGGATAAAGTCGCCTCGCAACCCCCTCAGTTATCTGAAGCTTTACCCGTCACGCTAGCCGCCGATGGCTTAGTTCATATCCCCGTCGAACAAGTGCGGGATGGTAAATTGCACCGTTTTGTCTGGGTGGCTGATGATGGTAAAGCTGTTCGCTTCTTTATCATCAACCGCTATCCCGATCGCTTGCGCCTGAGTGTGGTCTTTGACGCTTGTCTATTGTGCGGTGATCAGGGCTATGTGATGGAGGGTAATCAGGTGATCTGTGTTGCCTGTGCGGTGCATATTTTTATTCCGTCTATCGGCAAAGCAGGGGGATGTAACCCGATCCCGTTGGAAGATTGGAAAAGCGATGATAAAGAGTTGGTTATTCCCAAAGCTTCTCTTGAGGCGGGCGTGAATTACTTCACGACGGTTGTTACTTTAGATGTCATTGATCCAGTTGATAAAACTCACCTGACTAACCAAAAGGCTGAGTATAAATATAGTTATGGCGATAAAACCTACTTCTTCTCATCTGAGGCTAATTACAACCGTTTCCGCGAACATCCAGAGCAATTTGTCACTCCGGCTCTCAGTGATGAAGACAGTGACTCACAGGAGAACCCATAATTATGTTGTGGCGCATGCTCAAGCAGTCTTGGTTCCGGAATGTCCGTCGTAAATCGCTGGCAGTATTTACGGTATTTTTGGCCGCTGGACTCATTTCTTCACTACTGGCCGTGTCGATAGATATTGGCGATAAAATGTCCCGCGAACTGAAGTCTTATGGTGCCAATATTTTGATTGAGCCAGCCGGTCAGGTGGCATTGCCATCCCTGTTTGGTGAGAAAAGTAATCCACTCACGGGCCAGGATTTTCTGGACCAGGCTGAATTACCCAATATCAAAGATATTTTTTGGCGTAACAATATTGTGGGTTTTGCCCCATTGCTGAGTGGGGAAACTGAGGTTAACGGTCAGGATATCCCGCTATTAGGTACCTATTTTAATCAGCCCGTTGATGTGCCTGATGAAGAGGATTATCACACCGGCCAGCAAATTA
Source organism: Yersinia enterocolitica subsp. enterocolitica (assembly GCF_901472495.1). Lineage (NCBI taxonomy): Bacteria > Pseudomonadati > Pseudomonadota > Gammaproteobacteria > Enterobacterales > Yersiniaceae > Yersinia > Yersinia enterocolitica. Next base: position 677,249 of record NZ_LR590469.1, read on the forward strand.
TTAGCCCTTATTGGCAGGTCAATGGTAACTGGCCGCAAGAGCCGGTCAAACCTGATGTCACAGAAGTCGAGGCTTTATTAGGTAAGCAACTGGCACAACAGAGCGGTTGGAAAATCGGTGATGAACTGAACCTTGACGGAGCTTCTGGGCCGCTGAAAGTGAAGATAAGTGGCGTGCTCAGCAGTGGTGGTGAAGAGGAAAGTCGCCTGGTGTTGCCACTGGCCGCGGTGCAATCGCTGCTTGGCCTTCCGGGGAAAGTTCAGGCAATCCGAGTCTCGGCTCTGACGGTGCCGGAGAATGAACTATCGCGTAAAGCGCGCGAAAATCTGGAAGCTCTCAACGCCGAAGAATATGACTTGTGGTACTGCACTGCTTACGTTTCTTCCATTGCTCACCAATTAGAAGAGGCAATATCCGGTTCAGTGGTGCGGCCGATCTGGCAAGTCGCTGCATCCGAAGGGGTGGTGATTGAAAAGATACAGCTATTGTTGGCGGTAGTGACATTGGCCGCATTGATTGCAGCAGCAATGGGGATCGCGTCGCTGATGACCAGCACGATTATGGAGCGGGCGAAAGAGATTGGTTTAATGAAAGCCTTGGGCGCTCGGCAGTGGCAAATTCTGATGCTGTTCTATCTTGAAGCGGCAATCAGCGGCTTGATTGGCGGGCTGGCGGGTTGCCTGGCGGGGTGGGGGTTGGCAAAAACCATCGGCCTGATGCTGTTTGGTGCACCGCTGAGCTTTGCCTGGATGGTGGTGCCTTGTGTGCTGGTGATTTCTGTTTTAATTGCAGTGATTGGAACATGGTTCCCCGCCCGTCGCATCGCCCGTCTTTATCCGGTGGAGGTGCTCTATGGCCGTTAATCATCGGGCAATTCAGCATAAAGGGTTGGATGGCATGTTCTGGCGACTAGTGCTGCGTGCACTGCGCTTGCGCTTGCAACGAGTCAGTGTTGTCTTTGCGGCATTGACAGTTGGCGCGGCGATTGTCACGGCAATGTCAGCGGTGTATTTCGATATTAATGCCAAAATGAGTCAGGAATTACGCACTTTTGGGGCGAATTTTTACATTGGCCCTGGGCACGGCAGTACATTTGAACAGGGGCGCTTCCAGCCAATTATTGATGCTGCGCCCAAAGGGCTGATCAATGCTTCAAGCCCCTATATTTATGGGATGGCGCGCACTGAGCTGGAAAAAGTAGTGCTGATGGGGGTGTGGTTTGAGTCATTACAACAGCTCGTCCCTTATTGGCAAGTGACCGGTAACTGGATTGGCGTTAGTTTTGATGATCGCAATGCCATGATTGGCGTCAAACTAGCCGAGCGTTTGCATGTCAAGGTGGGTGACACGCTCACTTTGGTTAATGGTAGTGAACGCCAACGTTTGCAAGTTAAAGGTATTGTTGAGGCTGGCGACGCCACAGATAACATGTTGATCGTCAATCTGGAGTTGGCGCAAAAATGGCTCAATCAGCCGGGGCATATCAGTAATGCATTATTGAGTGTCAGCAATGACGTAGGTCAGGTTGAAACCTTTGCCAGCCATCTTCGTGAGCAATATCCGGATCTTGAGATTAGGCCGATTCGTAAGGTTTCAGCTTCCGAAGGGCAGGTTCTCGACAAGATAAAAGGGCTGATGGGGTTGGTCTCTGTGGTTATCCTCATTTTGTCATCCCTTTGCGTTAACACCACCTTAATGGCGATAGTGGGCGAGCGCTCAAAAGAGTTTGCTCTGCAAAAAGCACTGGGAGCCAGTGGTGGTGACATTATCCGCCAGATGTTAACCGAAACTTTGATTATCTCGCTGGCTGCTGCCGTCTGCGGTGCGTTGTTAGGTTATATATTGGCACAAGTGTTGGGGCAAACAGTATTCAGCGCGGCAATTGCTTTGCGTGCACCGGTATTACCGCTGACGCTGGTGTTGTCGTTGTTAGTGGCCGCTGTGGCGGCAATTGTTCCCACCCGCCGGGCAATTCATATTGAACCCGCTAAAGTCCTGAAAGGAGAGTAGCAAATGACCTCGTCACTATTACGGGTGCAACCTGAACACGACACCGATGCGGTTATTGAAACTCGGCATTTATACAAACGCTTTGGGCAAGTGACGGCACTGGAAGATATTAATATCCGCATTAATCGTGGCGAGTTTGTGGCGATTATGGGGGCATCTGGTTCAGGTAAAACCACATTGATGAATATTCTGACCTGCCTGGATACCGTAACTGAAGGGCAGGTATTGCTCGACGGGGTTGATGCTGCTGGCTTGGATGAAGAAGGGCGCAGGAAATTCCGGGCAGACAAGATTGGGTTGGTGTTCCAGCAATTCCACCTTATTCCGTATTTGACTGCGCTGGAGAACATTATGTTGGCGCAGCATTATCACAGTGTGGTGGATGAAGACGCGGCTCGACAAGTCTTGGAACAGGTTGGGATGACGCCACGTATGAGTCACTTACCTAGCCAACTTTCGGGTGGTGAGCAGCAGCGGGTATGCATTGCGCGGGCGCTGGTCAATCAGCCACCCATTATTTTTGCTGATGAACCTACGGGTAATCTTGACGAAGAGAATGAGCAGCGGGTATTGGATTTGTTAAACCATATCCATCGCCAAGGTAGAACCATTGTGATGGTGACCCACAACCCGGATTTAGGCTGCGTTGCTGACCGGATTATCCGCCTTCAGCACGGTAAATATCTTAATGAAGAGAGTAATCATCATGTGGCGTAAAACGGTCGGGTTATGCGCTTTACTGTTATTGCTGAGTGCTTGTAAGCAAGAAGAAGTTGCCGTGGGGGAAGTTGCCCCCCAATTGGCGGCTTATGACCTGCAAGGCAAACCCGTTGCACTCGAACAGTGGAAAGGCAAACAGGTTTACCTCAATTTCTGGTCAGCAAGCTGTGGTGGCTGCCTGGCTGAAATGGCGGCATTGGATAAACTAAGTCAACAATATCAGCAGGATATTGTGGTAGTGGCGATCAATACTGATCCGGAACAGGTGGATATTGCCCCAGTGCTGGCGCAGCGTAACATCAGTTACCCCGTCATTCGCGATCAACTGGGCATTACACAGGAGCGCTATCAAGTCATTGGCACACCAACCTCTTTTATGATTGACCGTAACGGTAAGGTAACGGAGTTGCATCAAGGGGCGCGGGATGAGAAAGCGCTGACCACATTGTTCCAACAATGGGCGGCGGGGGCATAATGAAAGTCTCACTGCTGACTGCGTGCATAATCGTGTTTAGTGCCACAGCTCAGGCCGCCACTGACGGCGAACATATCTATAAACAAACGTGTTCAAGTTGTCATGGGCGGCTGGCCGATCGAAAAGGGCTGGATAAAGCACCGCCGCTGATATCGTTATCTCGCAATGAAATCGTTGAGGGTCTAACCGCGCGGCGTGATGGCAAGATTGTCGGCAGAGGTAATAAGGCAAAAGCACATTTGACTGATGATGATATTCAAAAATTGGCAGACCATATTGAGAGCCTAAAAGCGGCTAAGTCCAAAGTCCCATAAAGTTATTTTGCGCGATATTCTACTGATTCCATGCGTTAGATAGGCTGTGAGCTTGCTTGCCAGGGCAGCTTCATTTAATAACATTTATGCTGTACCATATGTTGTATATTAAATGCATCTTTAAATTATCTGAGGAATATCAGCATGGAAAATACATCAGCCTTGCTTTGCTACAAACAGTTACCTGTCTGGAATAGCGCTGGCGTACCCGCTATGTTTCGTGAAAAGCACAATACCAAAGCCGGAACATGGGCCAAATTGACGATTCTGAGTGGAGAAATGGATTTTTTGATCCTTGATGAAGCGGGTAATACGCTGGAGAGGCACTCTTTCTCTTGTGAGAATCAGCCTCCCTTTATTGAACCACAAGTTTGGCACCGTATTGCCGCGTGTTCAGATGATCTACAGTGCCAACTCAGTTTTTATTGTATGGCAGAAGATTTTTATCATAAGAAATACAATTTAACACCAACTCATTCTGAAGTGATTGAGGCAGTGAAAACGGTGAAACCCGGAAAAGCACTGGACTTAGGCTGTGGTTCCGGACGTAATTCGTTGTATCTTAATTTATTAGGTTTTGATGTGACTGCAGTCGATAAAAATGGCGACAGTATTAGTCATCTGCAACAGATCATTGAACAGGAAAAACGGCTAAATATTACCGCTAATACCTATAACATCAATGAAGCCAGCCTGGATAATCGCTACGATTTTATTCTCTCGACAGTTGTATTAATGTTCCTACAACCAGAAAGAATCCCGTATATTATCAATAATATGCAAGATTGCACCTTACCTGGTGGTTACAACCTGATTATCTCCGCGATGTCGACTGATGACTTCCCTTGTACGGTGCCTTTTTCTTTCACATTAAAATCGGGTGAATTACGCCATTACTATAAAGATTGGGACATCATTAAATACAACGAAGATGTTGGGCAATTGCATAAAACCGATGCACAAGGTAACCGGATAAAATTGCGTTTTGCGACTTTGCTGGCGAAAAAACCGTAATGACACTGACGGCTTCGTAAGATTCAACGCTCCGCTGGGTAATCTATTATTTAGCGGGGCGGTAAATCGGGTTCATCACGTAATCGACCGACAATATAATCAATGAAAACACGAAGTTTGGCGGGCAAATAGCGTGTTGGAGGGTAGAGCAACCATAAACCGCCGCTGTATGAGCTGATAAAGCGCCATTCGGGTAATACCTGCACTAGCTGTCCCTGCTGCAAGGTTGTTCTGGCGGTAAAATAGGGCAAACTGCCAATACCGATATGTTGCAATACTGCATCTAGCCTGACACCGGTGTGATTCGCGGCGTAGCGGCCCTTTACTGCAACCGTGATAGCCTTAGTCCCTTGACGAAACTTCCAACGCGCGTCCCCCGGTGTTTCTCCGAGATAAATACAGCTGTGTTGAGCTAAATCATGAGGATGCAGCGGTGTACCCTGGGCAGCAAGGTATTCAGGGGTTGCGCACAGTAGATGTTCGATATTCATCAGTTGCCGCCCGACCATCCCCGGAGGGGGTTGGTCTGTAATCCGAATGACCAAATCCACATTTTCATCAATAAAATCGACATAGCGGTCATCTAATATCAGCTGCACATCTATTTTGCTATAGCGCTGTAAAAATTCAGGCATATGGGGATGGACCACAAATCGCCCCACTGCTTTGGGCACACTGACGCGAATAAGCCCTTCCGGTTCCTGACTATATTGACCACTGATCTCCATCACCGAGTTGGCGGCATTGAGCATGGCGTTACAGCGTTTAAAAACTTCTTCACCGCTTTCACTTAAACGCAATTTACGTGTCGTTCGTTGCAATAAACGGGTTGCCAGTGCTTTTTCAAGCCGACTGACGCTGCGGCTAATGGCGGAAGGGGAAACCCCCAATTGGCGCGCGACAGCTGAAAAACTGCCAGTTTCGACGACCTTAACAAAAATAGCCATTTCACTTAGTAAAGCTAGCGGAAGATTTGTGCTCACAGCGCAATAGTCCTTTGAGTATGTAGCGGATTATCACATCAGACTGACAGCAATATAATCATAATGGAAATGATAAAAGGATAATGATTATGACGACCCGTCTATTTTTTGAGAACGATACGCTGACAATGGATGTTGATGTAATGAGCTGTGCACCGGATGGCGAGGAATTTGCCGTGATATTGCTGGCGACTATTTTCCATCCGCAAGGTGGGGGGCAACCTTCTGATACCGGTTATATAGGCGATAATCAAGTGTTGCGGGTTGTTCAGCAGCAGGAGCAATTAATTCATTATCTGGCGAAGTCGATTGCACCGAGGACTTATTATGCCCGTGTGGACAATGAGCGCCGCTTGTTAAATACGCGTATGCATTCAGTGGGGCATCTTATCGGGAATATTGGTGAAGGTTATGGTTGGCAGCCAGTGAAAGCACATCACTGGCCGGGGGAAGGGCGAGTATCATTTAAACGGACACAAAACCCACAGGTACTTGATATTGATATTATTCAGGCAGCGTTGGAACAATTTATCCGGCAAGATTTACCCAGACAAATTTCAGTACAAGATAATTTTCGCGAAGTGGGTTTTGGCGAATTATCGGCCTATGCCTGTGGCGGTACCCATGTCGGTTCATTGCACGAACTGGGTAAGGTTACTGTGCTGTCAATTTCAGAGAAGAAAGGCGTTATGTCAGTCAATTATCGGGTTGATTAACCTGTGAAGATAAAAAGCATGAGCAATTTCTAACATAGCCTGCACGGATGATTCTTTTAGTATTTAATGCTGTTGAGAATTATTAATTAACTTCATTGATAATCATTATCACTGAGTGTAATAATATCATCCATATGAGTTCCGTGGAGTATGGATTGTGGCGAATACAGCTGAAGTGATTTACCCTTCAACAACTGCGATTTCTGATGAAATCGCCAGTTTGTTCGCCTGCACATTCGTGCACTTCTCAGAATCGTTTTATGTTGATGCGGTAGATATACCCCAAGATAGTGTATTGCTTGAGCAGTGGTCGGCTGAAAATAGTCTGCCAGCATTGATGCAAAACTATGAGAATCACTATTACAGCGAGACTGGGCTTAACCCAAATCATAAAGCGCTGCATTCATTATGGGGGCAATGGTATTTCGGGTTGGTTATCCCACCGATGATCTTGATGTTACTGGCATTACCTGCAACGATTGATACCCGCCCGGAGAGAGTTCGTATTAAATTTCACCCAACTGGGCGGCCTGAAGCTATCTATTACCAACACGACTGGTTAGATAAATCACCGTCATCTTTATTGCAACGGCTCTATTTATTACTCGATCATCATATTATTCCTGTTATGAAGAGAATAGAACGTCAGCCAAGAGCCAATACTCGGCTGATATGGAATAACATAGGTTATTTGATATTTTGGTATCTGCGCGAATTCGCAAATAAGTTAGGCCCAATTGAGGGCTATGACGCCATTATTGAAAATCTTTTTCTCACCTCAAACTTGCCTGATGGGCGAGAAAACCCGCTCTATCGTACTGTTATTCCGCGTAATGGGGGAATGGAGCGCCGTACTTGCTGCCAGCGTAATAAACTTCCTGGTGTTGGCAGTTGCCTTGATTGCCCGTTAGAATCTCGCCCATAACCGGTATATCATTCAGCTTACAGACAAAGTAAGCCATGAAGGATGTTTCGGTGAATAAAGAAAAAATTGCTCATTTAAATGCGGTCAGTCGTAAAGCTCGTACGGTCATGGAGCGAGAAGGGCTTGATGCTTTGGTTGTCACCGTCTGCGATAATTTCTATTACCTGACCGGTTTTGCCAGTTTCTTTATGTATACCTTCCGGCATACTGGTGCAGCGGTCGCGATTATGTTTCGTGATGAAAGCATTCCATCTCAAATCATCATGAATGAGTTTGAAGCTGCCAGTACACACTTTGATATGCCCAATATGGAGCTGAAAACCTTTCCGGTGTGGGTGGATGTTGATGACCCGCGCAACCCACTGAATCATCAGAAAAAACCTGAACGCCCTATTGGTCCACCGATCGAGGCTGTCTTTGGTTTGGTGAAAGATGCCCTTGAGCGCGCAGAAGTGTTGGATAAGGCTATTGCTATTGAATTACAGGCTATGTCTAACGGCGGTAAAAGTGTGTTAGATAAAGTGGCCCCTGGGCTGAAGTTGGTTGATTCGACAGCGTTATTCAATGAAATACGAATGATTAAAAGCCCGTGGGAAATTCAACACCTGCGGGAAAGTGCTGAAATCACTGAGTTTGGTATCGCCAGCGCGGCGAAGCATATCCGAGTGGGTTGCACCGCTGCCGAATTGACCGCTGCATTTAAAGCTGCTGTCATGACTTTCCCTGAGACCAATTTCTCTCGCTTTAATCTTATTTCAGTTGGCGATAATTTCTCACCTAAAATGTTCCCTGATGAAACCCCGGCAAAGCCCGGTGACTTAATTAAGTTCGACTGTGGAGTCGATGTGGCGGGTTATGGTGCCGATCTTGCCAGAACATTTGTCTTGGGGGAGCCGGATGAACTCACGCAACAGATATATAACACTATCCGAATCGGCCATGAGCATATGCTCTCGATGGTTGCTCCGGGCGTTAAGTTAAAAGACGTGTTTGATAGCACGATGGATGTGATCAAAAAGGCTGGTTTACCGCATTATCACCGTGGTCATCTTGGCCACGGTGATGGGGTGTTTTTGGGGCTGGAAGAAGCACCTTTTGTTAGCACATTGGCAACGGAAACATTCCGGCCAGGTATGGTGCTAAGTCTGGAAACACCTTATTACGGTATCGGAATTGGTTCGATTATGCTGGAAGATATGATTCTCATTACCAATGACGGGTACGAATTTTTAAGTAAATTGGATCGCGATTTACGCCAGTATAATTAATTTGTGCGTCATTTCTCATTTTTATGAATTAAAATTCATTCCTAAATAGACTCTTGTTTTTTAAAAGAGTCTATTTTTAATTTTTAGAATGATACCGTTAATGATATGAAAACAATAAAATATCCATATAAAATATGGGGTTGAAGTGCAATTGTGTTTTAACTTTTTGGCAATGCTATTGAGTTAACTCACCGGCAATTAAAATCATTCTATTTTCTATTATAACGATCGTGATAATTTCGCTCTCTCGTTATTGCAGATCTTCGCTGGGTGCCAGTTTAAAAAATATTTTAGAGAGTCAAAATGTTAAGCAGCAAATTTCTCCATAACAGGCCTGAAACCGCGTCATACGCTCTTTTTTGTAGAACACTGTATCGTAGCATTTGCTTAGTAAAAATATTTAGTCTTTAAATTTCGCTTATTAATAGCATTTTCTACTAAGAATAATCCTAATCTAATCTAAATTAACGCCCATTCTACTTTTTCTCCTCTATTAATCGCTGGAATAACAATATTCTATAATAATTACGCAATAGTATTTCCTTTCAACTATCCTATGTAACATGCTGTAATACATTCCAAGGACTTCATTTCATCATAATTCCATAATGAAAAATGGATGTTCGTGAAGTAGCTTTTCTTGAAAATCAAACAAGTTGCTGGCTTAAGGGTTATATAATGTATAACGCATTCACGACACTGCTGCGCCCGTTGCACCGGCACAGAATTACTTTATTAGCGCTATTAATTTCCGGCCTTTCAGTTAATCCAGCTTTGGCAGAAACACAGTATGATTCATTGATCATCAAAGCCAGAGCAGGGGATACCGCGCCGGTCCTTGATTATTTACAAAAAGAATCTAAAGCTGGGCCGCTTAATAGTGGTCAGGTTGATGACTGGCTGCAAATCGCCGGTTGGGCTGGGCGCGATCAGGAGGTCATTGATGTTTACGAAAGATATCATTCCTCGGTGAATCTCTCCTCACGTGGACTGGCCTCTGCCGCGCGAGCATATCGCAATGAAAAACGTTGGGATCAAGCTCTGGCTCTCTGGCAAAGCAGTTTGAAGAAAGACCCTACCAACCCTGATCTCATTACCGGTATGATCATGACGCAGGCCGATTCCGGCCGTGGTGGTGCGGCGTTACAACAGGCAAAAGAGTTGGCCGAGCGTAACCCTTCCGCGCAAAATTATATGACCCTGTCTTATCTCAATCGTGCCACTAATCGCAATTATGATGCGCTGCAGGCCTCCAGTGAAGCGGTGCGGCTGGCACCTGAATCTGAGGAGGTATTAAAAAATCACCTCGAGATTTTACAACGAAATCGTATTGCTGATCCGGCATTGCAGCTGGCCAGAGAAAATCCGCAATTAGTGACGGCTGAGCAGTATCGACAACTTGAAAGAGATGCGGCTGCTGAGCAAGTTCGAATGGCGGTACTGCCAACACGCAGTGAAACTGAGCGTTTTTATATTGCTGATCAGGCGTTAGCTGATTATCAGGATTTGTTAGCGCGCTGGAGTAAAGACCCTGACGCACAGGCAGATTATCAGCGAGCGCGCATCGACAGACTCGGCGCGTTATTGGTGCGTCGTAACACCGCAGAGCTGATTAAAGAGTATGAAAGTATGGAAGCTGAGGGCTATAAAATGCCTGACTATGCCCGCCGTTGGGCCGCTTCTGCATATATTGATCGCCGGATGCCAGAAAAAGCCGCGCCGATCCTCACCAGCCTCTATTACGCCGACGGAAAAACATTCCGTAATAGTGATGATTTGCTTGATGCTGATGATCTCTATTACGCGTTGAATGAAAGTGAGCAATTGGATAAGGCTCATCAATTCGCCAAGAGCTACAGCGAGCAAACACCTTATCAGGTGGGGGTTTATGGCCTGCCGGGTAAAGAGCCAAATGACGATTGGATGGAAGGTCAGACCTTGCTGGTGCAATCCTTGGTCGCACTGAATGACTTGCCTGCCGCCCAGAAAAAACTGGAGACGCTATCCAGCACCGCACCCGCTAATCAGAACTTACGCATTGCTTTGGCGAGTGTTTATCTGGCCAGAGATTTACCGCGCAAGGCTGAGCAAGAGCTGAAAGCGGTAGAGTCGTTGGCACCACGTAGCCTTATTCTGGAACGTGCGCAAGCCGAAACAGCGATGGATTTGCAGGAATGGCGTCAAATGGAATTGTTAACTGATGATGTCATTGCGCGATCCCCGGAAGATGTCCCTTCGCAAGAGTTAGACCGGCAACGCAAAGTTCATAATATGTATGAATTGCGTATTTCCAGTAATCGCACGCTCTCTTCCAATAGCCCAGTGAGTGGCAATAAGGACTATGGTGTCGAGACTCTATTATATAGCCCACCGATAGCTGACAATTGGCGTGTTTTTGGTGGCGGCGACTACAACAATGCGCAATTTGAAGAAGGTAAGGGCATCAACCGTATTATGCGCCTTGGCGGAGAGTGGACTTCACGTGATGTCTGGGCTGAGGCTGAAGTGAATAACCAAAATTACGGTTTTGGTAATAAAACCGGTTTCCGTTTAGCAAGTTGGTACGACTTTAACGACCACTGGCGTGTGGGTGGCCAGGTGGAGCGACTGGCGAAAGATACCCCGCTGCGTGCTATGAGAAATAACATCACGGCTAACAGTGCCTCTGCCTTTGTGTTGTGGAAAGGTGATGACCGGCGTGATGTAGAATTCAACGTGACGCCGTCAGATTACTCTGACGGTAACAAACGTTGGGAATACGAGCTTAATGGGCGTCAGCGCATCTGGACAGGGCCTTATCTGACGGCTGATTTCAATTTAGGCTTAGCCGCCAGCACTAACACCAAAGAAGACGTGATTTATTACAACCCGAAAAGGGATTTCACTTACCTTCCTGCGGTTACCCTGAATCATATTATGTATCGCCATTATAAAACTATCTGGAGCCAGCAAGTGCAACTTGGTGTGGGCGGCTACTGGGAGAAAAACTACGGTAATGGCCTGGTCACTACGGCAAGTTATGGGCAGCGAGTTCAATGGAATGATGTGGTCGATACAGGTTTAGCAGTTACCTACGACAAGCGCCCCTATGATGGTGTCCGTGAACATGACCTCTCACTCGCTTTCGATTTGAATTACCGTTTCTAAGGGAAGTCGCTATGGCGAAGATACTATTTTTTATCCGGATACTTGTAGTTGGAATGATAACGTTACTGGCTTCCGTCTGTTATGCAGAGAAACCGGTATTTGTTCCACCTGCCGAGCGCGCATTGCCGCTCAGTGAAAGGCCGTGGCAGAAGAATACGTTTGTGGTTATTGCTTATCATGATGTTGAAGATGAGTCAGCTGACCAACGTTATTTGTCGGTAAGAAGCAGTGCATTAAGCGAACAACTGGCCTGGTTGAAGGACAACCGCTACAACGTGGTTTCCGTCGATCAGATTCTGGCGGCACGTAATGGCGGCACTCCTTTACCTAATAAAGCTGTTTTACTGACATTCGATGATGGCTATAGCAGTTTCTATAACCGCGTTTATCCATTCTTAGAAGCCAATAATTTAAGCGCAGTATTGGCTCCCGTTGGGACGTGGATCGATACGCCACCCAATAAAAAAGTGGATTTTGGTGGTTTAAGCACTGACAGAGATCGTTTCCTCACCTGGAAACAGATCACTGAAATGTCTAAGTCAAAGCTGATTGAAATCGGCGCACATACTTATGCTTCACACTATGGAGTGATTGCCAACCCGCAAGGGAACACTGAGCCGGCAGCAGCCAACCTGATTTATGACCCCAAAACCAAAAAGTATGAGACAGAAGCTGCATTTAAGCAGCGGATGGAAAAAGATATTTCGTTGATAACCGAGCGCATTATTAAAGCGACCGGTAAACAGCCGCGGGTTTGGGTGTGGCCATACGGCGCACCAAACGGCACTGTGCTCAACATCTTGCGCCAACATGGCTACCAAATGGCGATGACATTGGAACCGGGTATTGGCAACGTCAATGATCTGATGAATATCCCGCGTATTCTGATCAGCAATAATCCATCATTGAAAGATTTCGCCCAACTTGTCACGTCGGTGCAGGAAAAAGACATTATGCGGGTGGCGCATGTCGATTTGGATTATCTCTACGATCCAGATCCGGTACAGGAAAAGGAAAATCTGGATAAATTAGTTCAGCGGATTTCCGATTTACGTGTCACTACCGTGTTTTTACAAGCATTTTCTGACCCGAAAGGGGATGGCAATATTCGCCAAGTTTACTTCCCGAATCGCTGGATCCCGATGCGTCAGGACTTGTTTAACCGAGTTGCATGGCAATTAGCTTCGCGCCCGGATGTTGACGTTTATGCCTGGATGCCGGTATTGGCGTTTGAGATGGATTCATCTTTACCGCGAATTCAACGTATTGATCCGAAAACCGGTAAGACCAGCATTGATCCGGACCAATATCGCCGCCTGTCACCGTTTAATCCTGAAGTTCGGCAGCGCATCATCGATATCTATCGCGATATGGCCTATAGCGCGCCAATTGACGGCATTCTTTATCACGACGACGCAGTGATGTCTGACTTTGAAGATGCCTCACCCGATGCGATTCGCGCATACGAAAAAGCCGGTTTCCCAGGTTCCATTGCAGAGATACGTAAAGACCCGGAAACGATGGCTCGCTGGACGCGTTATAAGAGTAAATATTTGGTTGATTTCACCAATGAATTGACCCGTCAGGTCCGTGATATCCGTGGCCCGCAAGTCAAATCAGCCCGTAATATATTTGCTATGCCGATTTTAGAACCGGAAAGCGAAGCATGGTTTGCGCAGAATCTTGACGATTTCCTGGCTAACTATGATTGGGTTGCCCCGATGGCAATGCCGTTAATGGAGAAGGTGCCGTTATCAGAGTCTAACGAGTGGCTAGCGCAACTGGTGAATAAAGTTGCACAGCGCCCAGGCGCACTGAATAAAACTGTTTTTGAACTGCAATCGAAAGACTGGACCAAACCAGAGGGCAGCAATGCCATCAGTGGCCCAATACTGGCAGGATGGATGCGCCAGTTGCAGTTAAATGGCGCGCAAAATTTTGGTTACTATCCGGATAACTTTATCACTGGCGAACCACCGCTAAAAGATGTCCGTCCTGTGCTATCTTCTGCCTGGTATCCTTTATATGATCGATAGAATTATTGCATTACTCATCCTATGCCTGGTTCTGAGTATTCCCGCGGGAATGATCCTGCTCTTTACCGGCGACGTGTTGCTGAATTTTGTCTTCTTCTATCCGCTGTTTATGTCCGGCATTTGGATAACGGGTGGTGTCTATTTCTGGCTAAAGCGAGAAAGACACTGGCCGTGGGGCGATGATGTACCGCCTCCAGAGCTGAAAGGCAACCCACTGGTGTCAATTTTAATCCCTTGTTTTAATGAGGGGTTGAATGCGCGGGAAACTATTCACGCAGCACTGGCACAGACTTACACCAATATCGAAGTGATCGCTATCAACGATGGTTCCAGTGATGACACGGCGCAAGTGCTGGATGCCTTATTGGCTGAAGACCCACGCTTGCGTGTTATTCACTTGGCTCATAATCAAGGTAAGGCTATTGCCCTGCGGATGGGGGCAGCAGCGGCGCGCAGTGAATATCTGGTGTGTATTGATGGTGATGCTTTGCTGGACAGTAAAGCAGTGCCTTATCTGGTCGCGCCATTAATTGCTAACCCGCGGACCGGAGCGGTAACCGGTAACCCACGCATCCGTACCCGTTCGACCTTGATTGGCCGGGTTCAGGTAGGGGAGTTCTCTTCTATCATTGGGCTGATTAAACGAACTCAACGGGTTTACGGGCAAGTCTTTACCGTTTCTGGCGTAGTGGCTGCTTTTCGCCGTAGAGCATTGGCGGATGTCGGTTACTGGAGTCCGGATATGATAACTGAAGATATTGATATCAGTTGGAAACTCCAGATAAGACATTGGTCAGTATTCTTTGAACCACGGGGTCTGTGCTGGATTTTGATGCCAGAAACCTTAGGGGGTTTGTGGAAGCAGCGCCTACGCTGGGCGCAGGGTGGGGCAGAGGTTTTCCTGAAGAATATGTTCAAGCTGTGGCGCTGGCGTAATCGCCGGATGTGGCTATTGTTCCTTGAATACTCACTGTCTATCACTTGGGCCTTTACTTACCTGTTCAGTATCATCCTGTTCCTGCTGGGCTTGGTTATTACCTTACCACCAGGCATTCATGTGCAGACTGTGTTCCCGCCAGCCTTTACCGGCATGGTATTGGCACTAACCTGTCTGTTGCAGTTTGCTATCAGTTTGGTGATTGAACGGCGCTATGAGCCTAAACTGGGTAATTCACTATTTTGGATTATTTGGTACCCAATGGTTTATTGGATGCTAAGTTTGTTCACCACCGTGGTTTCGTTCCCAAAAGTGATGCTGAACACCAAACGTAAACGTGCGCGCTGGGTCAGCCCAGACCGCGGGATCGGGAGGGTTAAACCATGAGTGCGCCTCTGATTCATACTGAGCAGCGCCTGCTACCGCGCTTAATTGATATAATCATTACCGCTTTGGCCTGGTTCGGTTTTATCTTCCTGTTTGTGAAGGGCTTTTTGGATATGATCCACCGCGCCCCAAACATGGGACCGATCCCGTTTAGAATGTACATTTTGGCCGGTCTGACGACGTTGGCGCTATATGCAGCCATTGCGGCATTTAATGCCATTGTGCTGATTGTTTGGGCCAAATATAACCAGATACGTTTTCAGGTTGAGCGCCGTGGGCACCGTCCTCATTTGGATGATAATGAACTCGCCGATAGCATGGAAATGACGGGAGAGATGATTGCCCAATTAAAAGCTGGTTCGTGTCTCACCTTGTATAACGATGAGCATGGGCAACTGTTGGAAGTCAAAGAAGGGTTACAACTTCCCGAAGTTGCACCGGTCGTTAATTTGCGACGAGGGTGATAAGCAATCACCGCTGAATACCTGATAGCAGGCCGCCCTGTGCTTATATCAGGTATTCAGAACCAACCAGTATGTTATTTCCGCCTAAGTTAATCGTGCCAAACTTCACTTTTAATCCCCCCCTTTCTTTATATATTGCTATGATTTAGCCGGTATTGTTACGGGCAGTCATAATGAATATTCCTATGGAAGCGGCATGACAACGGGAGCACACAGTGAATCAAAACCCTTTCGGACAAATTATTGGTGCAGAATTACCGCAGTGGCAATCAGCGTTGCGGCCTCAACGAGAAATTTTACCCGGGCATTTTTGCTATTTGGCCCCTGTTGACTCAGATAAACATGAAGCATCTTTGTATCAGGCATATCACCTGATTCTTGATGCCAGTGACTGGACCTATTTTTATTGTGAGCGGCCAGAGAGTGAAAATGATTTCCAGCAGTACCTGCAAACATTAATTAATGCGAAAGATGCTTTGCATTATACCGTAATGGATGCGCAAGCCGATGTGGCGTTAGGAACGGTTGGCTTACAACGAATTGATGAAAAGAATGGTGTGATTGAGATTGGCTCAGTTAATTGGTCACCGCGCTTAAAACGCAACTCAGCGGGCACTGAGGCCATCTATTTGCTATTACATTATGTATTCGACAAATTAGGCTATCGTCGTTGTGAGTGGAAATGTGATTCCTTAAATGGGCCTTCAAATGCGGCGGCAATGCGATTTGGTTTTCAGTATGAAGGGCAATTTCGGCAGGCGATTGTGACTAAAGGGCGCAACAGAGATACCAATTGGTATTCCATTACTGACCAGGAATGGCCATTAATTAAACAGGCATTTAACGATTGGTTAGCGATGGGAAACTTTGATAGCCAAGGCAAGCAAAAGACGCATTTACAAGATTTAAGAATCAGTCGCTAATGCTTATAAAATGATATAGCGCGATATTAAAAGTAATTAGAGTAAAAAATGAGCAAACTAAAAAGTTATATTTTTTTACATTTTGATATCGCGAATTTTAAGAGTGTCATTATACTGTAATCATCTGGCGGTATTTTTCACACGGTGCACAGCTTAGGCTGTTATCTATCACTGCGGGGATCGCTAATGGTAAAGTCCATGATTGGGCTGTTAAGAAAAAACCAAAGTTTTATCCAGGCAACTCGTTGTTACGAGGGCGTAAACTCCGACTCTCAAATGCCAGTATTACCCTCATCATGTGCTGCTAATATATTATCGTCACCCGTATTCCCGTCCCTGGTTTCAACATCACGTAATAACTCCCCTTGCGATATTGTTTCCCTCCGGCTATTGAACCGGGTGTCGACTCTATTCGCATTTTCATTGGCTATTATTGGCTGCAAAGGAAGCCAAAACCGCATCTGTATGTGAAACATAATCGCGCAGGCTTTCCTGCTGCGGTAGTTGAATCAAACTGAAAGGTGCCACTATGGGAAGACAGAAAGCAGTGATCAAAGCTCGTCGTGAAGCGAAACGCGTTATTAGACGTGATTCACGTAGTCATCGTCAGCGTGAGGAAGAAAACGTGACATCGTTAGTGCAAATGGGCGGTGTTGAATCAATAGGTATGGCACGGGATAGCCGTGATACCTCCGTTATTCAGGCGCGTACGGAAGCTCAAGGTCATTACTTATCAGCCATAGAAAGTAAGCTGCTCATCTTCGCCACCGGTGAAGCAGGGTGTGGTAAAACCTTTATTAGCGCGGCCAAGGCTGCTGAAGCATTAATTCACAAAGAAGTAGATAGGATAATTGTGACGCGACCTGTACTACAGGCAGATGAAGACTTGGGCTTCTTGCCCGGTGATATTTCTGAGAAATTCGCGCCTTACTTCCGCCCGGTGTATGACATTCTGCTGCGCCGACTCGGATCTTCTTTCATGCAATATTGTTTACGGCCGGAAATCGGTAAAGTCGAAATTGCGCCTTTTGCGTATATGCGCGGGCGTACCTTTGAGAATGCGGTGGTGATCCTCGATGAGGCACAAAACGTGACCGCCAGCCAAATGAAAATGTTTCTTACCCGCCTCGGTGAAAATGTCACTGTTATCGTGAATGGTGATATCACTCAGTGCGACCTGCCGCGTGGGGTGAAATCAGGTCTTAGCGACGCACTGGAGCGTTTTGCTGAGGATGAAATGATTGGCATTATTCGCTTTGATAAACAGGACTGTGTCCGCTCTGCACTCTGCCAACACACCTTGAATGCCTATTCATAACTCAAGGTTATGAATGGATGACCCGATAAAAAAGGGCAAGCGTTTATAGCGCTTGCCCTTTCAGATTACTGATAAAGTCAAATGAAGGGGAATCGTGCCGTTGGGGCCGCTCTTGGTTTCAAATACAAGTGCGTAAGCCACCGAAGTGCCCCTGGGTGCGGTAAACCCTTCACTCACTGAGCTATCAGCAGCTTAGTCCATCGCTACAACATAATCGTCATCATATACGCGGCAAACAAGGCCAGATGGGCGGTGCCGTTGAGCACGTTGGTTCTGCCGGTAGAGAATGAGATTTGCGACAGAATCAAGACACTGACCATGACCACGATATGTGGCGCTTCCAGGCCAAAGTTCAACTCCTGCCCAGTCAGTACGGCAATTAAGGTTACCGCTGGCACAGTTAGGGAAATCGTGGCCAGCACCGAGCCGAAGAACAGGTTCATCGCGCGCTGCACCTGATTTGCCAATACTGCTTTTAATGCACCCAACCCTTCCGGTGACAAGATAAGCAAAGCAATCAGGAAGCCGGTAAATTTAGCCGGTGCATTTAACTCAGTCAGCAGCGCTTCCAGTGGGTTGGCATCAAATTTAGTCACTGCAATTACCGCAACCAAATGAATCAACAGCCAAAATGTGTGCCACAGGCTACTGTGAGATGACGGTTTACCGTGATGCGGGTCACTTGGGTCATCGCCTTCGTCTTCATGTTCGTAGACAAACAGGCTTTGGTGGGTTTTAGTTTGGATCAGCAGGAAAACACCATACATCGCCGCCGAAATCGCGGCGACTACCAGTGATTGTGCCACGCTAAAATTGCCATCGGGCAGGGTACTTGGTAATACCAGTACAATGATAGCCAGTGGGAAGATAGCCATCAGATACTGTTTGATACCGACCAGATTGACATGCTGGGTGGCAAATTTACGTCCACCGAGCAGCAACGACACACCCACCAATCCCCCGATAACAATCATAATGATGGAATAGAGTGTATCGCGCATCAAAGCGGGGGCGGCATCACCTGTTGCCATCATCGCTGAGATCAAACTGACCTCCAGCACCACCACCGACAGACTAAGAATCAATGATCCATAGGGTTCACCCAAACGGTGTGCCAAAACGTCAGCATGACGTACCACACTGAAAGCACTGCTTAGAATACCGACCAGTGCAATCATGTTGATAACGATTACCGCTGCAAAATTGCTGGTATCACCCCAGATATTAAGAATAACCAGCGCAATAATAGGCAGGATAAGGGAGTATTCGTGATGGCGAGATTTAGATCGGCCAGGATCATTTTGCGACTTCATTTCGAGCACGCTCCTAATAACTTTACTGCATTAAACGGGCATTAGAGCCATTTAACGATAATTAAGCGCCATATTGCAGGCTAAGTAGCTTTAAGACTAACAAATAACAGGGAATTGTCGCAGGAAATTTACAAGGTTTTAACGAGGAAAGGTAAAAAAAGAGTCAGCAAAATGGACATCAGAGGATAATGTCCATTGATTTTACAGATATTAATAAGATCTAGTCGTCAAGATTGTCCATCACTTCATGGCGTTGGTGATGATAGTCTTCTTCATTGAGGCCTTCACGCCAATAGGGAACGGCATAGAGTTGTTGGCGTTCGCAGCCTTTTTCACGCCGGAGATAACGGCGTAACTGCACCACCATCCGATCTTCACCGGCCAGCCAAAATGTAGCTTCCTCCATCGGCAGTTCAAGTGCGCAGAATTGGGTGATAACTTCATCGGTTTTTTCAGTACCACCAATGACCCAACTCAGTTCAACACCTGCCGGCTTCACCAGATTAAGCACATCCTGTGGGGTATCGACACGAATAATGGCATGACCCTGCGCATCGGCGGGTAATGTTTCTAATAGGGCCGCGATAGCAGGTAATGAAGAGGGGTCACCCACCAGATAGCTGTATTCAGCCGCTGGCAGCATGGTTTCAGGGCCGCCTGGATTGGTAATGCCTATCCAGTCACCTGATTTAGCATTGCGGGCAAAATTAACCGCTGGGCCGCTGTGGTCATGAAGTGCAAATTCAATGTCTATCTCACAACGTTCAGGTCTGATGGCCCGAACCGAGTAGGTTCGAACAATCGGGCGTACTTCTGCTGCTGGCCATTGTGGGCCTTTCTCACCAAGCACCGGCAGTTCCGGCTGTGTTTGGTGTGCTAATGGCAGGAAGACTTTTAAATGTGCACCAGCACAATCTGCCGGGTAATTGTGCAATGTCGGACTGTAGAAAGTGACTCGGCGTAGGTGTGGGGAAGTGTCTACCACCTTTTTGACTTGTACCAGGCGCGGAGGGGTTGGACGGTATTTGGGTTTTGCTGCGGTTGATTCTGTGGTCACAGTTTATCCTTCTTATCTTATGGCGTTTTATTCTGGTTCGTCAGCAGCATGGATGCGGCTTATCAAGGCATAAACTATATCACCAACCAATGTTAATGATAATTATTTGCATGAATAGAATGTAAGGAAAACGAAAAGAGTGAGTTGCCCCACCAGAGTGGGAGGGCAAAAAAGTGATTTACCGAAGAATTAGCGGATAGGTTGCACGATAGCCACACGGCGGAAATGCATGCGTAGCCGTAACATGGTCACCAGTGCAACAATCATCACCGCCATCGCGGCAAGAGGGAGTTGTTGTAAGTGCAAGCCAAATGCCAGCAAGGTACCACCGAGCCAGGCCCCCAAAGCATTACCTAAATTGAATGCACTCTGATTAAAGGTTGATGCCAGATTAGGAGCATCTCTGGCTTGATCCACCACTAATAGCTGCAACATTGGGCAAAGGGCAAAAGCCACAATACTCCAGATGAACAAGGTCAGAACTGCCGGTAGGTAAAAACCAATGGTGTAATGCAATGCCAGCAGAATACCTATCAAAATGACAATCAGACGTGTCATTGAGCCGACCAGATTTTTATCACCTAAGCGACCACCCAGCACACTGCCAATGGATAATCCAACGCCGAGGATCAGCAAGACAATGGTGACGCCATGTTCAGAGACACGGGTAACCTCGCGCAGCAGGGGGGCAATATAGGTGAAGACGGTAAACAGACTGGTATTGGTTAACACTGATAGCAGTAAAGCTGTTTGCACTTTTTTCTGCATCAACGTTTTGAACTCTAATTTCGGGCTGATTTTCTTCATCGGAATATTGCTAGGTAACCAGGCGATCACGGCGATGATGGCGACAATACCGATGGCGCTAACTCCCCAGAATGCAGCACGCCAGCCGAAAGCTTGCCCAATAGCCGTGCCCAATGGCACACCGAGCACATTTGCCAGCGTGACCCCCATAAACACTAATGCAATTGCCCGCGCACGGCGATTGGGCTGAACCAAATCGGTGGCGACCACTGAAGCTAATCCAAAGAATGTGCCATGACACAATGCCGCAATAATACGTGCAGCCATCAGCAAGTTATAAGTTTCAGCCAAGGCACACAGGATATTGCCGATAATAAATAAAACAATTAAACCCAATAAGGTGGATTTACGCGGCACTCGCGCTGTTGCAATGGCCAACAGTGGAGCACCTATGACCACGCCCATAGCATAGACTGATACCAACATTCCGGTTTTAGGGATACTGACCCCGAGATCATGGGCGACTTCTGGTAATAGCCCCATAATGACAAACTCGCTGGTACCAATGCCAAATGTAGCAATGGTCAGCGCGATAATAGCCAACGGCATGAATAACTCCTGAACCGGCTCAACGGGTATGAAGAGACTGACAAATAGTCTTTGCAGGTAAATTTAATCGGCCGATTCTAGCACTGCCCCAAAATAGCGTCTAACGGCAAAGTGCTATATTAAAAAGTTATTTAATATAGCTGATTTTATTCTTGTGTATTAACTTGCGTGAAGTTGGTTATTTTCTATAAATCTTTATTTTTTTGATAATTAAGCCTATTTTTCAATCTTTCGGCTTTATCTGACTTTTGGTGTAAGCCATTAACTTTGCTTAGTACAAAAAAGCATAAACAACGGTTTTTTTGTATTTGTTTGTCTCTATTATCCCCGCGATTCTGTACATCAATCAGAATGAAAGGGGCAAAGTATGAATTTCCAACAGCTTAAAATTATTCGGGAATCGGCCCGTTGTAATTACAATCTGACTGAAGTAGCAAATACATTATTTACCTCGCAATCGGGCGTGAGCCGGCATATTCGTGAGTTAGAAGAAGAATTGGGTATTGAGATATTTATTCGGCGTGGAAAACGCCTATTGGGAATGACTGAGCCGGGCAAAGAGTTACTGGCAGTCGCAGAGCGCATGTTAAATGATGCCAATCAAATTCGCCGCCTGGCTGATGTTTTTAGCAATAATGATAGCGGGCAGTTGCATATTGCGACCACGCATACTCAAGCCCGTTACAGTTTACCGCGGGTGATAAAGGAGTTTCGTCTGCTGTATCCACAGGTCAAACTGGTTATTAGCCAGGGAAATCCACAAGAAATTGCGGCGATGCTGCAATCCGGTGAGGCTGATATAGGGATTGCCACTGAAGTACTGATGAGTGATGAATCTGTCGCGGCATTTCCTTATTACCGTTGGCATCACGCGATTGTGGTACCCGAAAATCACCCATTAACACAAGAGCCACATATCACGCTGGAAACCTTGAGTACCTTGCCATTAATTACTTATCGACAAGGGATAACCGGCCGATCACGGTTGGACAATGCCTTCAAAAATGCCGGATTAACCCCCGATATTGCCCTCAGCGCACAAGATTCTGATGTGATTAAAACCTATGTCGAGCTAGGCATGGGAGTGGGGATTCTGGCGGATATGTCATACGAAGCACATCGTGACAAGGGGCTGGTGCGCCTTAATGCAGAGCATTTATTTGATGCGAATACAGTGTGGTTAGGATTAAAACGAGGTCAGTTACAACGTAACTTTATTTGGTTCTTTATCCAGCTCTGCAATCCAACACTTTCTCTGCATGATATTAAAGAGAAAGTGTTGGCAGAAGCACCAGACGAAGTGGTGATTGATTACCAGATTTAGTCCCTATGTGAGTCGGGCTGGCGATTATGTAACATCGTCAGTCAAGGTCATCATTGTCCGGTGTAAATCGTACCCGAACTTCTGTTCCACCTTCTTCCCGTTGGCGGATATCACAATGCCCATGCAGGCTGGCAGCTCGGTCTTGCATAATCATTAGACCGTAATGATTCGGCCGTTTGCTGGCTTGACCAATGCCACAGCCATTGTCGAGGATTGACATGACGACATCACCTTGCTCCGCAGTGACTTTAACGGCGGCCTCAGTGGCGTGGGCATGTTTATAAATATTATTCAGCGCTTCACGGGCAATATTGACCATGTGAATGGCTTGATGGTTGGGAATAGAGTCTGATGGTAAGTTGAAATCGAGTGTAATGGGTAAGTTGGCGCGCTCGCTGAATTCATTGACTAAGTTTTGGAGTGCGGCTTGCAATGTCGCTTCATTGAGTTTCAAGCGAAATGTGGTTAGCAACTCCCGCAGTTGGCGGTAGGCGATATTAAGTTCATCGCGCATTTGTTGTATCAATAGCTTACTGGGATCGGGTAAGTCCGGAACTTGCATCTGCAAACAGCTAATTTGTATTTTCAGGCAGGAAAGAGATTGCGCGATGGAGTCATGCAGTTCGCGCGCAATGGCTGAACGCTCCTCCATCAACAGGAGTTGCTGCTGATGTCTCGCCTGACTTTCCAGCGCCAATGTGCTGGTCAATTGCTCGACCAACATATTCACCAACTGTTGCTGATCGGAATTAAGCGGTGTTTCTGATGGGAGTTTTGCCAGTAATAAACCATATTGACCCAGCTTATCGTTCAAGCGCCAGCTTAGTGATTCCCGCGCTGTCGGCGGGTTCGTGACAATGAATGACCCGCTAATGGTTAATTGTGTCGGGCGATTTTGTGGCGGTAAATATTCACCATCTAAATGGTCAGCCAGGTGTGAGCGATAAAGGTGATTCTCGTATAAGCAGATTTGCACATTTTCGAGCGGTGTCAGGGTTTGCAACTGTTCGATGACTGGCACCAAACGCTCACTCAATGGTTGAGTGGTATGCAGTTGGCGACTGCTGTGATAAAGAAACGCCAGCACCTGGTTTTTCTGTTGTAAGTCAGCTGTTTTCTGCGCAACTCTCTGCTCCAAATCACTGTATATCACTGACAGTTCCTGCGACATTCTATTCAGTGCGGTGCCCAACATCCCCATCTCATCGCGCTGATAAGGCAGAGAGAAGCGCTTGCTGAAATCACCGCGTCCGATGGCATTCGCCATCGAGATCAGTTGCAGCCACGGGCGCAATAAACGGCGGCGAAGATAATAAATGGTGGCGAGCATCAAGCCCAGAGTCAACACAATGAACACCAACTGAATCATCGTCACCAGCAGTAGACGCTGCTCGGTTTTATGGTCAATGGCTAATACCAATGCATCAAGCTGGTGGACAAAATCGGCGACATTGGCGGCAACATCATCGGGCTGCTTAGCTTGTAGCAGTTGTGGTTTTAAGGTGTTTTGCCAGTAACGTTCGATTTGTTGGTATTGACGGGTTAACCCCTCCCGCTGGAGGGCGTGTTGTAAGTCATCGCTGGTTTTGTCCTGCTCTAGTGCCGCTAAATAGGGTAGATCCCCTTTATCTAATGGCACCATGGAAAGCAGCCGGTAACTTTGCATTCGCAAAGATCCCGCTTTATTGATCGCGTGCGCGTTACCTTGAATGCTTTGGGCCATCCATGACGAGATTGTCATACCAGCCAGCCCCAACATTCCCAGTAGTATCATTAGCAAAGCAATCTGATTAACTAATGGAATTAGGTAACGTTTCATAAAGCGGGATCCCTGTCATTAATAAGCTGGCAACCTTGCCGTTGTCCATCCCACAGTGTGAGCGCTAATGAGACTTCATGCCAGCGGCTGTCATCATCATACGGAACAGCATAGAAACTGCCAATAAAGCCAGCACACTACCGCACCAGATAAGTAACATCCAACCGACTCTCTTCCACCAAGGAGATTTTACTGGTTCAAGTGGTTGGGATGGTGATGGTGATTTCATCATTCAGTGATAACCCTGTTCGTGATTGATTTTCCCTCGGAATACGTAGTAGCTCCAAAAGGTATAAACCAGAATGATCGGAATAATAAAGAGTGCGCCGACCAGCATGAATCCCAAACTTTGCGGAGGAGCAGCGGCCTGCCATAAGGTAATTGATGGTGGAATAAGATAAGGCCAAATACTGATACCCAAGCCGCTGTAGCCCAAAAACACTAACAATAGGGTCAACAGGAAGGGGGCATAATGTCCGCCATGCTTGACTGCGCGCAGTAATGCCCCACTGGCGAAGAGCACCAATATAGGCACCGGTAGGAACCAGAACAAATTGGGCAGGCTAAACCAGCGTGCAGCAATCTGTGGATGAGTCAGTGGTGTCCAAATGCTAATAATGGCAATAATGAGCAACATCATCAGGGTGAGTGGGCGTGCCAGTTTATGCATCACTTGCTGCACATGACCGTCAGTTTTCATGATGAGCCAGGTACAGCCAAGCAGGGCATAGGCAATGACCAGCCCTAAGCCACAAAACAGTGCAAAGGGGGTAAACCAGTCAAATGGCCCACCACTGTAACTGCGACCGGTGACTGGGAATCCGTGAATAAAAGCACCGACAACCATTCCCTGGGTAAAGGTGGCGACCAGCGAACCACCAATAAAGGCTTTATCCCAGATATGCTGTTTTTCCGGCGTGGCTTTAAAGCGGAATTCGAACGCGACACCGCGGAAAATCAGCCCCAGCAGCATTAAAGTCAGCGGAATAGCCAGTGCATCAAGAATCACCGCGTAAGCCAGCGGGAACGCCCCCAGTAAAGCCGCGCCCCCAAGTACCAACCAGGTTTCGTTGCCATCCCAGACTGGGGCGACGCTATTCATCATCAAGTCCCGGTCACGGCTGTTTTTTACCAACGGAAACAGGATGCCAATGCCTAAATCAAAACCATCCATCACCACATACATCATGGTGCTGAATACGATGATGACAAACCAAATCAGTGGAAGGTCGATACCCATAGTTAGCTCCTGTTTTGGTTATTGTCAGTGGTCAATACGCCGCTATCAGCATTGGCGTCGCTGACTGCCGACAGTGGTCTGGCAGGTGTTGCGTGTTGGCCGGGCCCGCCGCTATCTTGTTGGCGACCTTCATGGGCAATTGGCCCTTTGCGGATAAGCCGCATCATATAGGCGTAGCCCACACCAAAGACCGAGCCATACACCAGAATAAATATCAGCAAGCTGATGCTCATATGCATTTCACCGTGGGATGACACCGCGTCACTGGTGCGCTGTAAGCCATAGACAATCCACGGCTGGCGACCCACTTCGGTGGTAAACCACCCCGCCAGAATGGCAATCAACCCTGATGGCCCCATCCACAACACAAAATAAAGGAAGGGACGAGATTGATACAGAGCGCCACGCCAACGCAGCCATAAGCTCCAAAAACCGGCCAAAATCATCAACATGCCTAATCCGACCATAATGCGGAAAGACCAAAATACGATGGTTGAGTTAGGACGATCTTCGGGTGGAAACGATTTCAGCGCCGGGATCTGCTTATCCAGACTGTGAGTCAGGATAAGGCTGCCTAAATATGGGATCTCCAGTGCAAAATGGGTTTTCTCTTGTTTCATGTCTGGCCAGCCAAACAGAATCAGTGGGGTAGGTTCGCCGGGTTTATTTTCCCAGTGACCTTCAATGGCCGCAATTTTGGCTGGCTGATGTTCCAGCGTATTAAGGCCGTGGGCATCACCAATAACCGCCTGAAGAGGGGCGACAATTAAAGCCATCCACATTGCCATCGACAGCATTTTTCGCATCGCCGGAGTATCGCGTTTGCGTAGCAAATGCCAGGCGGCGGAAGCCCCAACAAAGAAGGCTGAGGCCAGGAAGGCGGCGGTTGACATGTGCAACAGGCGATAGGGGAATGAGGGGTTAAAGATCACCTTTAGCCAGTCAACTGGCACCACTTGCCCATTAATAACTTCAAAACCTTGTGGTGTCTGCATCCAACTATTGGAAGCCAGAATCCAGAAGGTTGACATGAGTGTGCCCAATGCCACCATGCAGGTGGCAAAGAAATGCAAGCCGGGGCCAACACGATTCCAGCCAAATAGCATCACCCCCAAGAAACCGGCTTCGAGGAAGAAAGCGGTCAAGACTTCATAAGTCAACAGCGGGCCAGTGATGCTGCCGGCAAATTCAGAGAAAAAGCTCCAGTTGGTGCCAAATTGGTAGGCCATAACCAGGCCGGACACCACGCCCATACCAAAGTTGACGGCAAAGATTTTTGACCAGAAATGGTAGAGGTCGCGGTAATCTTCATTTTTAGTTTTTAGCCATAAACCTTCGAGTACGGCCAGAAAACTGGCAAGGCCGATAGTGATGGCCGGGAAGATAATATGGAACGAAATGGTGAAAGCGAATTGGATTCTGGCCAACTCGAGAGCGGTTAAGCCAAACATAGCGACCTCGCTAAAAACATGGTACTGCCTCATCAAACTATAGAAGAAATCGCGCCACAGAGGCGATTTGGTGACATCGCGACGGGCAATTATTTCGCTGAGTAAACTTGGCAGTTAGTTAACCATAAGTTAAAGTGGCTATAATAGTGACAATTAATTCAATCTCACCTATAACAGTTGGCTTATGACGCGATATGAACAGTTAGCGCAACAAATTCGCGCGCAAATACAATCTAAGGTCTGGCAAGCAGGTGACAAGCTGCCATCACTGCGGGAAAGTTGTAAGCAATCGGGTTTAAGCTTAATGACCGTAGTGCAGTCTTATCAGTTACTGGAAAGTCAGGGATGGATCGTGGCCCGCCCGCAATCAGGATATTATGTTGCTTCGCGTCCAACCCAGTTGCCGCAACCTCAGCGGGGGAAAAAACTGCATCTGGACGAGCAAGTAGACATCAATACTTTTATTTTTGATGTATTACAGGCGGGAAAAGATCCGGCCATCATGCCGTTTGGCTCGGCATTTCCAGATCCGAGCTTATTGCTGCAACCCCGATTGTCACGTGCACTGGCGGGGGTTGCGCGTAAAATATCACCGCAAAGTTCAGTGACAAACTTGCCGCCGGGCAATGAAAGTTTGCGCCGTAATATTGCTCAGCGTTATGCCGCCAGTGGGATGAATGTTTCACCCGAAGAAATTGTGATTACCGCCGGTGCGATGGAGTCCCTTAGCCTGAGTTTGCAGGCGGTGACTCAGCCTGGAGATTGGGTTGTTATTGAATCACCGGCGTTTTATGGTGCGCTACAGGCCATAGAGCGCCTGCGCTTAAAAGCTATTGCCATTACCACGCACCCGCAAAATGGAATGGATCTCGATGCTCTTGAACAGGTCATCAACCAGTATCCGATCAAGGCGTGTTGGCTGATGACGCACTTCCAGAACCCGCTTGGTAGCACGATGTCCTGGCCTCAGAAAAAACGGCTGGTGGCGCTGCTGCAACAGAATAATATTTCGTTAATTGAAGATGATGTTTATGGTGAGTTGTACTTCGGTGCTGAGCGCCCCTTGCCGGCCAAAGCACTCGATCAACACCGCCAAATTCTGCATTGCTCCTCTTTTTCAAAATGTCTGGCTCCGGGATTTCGCGTCGGTTGGGTGGCGGCGGGAGAACATGCACAGCGGGTGCAACATCTGCAACTGATGAGTACCGTTTCGGCCAGTGTTCCGACGCAGTTAGCTATTGCCGATTACCTCAGTCAAGGAGGGTACGACACTCATCTGCGCCGGTTGCGTCGTATGATGGAACAGCGGCTAAACGCGCTGCGTCAGGCGGTGGTTGAGCACTTTCCCAAGAATGTCAAAATCAGCCATCCCTCTGGGGGCTACTTCTTGTGGCTGGAATTGGAACCGCCATTTAATGCCAGTGAATTATACCGGCGAGCGTTGGCGCAGGGCGTCAGTATTGCGCCGGGACGGATGTTTACCACCGGCAATCAGTTCGATCACTGTTTTCGCCTCAATGCTTCATTTGCCTGGTCGGAGCAAAGCGAAAAAGCTATCCTAATTCTGGCTATGTTGATAACTCAATTGACCAGTGGTGCTGATAATCGCTCGCGCTAATCCTGCCATTTCTCCTCTTTAATCGGTTAATACTGATGGCTCCAGAAAATGGGGCCATGACCGCATGATCTGCTGATGAAATAACCGCCTTATTGTTGCACTTGTTATGCATAAACGGCTTTGTCCATCCTTTTATCCTCCCTTTTCCGGTAGCAGAAATGCACCCAATTGATGCATTGACTGCTCATTTATGGGTCATGAAGAGTCTCTGATGTTGTTTTTATGTTGCAAAAGTGTGATCCAATAGAGCAAAAATCAACATTGGTTTCCAATGCATACAATTTCGAGTTAAACCCGTCCAATTGGTCATTTTGATGGTCAATAGACAGTATGAATGCGAGTGTTTTGCATAATTATGCATTTTAAATATTTGTTTTAATGAGATTTATACATTTTATTCACATTGTGAGCGGTGTGGCACGAAAGCTGCTCTACACTTTATATCAGGTGAATATATTTCATTCTTCATTGTTAACAGAATAAGAGATTTTGTTGGGCGGCAGGGTGATTCCTGGCAATAAGCCTCTCAAGTCATTGGCCTCTCAAATAATAGGCCTCTCAAAAAACAAGTCTCTCACCCCATATTTACGCTGATTAAAGAGGCCACTATGGAACAGCCAATCCCGGTTACCCGACAGTCTTTTGATGAATGGATCGTCCCAACTTATGCTCCAGCTGACTTTATTGTGGTACGAGGCGAAGGGGCGACACTGTGGGATCAACAGGGTAAATCTTATATCGATTTTGCGGGAGGGATTGCTGTCAATGCCTTAGGACATGGGCATCCGGCCGTAAAAGCCGCATTGATTGAGCAAGCAGACAAAGTATGGCATTTGGGCAATGGCTATACCAATGAACCGGTGTTGCGACTGGCAAAACAACTGATTGATGCCACCTTCGCTGAAAAAGTATTTTTCTGTAATTCAGGAGCCGAAGCTAATGAAGCAGCGCTGAAATTGGCGCGTAAATATGCCTTGGATAATTTTGCCAATAAGCCGGGACAGCAGGGCGAAAAGAACCAGATTGTTGCCTTTAGAAACGCCTTTCATGGCCGGACACTGTTCACTGTTTCGGCGGGAGGCCAGCCCAAGTACTCGCAGGATTTTGCTCCATTGCCGGGGGGGGATTAGCCACGGCATTTTCAATGACCTGGCCTCTGCCGAAGCGCTTATTACCGATCAAACCTGCGCGGTGATTGTCGAGCCGATTCAAGGTGAAGGGGGCGTGTTACCCGCAGATAGCGAGTTCCTGCATGGCCTACGTGCATTGTGTGATCGCCATAATGCGGTACTGATTTTTGATGAAGTACAAACCGGTGTTGGCCGTACCGGTGAGTTGTATGCCTACATGCATTATGGCGTCACCCCTGATGTCCTGACCAGCGCCAAAGCTCTTGGGGGCGGGTTCCCGATAGCCGCCATGCTGACGACCACAAAATATGCCAGTGCACTGAATGTCGGCAGTCACGGGACAACTTACGGCGGTAACCCATTAGCTTGTGCGGTGGCGGGCACCGTTTTATCTCTCATCAACACACCAGCTGTATTGTCGGGCGTGAAAGAGCGGCACCAATGGTTCTTGGCGGGTTTGGCAGACATCAATGCGCGTTACAAGGTTTTCGCCGAAATACGCGGGCGCGGCTTGTTGATTGGCTGTGTGCTGAACAGTGATTATGCCGGCAAATCCAAAGATATCATTCAGGCCGCAGCTCAGCATGGGGTAATCGCTCTGATTGCTGGCCCCGATGTTGTCCGCTTTGCACCATCACTGATTATTTCTCAGCACGATATTAAAGAGGGCTTGGCCCGACTTGCTATGGGTATTGAGCAGGTCTGTCGTAAGGCTAAGTCGTAACACATCAGCCGTAATACATTAGCCGTAATACATCGGCAGTCAGCAAGGACCTTGAATATGATGAGAGTTCGCCCGGTAGAACGCCGTGATTTAGCCGATATTCTGGAGTTGGCTGGGAAAACTGGCGTTGGCATGACCTCACTGCCACAAAATGAGCAACACCTCGCCGCCAGAATTGAGCGTGCATTAAATACCTGGCAAGGTTCTTTGGCTGTGGGTGAGCAAGGTTACCTGTTCGTATTAGAAGACACTGAGCGAGAGAAAGTGGTGGGCGTCAGTGCTATAGAAGTGGCTGTGGGAATGAATGACCCTTGGTATAACTTCCGTGTGGGGACATTAGTTCATGCCTCTAAAACCCTCAATGTGTACAAATCAGTGCCGACGCTATTTTTGAGCAATGATCACACTGGTTATAGTGAACTCTGCACACTGTTTCTTGACCCTGAATATCGTAAAGATAAAAACGGCCCCTTTTTATCGAAAGTTCGTTTTTTGTTTATCGCCGCATTTCGCCAGCACTTCTCGCGCAAATTGATTGCTGAGATGCGCGGTTACACCGATGAACAAGGCCGTTCACCATTTTGGGAAAATGTCGGTCGTCACTTTTTCTCTATCGAATTTGCAAAAGCCGATTACCTGAGTGGGACGGGGCAAAAAGCGTTTATTGCCGAACTGATGCCGAAACACCCGCTGTATGTGGATTTTTTGGCAGAAGAAGCCCGTGCAGTGATAGGCCAGGTTCATCCTCACACCGCACCTGCTCGCGCGGTTCTGGAGACTGAAGGCCTGCAATATCAGGGATATGTCGATATTTTTGATGGTGGGCCGACGTTGGAAGCCAACACCGACGAAGTGCGGGCGGTGCGCGATAGCAGCCAGCGAAAAGTGGTTATTGATGATATTGATATTGACCCAAGTGGCAGCGCTTATTTAGTGGCCAATGACCGTTACCAAGAATTTCGTTCCATATTAATTAACACCCATCTATCAGACGAATTTCTGCATTTAACCCCTGACAATGCAGCGGCACTGGGTGTTGTGGCGGGTGATGTGGTTCGGATAATCAGCCTTTTTGCCCCGGAGACTAAAAAATGACCCATCCTGCATTGTTTATTCAGGGGGAATGGCGCACCGGTAAAGGTGCCCATTTTGATAAACATGACCCTATGGAACAGCAATTATTGTGGCAAGCGCGTGCCGCTGATAGCGCAGATGTCGCCGCTGCTTGTCGCGCTGCGCGTGATGCTTTCCCCACATGGGCGCGAACGCCATTGGAACAGCGAGTGGCGATTATTCAGCGTTTTGCCGTATTACTCGAACAACATAAGCAGCAATTAGCGCGAACGATAAGTCTGGAAACCAGTAAACCGCACTGGGAAACGCTAACAGAAGTGCAGGCCATGATGGGCAAAGTGGCTATTTCGCTGCAAGCCTATCAAACCCGAACCGGTAGCAGTCAAACGCCGATGGCGGACGCTATCTCAGTGCTGCGGCACAGGCCACATGGCGTATTGGCGGTTTTTGGCCCTTATAACTTTCCCGGACATCTGCCCAATGGACATATTGTTCCTGCTTTGTTAGCGGGCAATACGGTGGTGTTCAAACCCAGTGAATTGACCCCGGTAACGGCAGAAGAAACTGTCAAGTTATGGCAATTGGCAGGCATTCCTGATGGCGTACTCAATTTAGTTCAGGGCGGACGTGACACTGGCGAAGCGCTGGCGGCTCAACCTGATATTGATGGTTTACTGTTTACCGGCAGTGCCAATACCGGTTACCACTTACACCGGCAACTGGCGGGGCAACCGGAGAAAATTCTGGCGTTGGAGATGGGGGGGAATAATGCCCTGATTGTTGAGCAGGTCAAAGACTGTGATGCAGCGGTAAACCTCGCGATTCAGTCGGCTTTTATCTCTGCTGGTCAGCGTTGTACCTGCTCGCGCCGCTTGTTGGTCAAGAGTGGCGCTGGGGGCGATGCATTTTTACAACGTTTTGTTGCGGTGAGTAAAGCGCTCTGTATTGGGCGCTGGGATAGTCAACCGGCTCCTTTTATGGGGGCGGTGATTTCATCTCAAGCGGCTGAAAAAATGCTGGCAGCACAGCAACATTTGCTGTCATTAGGGGGGAAAACCTTATTAACCATGACCCGACCTGACAGCCAAAGTGCGGTTTTGACCCCAGGTATCATTGATATTACCGGTATCAGCGAGGTCCCTGATGAAGAGTATTTTGGCCCGCTAGTGAGTGTTATTCGCTATAGCGATTTTAACCAGGCACTAAAAATAGCCAATCAGACCCGATTTGGTTTAGCTATCGGCTTAGTTTCAGAAGACCGGCAACAGTTTGAACAACTGCTATTGGAAGCTCGTGCGGGTATTGTTAACTGGAATAAACCTTTGACCGGAGCCTCCAGTGCAGCTCCATTTGGTGGGGTTGGGGCTTCAGGTAATCATCGACCAAGTGCATTTTATGCCGCAGATTATTGTGCCTGGCCAATGGCATCACTCGAAAGTGAAAGCCTGACACTGCCCGCAACACTGTCGCCAGGTATTTCATTCGACTTACCTGATTAGCCCACTGACCTGATTAACTCATAGGTGCGAACGGAGAATACGATGGCAGGATATGAAGTTAACTTCGATGGATTGGTTGGGCTGACACATCACTATGCCGGATTGTCTTTTGGTAATGAGGCCTCCACCAGGCATCAAAATACACTCTCCAACCCACGGCTGGCAGCAAAACAGGGCCTGCTAAAAATGAAAGCACTGGCCGATTTAGGTTACAAGCAAGGCGTTCTTCCCCCACAAGAGCGCCCAGCGATGGGGTTTTTACGCCAGTTGGGTTTCAGTGGATCAGATGAGCAAGTATTAAGCGAAGTGGTACGCAAATCGCCGCGGCTATTATCGGCGGTCAGCTCTGCCTCATCAATGTGGACAGCTAATGCGGCAACAGTATCACCTGCCGCGGACAGCGCTGACGGGCGAGTTCATTTTACCGTGGCAAATTTGAATAATAAATTTCATCGCGCCATCGAGGCAGATACAACCTCAGCAATATTAAAAAGCATTTTTAATAATCACCGTCACTTTGTTCACCACGATGCATTGCCCTCTGTTGAGTTATTTGGCGATGAAGGTGCAGCTAATCATAATCGCCTGGGGGGAGAGTATGACCGCCCGGCGATTCAGGTCTTTGTTTATGGCCGTCAAGGGTTTGAAAACGGGGCGATGCCCAGTCGATATCCTGCGCGCCAAACATTAGAAGCTAGCGAAGCCGTGGCACGTTTGCACTTGTTAGACCCTGAACGCGCTGTTTTTGTACAGCAGAATCCGGCGGTGATCGACCAAGGGGTGTTCCACAATGATGTTATCGCGGTCAGTAACCAAAACGTGTTATTCCACCACCAACATGCTTTCGTACCCGATATCCGAGTAATGGAAGATCTGCGTCGCAAAATGGGGCGAATTGAGCAACAGCTGTTCACCATTGAGGTGCCCGCAGCACAAGTTTCTGTCGCACAAGCGGTATCGAGCTATCTGTTTAACAGCCAGTTACTGAGTAAGGCCAATGGCAAGATGCTGCTGGTTATTCCACAAGAATCCCAGGAATGTCCCGCAGTGTGGGAATATCTGTCTGAGCTGATAAATAGTGGTGGTCCGATTGATGAAGTCAGGGTCTTTGACCTGCGCGAAAGTATGCACAATGGTGGTGGTCCGGCCTGCCTACGGCTACGTGTTGCGCTCAATGATACTGAGTTAGCGGCAGTGAATAGCAGAGTGATGATGACTCCTGCTTTGTTTGTTGCGCTGAATAATTGGGTCGATCAGCACTATCGCGATCGCTTGCAATTTAAGGACTTGGCTGACCCACAGTTGTTACAAGAAGGGCGACAAGCATTGGATGAATTGACCAAGATACTCAATTTGGGTTCGATATACCCGTTCCAACATCTTTAATCGAAATAGCAAAAATCGAACGGCATGAGCCATGAAAAAAGATAAGCAAAGGGAAGGGACGATGATGCCAG
Organism: Yersinia enterocolitica subsp. enterocolitica; assembly: GCF_901472495.1. Taxonomy (NCBI): domain Bacteria; kingdom Pseudomonadati; phylum Pseudomonadota; class Gammaproteobacteria; order Enterobacterales; family Yersiniaceae; genus Yersinia; species Yersinia enterocolitica. The sequence goes on from NZ_LR590469.1 coordinate 711,948, forward strand.
ATTTTCTGTCAATCACCCTATCGGGGGTTCCACCGTCACTCACTAGCGGCGAAACATCAAACCTTAAATGGCAATGGGTGGATGAGGGGGTATTGATGCTCACCCCCCACGGAACCTGTTCGCAATCAGTGGTGTTATCGGCCGGTATCCATGGAAATGAAACAGCTCCGATTGAGATTCTAAACCAATTAGTCTCTGATCTATTAGCTAGTCAGTTGCCATTAGCCGTGCGTTTGTTAGTGATATTAGGTAATCCGCCAGCTATCAGAGCCGGGGAACGCTATCTCACCGCAGATATCAATCGCATGTTTGGTGGGCGTTATAAAAATCATTCACTAACTGATGAGGCAAGACGGGCTGAAATCCTTGAACAAAAGGTGGGGGAGTTTTTTGCATCTGATCCCCTGTCTTTACGCTTACATTATGATCTACATACGGCCATTCGGGGTTCACATCATAACCGATTTGGTTTGTTACCTTACCGAACAACGCCTTATTGTGCGGCAATGTTACGTTGGCTAAAAGATAGTGAGTTAGATGCATTAGTCATGCATACCTCGGCGGGTGGAACCTTTGCCCACTTCAGTAGTGAGTTCTGCCAGGCGGCCAGTTGTACGTTGGAATTGGGCAAAGCGCTACCCTTTGGGCAAAATCAGCTCGAACAGTTTAGGCCGATCACTACGGGTTTACGTGCATTGGTCAGCGGAGGGCAATTGCCTACTCGATCTACCGAGGCAATGATATTTTATCGTGTCGTTAAATCACTCCTGAAGCAACATGCTGATTTTAAATTGTGGGTGGCGGATGACACGGTAAACTTCACTCGCTATCCGCAAGGAACATTGATGATAGAACAGCTCAATGAGCATTATTGCGTTGAACATGAATATGAGTGGATCTTATTCCCCAATCCGCGTGTTGCGTTGGGATTGCGTGCAGGCATCATGCTAGTGCAAATGGATGAGAATGACTTACTACAAGCTTAAGTAAGGTTATAAGACTAATACCGCCCTATATAGTTACGTAGGGTAATATCACCACGGGGCGTTTTACTTAAGCTAAATTTAAAGAGATATATCTCTTTTGGTATGTAAAAAAGTGACTTCCCAACATCAATAGTTCATTTTCTCTGCATTAAATTAAAAAATATCTTATTTAATTTTATATCGCTCATCGGCAGTTTGATAAAACCTATCTAATTAACGACACGCTAAAACCACACTTTTCATAAACCTATTAATGCCATTTATACTTTGTTCTTTTCTTTGTTGCACCAAATAGGGTATTCATCCTTGATTATTTGTATTTTAAATAGTCGATAAATGGCTTTGGATATATAAAAAATAGATTATAAGTGTGATATCCACTCCATTTTACAAATCTAACCACTCAAAAGAACAAAAAAGAAACAAATTGAAATGACTTTGCACCTAAATGGTGCTATTGCACTGTTTTGGTTATATCTAATTACCTAAAAACATTTTGTTACAATTGATTACCTGTTTATACCTGTATATCTTCAATTTTACCGTTTTAACTTTTCGTGCTTAGTGATAATGTCTATTCGCTTTACAAAGACAGGTAACTAACTAATTTAGTCCGCGGGTTAATTTTATTAAAATTTAAAGGAAAAATAATGATGAAGCGCAGTGTGCTGGCCTTAGCGGTCACCTTGAGTATCGTTCCTACTCTCTCAAACGCAGCAGAAATTTATAATAAAGATGGCAATAAGCTGGATCTTTATGGCCGCGTAGCCGCTAAATACATTTTCACAAATCATAATAATGCCGATGATACTTATGTGCGTTTTGGTTTTAAAGGTGAAACACAAATCAATAGCCAACTGACCGGTTTCGGCCAGTGGGAATATAACGTTGCTGCTAAAAATGCTGAATCTTGGGGCGACAAAGGCAATAAAACCCGTTTAGGTTTTGCTGGTTTGAAATTTGCTGAATTTGGCTCTTTCGATTATGGCCGTAACTATGGCGTAGTGTACGACGCACTGGCTTATACCGACATGTTGCCAGAGTTCGGTGGCGACTCAATCGCTTACACTGATAACTACATGACTGGCCGTTCAACCGGTCTGGCAACTTACCGTAACTCTGACTTCTTCGGTCTGGTAAAAGGCCTGAATGTTGCTGCTCAGTATCAGGGCCGCAATGATGATGGTGATACCACCAATAATGAGCGCGCAATTCAGAAAGCTAACGGCGACGGTTACGGTTTGTCTGTTGATTATCAAGACATCGAAGGCAGCGGCGTTGGTTTCGTAGCAGCATACTCTAATTCTAACCGTACCTTGGGTCAGAAAAATCTGGCTAACAGTGCTACCGGTGATAAAGCTCAAGCTTGGGCTACTGCGCTGAAATATGATGCCAACCAGGTTTACATCGCAGCTATGTACGGCGAAACGCTGAATATGACACCATACAAAGCACTGATCGCGAACAAAACCCAGAACGTAGAATTGGTTGCTCAATATCAATTCGAAAATGGCATTCGCCCATCTATCGCTTATGTTCAGTCTAAAGGTAAAGACCTGGATGCAGTCGGTAGTGCTGACTTGCTGAAATATGCTGAAATTGGTGTGACTTACTACATCAATAAAAACATGTTTACCTATGTTGACTACCAAATTAACTTGCTGGATGAAAACAATCCGCTGGGTCTGGGTACCGACGATACTGTTGCGGTTAACCTGACTTACCGTTTCTAAGTTAATTCAGTAAAGATTACCCTTTTCTGTGTCGGAAATAGGTGAATAAAAAAGGCGGGGTTATCCCTGCCTTTTTTGCATTTAAAATCATTAAAAGTTGGATAAGAAAGTATTACGACAAATTAGCGCTGATATTGTTGTTCACCCCACTTCAGCATTGTAATAACCAACTGCTGGAGTAACTGTTGTAAGTGCGCAGCCCGTTCAGGCAGATAAGAATAGGGTTCGGCCTCAGACATATAGTTTAACTGGGATAACTCAAGTTGCACTGCATGCTGATGATCCTGTGGTGAACCATATGCTCTAGTTATGTAACCACCTTTAAAGCGGCCATTTAATATATGACTAAACACAGATTGGCGTTCGCAACACTCTATCAATTGCGTACTTAGCGATGGCGCACAACTGGCCCCACTATTGGTCCCAAAATTCAAATCTGGCAGTCTCCCATCAAACAACCTCGGGATAACTGAGGCAATTGAATGGGCATCAAGCAGCAATACATAACCGAATTTGGCTTTAAGCCGCATCAATTCGAGCTGAATTTGCTGGTGGTAAGGCCGCCAGATATGTAACAAGTAGGATTGACGCTCCTGAGGAGACGGCGTTTTGCCTGGCATAAAACAGGGGCGGCCATCGAACAGCGTTTCTGGGAACAAACCGGTAGTTGCGGTTGTATATAGCGGCTGATCATCTTCTGGACGGTTCAGATCAACCACTAAGCGAGAATAATTGCCGATAACCATGCTGACGCCAATATTATGGGCGAAATCATAGAGACGGGGAATATGCCAGTCGGTATCTGAAAGCGGTCGGGCGGCTTCTGTCAGGCCATCTTCAACGGCGGGAGTCAGCCGTGTACCTGCATGGGGGATACTGATGAGTAAAGGCAGTTTTCCAACCTGGAAACTTAACGGATCAACCAGATTCATGGGCGAGCATCTCCTTGGAAAACAACAGATGCGGGCAATTGACCGCCGAGCCAGTAAGCCAATTCAGCAGGGTGCGATAATGGCCAATGAACCCAATTTGCCAACTTACCTGTTTCCAGTGTTCCTTGCGTTTCTTGCAACCCCAGAGCCTGAGCCGCATGGCAAGTGACACCTGCGAGTGCTTCTTCCGGAGTCATACGGAACAAGGTGCATGCCATATTGAGCATCAGCCGTAGTGAGAGTGCTGGCGATGTTCCCGGATTGGCATCACTGGCTAATGCCATCGGCACGTTATATTGGCGAAATAGTTCAATTGGAGGGCATTGCGTTTCTCGCAATAAATAATAAGCTCCCGGTAGCAATACCGCGACCGTACCCGCATCGGCCATTGCTCTAACATCTGACTCCGTTGCGTATTCAAGGTGATCAGCTGACATGGCATTAAATTTGGCAGCCAACGTGCTGCCATGGAGCGAGGAAAGTTGTTCTGCATGCAGTTTTACCGGTAAACCGGCTTGCTGTGCCGCTAAAAATACACGCTCAACTTGAGCGAGTGAAAATGCCAGATGCTCACAAAAAGCATCAACAGCATCGGCGAGCTTTTCTTTTGCAACTTGGGGAATAATGGTGTCGCAAACGAAATCAATGTAATCATCAGCCCGACCAGAAAATTCGGGTGGCAAAGCATGAGCAGCCAGACAGGTTGTTTTGACTGTGACAGGCAATAATTCGCCTAACTGGCGTGCCACTCGGAGCATTTTTATTTCACTCTCAAGGCTGAGGCCATAACCAGATTTAATTTCAATGCAGGTTACCCCTTCAGCAAGTAATGGCTTTAGACGAAATAAAGCTTGTTCCAGTAATTGCTGTTCACTAGCATTTCGTGTTGCTCTGACTGTTGACACGATACCGCCGCCATTGGCGGCAATTTCTGCATAGCTCACACCATTAAGACGTTGTTCGAACTCGGCACTTCGATCACCACCAAACACCAAATGGGTATGGCAATCAATTAATCCAGGGGTGATAAGGCCACTTGAGTAGATAACCTCGCGTGAAGCGCTGAGTCTGGGTAATTCATTATATGGCCCGATCCAGACTATTTTACCGTCAGTCACCGCCATTGCCCCTTGCGGGATCAGGTGATACTTCCCTCCACGCATGGTCACGATATCGGCACCGTACCACAAACTGTCGCAGTGAATTGTTGACACCATCTGACTCCCTAAGATGTACAGAATTAAGTTGTATATACAATCATGGACAACCTAGCGCATAAATTCACTATCGGCAAGATAGGGATTTAAACAATTGCGTAACACTTCGCACTTCTCGCAGAGAAATAAAATTGATCAGGACGTGACGGTACCTTGTGGGGTAAAACGGCCATAGAGTTGATAGCGAGAGCTGGGATAAAGCAGTTGAGCAACGGTCACAATTGCTTTTCCATACCAGGTTCTACGGCGAATCAGTAGGCACGGTTCATGCTCTTCTAATTGCAGCAACTGCCGCTCAAGGGGGTTTGGAATAACAGCTTCGACAATATGTTCACCTTCAGTTAGCGGGGCTGCTTGGGTGAGGTAACTGTAAGGGGTGATTTGGTTGAAATCCTGCTTCATATAATCAGGCGCGGTGCTTGGATTGACGCAACGATTCTCGACCTGAATGGGGATATCATTCTCGTAATGAACAATTTGCGAATAGAACAGCTGTTGACCGGGCTGAATGCCTAAAGCAATCGCCTCTTCAGAACTTGCTGGCCGCGCCTCTAACTGCAAAATCTTACTACTATGGGCGATGACCACGTGCAGTGATTTCGTCAGCAATATTATGAACTTCAAGTAAGGCACTGTGCGCCTTTGCTTCAGCAACAAAGGTTCCTACGCCTTGCATGCGGATCAGAAAACCTTCACTAGTGAGTTCACGTAACGCCCGGTTGATGGTCATACGACTGACCCCTAACTCGGCGACTAGCTCACTCTCTGATGGTACACGTTGATGGGGCTGCCAGACTCCAGTCCTAATTTGGCGAATAATAGCTAACTTAACGCGTTGATAAATGGGGGCAGGAGTATCGTCCATTGCGGGACTTAATTGTAAGGTTGTTTGTTGTTCCGCCACGACGTTAACCTCGTCAGATAAGAAAATATACGCTAAGTCTACGGTTGAATTTAGCGTGTGTATATGTATATACAAGTTAGTGGTTTAATTAATTGACGCAGCTGCTGCTCAGCGCGTTTGACTCTGAACAAAATATTGGGATATCGCTATGCCAGTTTATTTTACCAAACGTGCTTTCTTACCTGATGGATGGGCGAATGACGTACAGATAACTGTCAATGAACAGGGCAACATTCAGCGCATTATGACGGGCAGCAGTGACACGGATTGCCAAATTCTCTCGGGGCCGATAGTGCCCGGAATGCCTAATCTACATTCTCACGCTTTTCAGCGCATGATGTCTGGATTAGCTGAGATTGCGGGTAACCCGCAGGACAGTTTTTGGACATGGCGAGATTTGATGTATCGATTAGTCCAGCGATTGACACCAGAACATGTCGGTGTGATTGCTCGTCAGTTATATATCGAAATGTTAAAAGGTGGCTATACCCAAGTCGCAGAGTTCCATTATTTGCATCACAGCCCCGACGGTAGCCCATACAGTGATCCGGGGGAGATGACATTACACCTAAGTCAGGCCGCGCAAGACGTTGGAATAGGGATGACCTTATTACCGGTATTGTACAGTTACGCGGGATTCGGTGGTCAACCCGCTCAACAAGGGCAGCGCCGTTTTATTCAAAACACAGAAAGCTATCTCAAGCAGCAGCAAGTTATCACTAAACAATTGGCGAATCAGCCCCTACAAAATCAAGGCCTGTGCTTTCATTCATTACGCGCTGTTGAGTTAAGTCAAATGCAGGAAATATTGCAGGCATCGGATAAACAGTTACCAGTGCATATCCATATTGCAGAGCAGCAAAAAGAGGTCAACGATTGCCTTGCCTGGAGTGGGCAACGGCCCGTGGCGTGGTTGTACGATCATGTGCCCGTCGACAGTCGTTGGTGCCTGGTTCATGCCACACATTTGGATGAGTCAGAACTTGTTCGGTTGGCTAAAAGTCAGGCTGTTGCCGGATTATGCCTAACAACGGAAGCCAATTTGGGGGATGGTATTTTCCCGGCAGTAGATTATTTACAGCATCATGGTCGCTGGGGAATAGGCTCCGATAGCCATGTTTCTCTGAATGTAGTGGAGGAGTTACGTTGGTTGGAATATGGGCAGCGCCTGCGTGATCAGCGTCGTAATCGCCTGACTAATGAACAGTATCCAGCGGTTGCCAATTTACTTTATACCCAAGCTTTAGCTGGGGGGCAGCAAGCTTGCGGCAGCAATATTGGTCAGATAGCAGAAGGTTATCGTGCCGATTGGTTAGTTTTGGATGGCAATGATCCTTATATTGGTGGCACAGAATCTGCTTCTTTATTGAATCGATGGTTATTTGCGGGGGATAAATCGCAAATTCGGGATGTTTATGTGGCGGGCAATGCGGTAATAGTGGATAGATATCATCCAATGCAACAGCAAACTGCACAGGCTTTTCTGGTGGTACTAAAAGCCTGTCAACAGGAGGTCTGATGAGCTTTACCATTTTTGATTTTGCCAGTCTACCGGTTAGCCGTTGGCGAAATGGCGGTGGTGAAACCCGTGAAATTGCATGTTGGCCAGTTGGAGGTGATGATTTTGCCTGGCGTGCCAGCATCGCAACCATTGAGCAGGATGGCCCGTTCTCAGTATTTCCCGATATTGACCGATCCATTACTTTACTCTCAGGAAAAGGAGTAGTGCTTTCCAGCCCTCACTGGGAAGCCCATACCCTTTCAACCCCATTACAGCCTTTTGCTTTTCCTGGTGATATACCCATCCATGCTCATTTACTCGGGGGGAGCAGCCAGGATTTTAATATCATGACTCGCCGAGGCTGCTGGCAGGCAAGCGTAACACCTATTAGCTCAGCGCAAGAACTTCCTGCCTCACATGGCGGATTAGTCTATGTAGTGAGGGGAAAATGGCTTATTAGCCACACAGAAACGCATGAACTTAGCGCTTCGCAAGGATGTTGGTGGTTGCCAGCCATTAAAGGTGGCCAATTACAGCCACAGCTTTCTGATAGCCATTTATTATGGGTTAGTCTATTTCCTGAACGATAAAACACCAAATATTCACATTGCTGACACGATGACGCTGTCTCTGGTGGGGCTGGTGGAAGAGTACAGCGTCCGCGCCAGGAATGGCGTGGCTCGAAGTTACGAGGCTGTAGTGAGTTAATAAGGGGTAAAAACCTGTTGATTGATGATATTGTAATAATATAACATCACATTAATATCAACCGACAGGAGTTTTTCATGCCAATGAAATTGCACCATCTATCCATCATTGCACTTAGTGTTTGCGTATCTTTGACCAGTTTTAATTCGTTTGCTCATGGTAAACATAGCCATGAGCATCAACAATCTGAAGCAGCACGCAAAGCAAGTGAAGGTATCTTTGCAGATAAAGGCGTTAAAGATCGGCCACTCAGTGATTGGGATGGGGTGTGGCAATCGATTAATCCCTATCTGTTGCAAGGTGACTTGGATCCGGTGCTGGCAGATAAAGCCAAAAAGAACAAAAATAAAACAATTGAGGAGTACCGGGAGTATTATAAAAAAGGCTATGCAACTGATATTACGATGATTGGTATTGAGAACAATACTATTGATTTTCATACCCCAGAAGCGGTTAACTCCTGCCAATACAGCTACTCTGGTTTTAAAATAATGCACTATGATTCAGGGAAGAAAGGAGTGCGCTATTTATATGAATGTAAAGATGCCAGTTCTAAAGCCCCGAAATATGTCCAATTCAGTGACCATATTATTGAGCCACAGAAATCCCAGCATTTTCATGTCTATATGAGTAACGAATCACAAGAGAAGCTGCTGAAAGAAATGGATAACTGGCCAACCTTTTACCCGATAACGTTAGATAAAGATGACATTGTCCACGAGATGTTGCATCACTAACGGCACTGAGGCTGTGCGAGTGAGTTGCGCAGCTTCAATTTGGTTGTTCTTGACCGGCGGCTGTTAATGTCGCACAGACCGTTTGAAATTTAAAAAAACTATTTTAGCTATTTTATGTTTACCCTCTTTCGCATTTGCGCAGGGGGTAACAATGCAACGCTTAATCTGAGTGATTCAACTATTTCGATGATGGGCGCGAGCGCGGGTCATGGCTACTTTGATGTGTTGAGTACCCGTAGTGTCGCTTTTAGCGCCAATAGCGGTGCGATGCTAAATGGCGATATGCGGGCCAACGGCTGGCAGCAGTAGTGTGACGCTAGATAGTAGTGCGAGCTGGCATGGTTCGGCACGTAATATCGCAACGCTGGCAATGGACAATAATGCCAGTTGGACTGGCGCGACAAATAGCACCGGTGCGGTATCGATCAATGGAGGTAGCTTGTGGCAGGTTACCGATGATTCAGATATTGCATCATTGGCCCTGAATGATTCAACGCTCGGCTTTAGTACACCGAATACGAGGGTTTATAAAACCTTAACCGTAAATGGTGATAGTTGGCTGCAATACAGTTCACTGAACGCGGAAGTAAACGGTGAGCAACTGTCAGGTGAGAAATATGATATCAACGGTCTGAGCGCATCCGTAGACTATTGGCTAACGTCGCCCAGAAAATAGGTGATAAAAGTTATAGTGATACAGCACTAACAGTCGGATTTAAATACGCTTTCTAATCAGTGAGTCATAAAGGCCTGCCAAAAGGATGGGCAGGTCTTCTACCTCAGTCGCCACACGGGCGAGTTTTTGGTAAATCCTGAAATGTGATATTTATAAAACATCCTTCCATTAAAATTGAAATTTTGTTTCCAAGTTGCTATGGTCAGCACAGTCAAGTCTAACTATCACACCCAATGGGCTGAAGCTCATTGGCGCAACGGAGATAATAAATGAAAATCGCACTGATGATGGAAAACAGCCAGGCGGGTAAAAACGCAATCATCTTGAAAGAGCTGAACGCTGTGGCCTCAGAAAAAGCGTACCCGGTATACAACGTAGGTATGAGTGATGAGAACGACCATCATCTGACTTATATCCATCTGGGGATTATGGCCAGCATCCTGCTAAACGCTAAAGCAGTAGATTTCGTGGTCACTGGCTGCGGTACGGGTCAGGGTGCGATGATGTCATTGAACATTCATCCAGGTGTTGTGTGTGGTTATTGCATCGATCCAGCAGATGCTTTCCTGTTTGCTCAGATTAACAACGGTAACGCACTGTCACTGCCATTCGCCAAAGGTTTTGGCTGGGGTGCTGAACTGAATGTGCGTTACATTTTTGAGAAAGCGTTCACCGGCGTGAAAGGTGAAGGCTACCCACTGGATCGTAAAGAGCCGCAAGTGCGTAACGCGGGTATTTTGAATCAGGTGAAAGCGGCAGTAGTGAAAGAAAACTATCTTGATACACTGCGCGCTATCGATCCGGAATTGGTGAAAACAGCCGTGAGCGGTGAACGTTTCCAGCAGTGTTTCTTCGATAACTGTCAGGTTGAAGAAATCAAAGCATTCGTGAAACAAATTCTGGCGTAATGATAACCGAGCTTCATGACTGAAATAGTATCAAAAACAAGGCTCCTAAACAGGGGCCTTTTATCTATCCGTGATAGCCTAAACCTTAATTAGCTAGCACTTCGGTGGCGTTCCTTGTGCAGGCAGATAGCGCAGTGGGTCCAGCGCTGTTGCCCGGTAGCGAATCTGAAAATGCAACATTAGGGTATCTGTTCCTGTGCTTCCCATAGTGGCTATTTTCTGCCCAGCCTTAACATCCTGACCATTATTCACCAGCATGGTGTCGTTATGGGCGTAAGCGGTAATGAAATCCTCGCCGTGCTTAATCATAATGAGATTGCCATAGCCGCGCAGTTGATTGCCGACATACACCACTTTCCCTTTGGCTGATGCATAGACTGGCTGCCCGCGTTTACCTGCAATATCAATCCCTTTATTACCACCATCGGCAGTGGAATATTTAGAGATAACTTGGCCGCTGGTGGGCCAACGCCAGCAACGACTTGCACCAGGCGGTGGTGTCGATTTAGCCAGCGTCGAGCTTGATGATTTGCGTTTAGTTGACGTCAGACGCCCTGTTGAACTCGAACTATCAAGTCGCAACTTCTGCCCAACTTCCAGTCGATAAGGGGGTTTTAGCTTGTTGATACGAGCAAGGTCACTGACTTCACTGTCACTGATCCAGGCGATAAAATAGAGGGTATCACCCTTTTTGACGGTGTAGGATTTGTCGTTGTAACTGCCCTTCGGCAGCTTGGCATAGTCACGATTTGAATTGTTTGAGCACCCAGCCAATAGCAAGATAGCCATTGCATATAACGCCAACCGTGGCCACAACTGCATTCTGCTTTTCGTGTTCAAAACGTTTCCCTTGTCATCGTGATTTCAATTGCTCTCAGCCACTTATCATAACATTGTAACAATAAGCGTCAAAAGCCAGAACAAGGTTATCGTTTAAGATTCGGATATTGGAATAGCGGATAAACGGCGTTACCCGACAATGGCCGGGTAACATTTAACCGCACAAGATTTATAGCGAGGTTTCGGTTTCAGGAATGAGTTTATTGACTGATCCGCAGACAGTGACTTTACTGCGCACCACTTCTTTCATGACATCCATATCATCTTCCACTCCGCCCCAACTCAGCTTCAACACTGCAATCGTGGCGATGACAAAAATCAACCACAGTCTTGACCTGACGCACGTTCTCGGCAAACGGGAAATGGCTGCCATCAATCATTGCACTACGCACACCGGCATTCACCTTGCGGCTAATATCATCAAGGGATTCGTGGTGGTCAAGATGTAGCGCCAGTGGCATCCCATAACTTTCAGAATAGGCTTCACACAGTGCGTAGATTTCTTCAAACGCAATATGTTTAAAAGTGCCGGGCGTGCCCGCTAGTATCACTGGAGACTGCATCTCTTTACAGACTTCGAGGATGGCCTGAATAGTTTCCGCGTTATGGATGTTGAAAGCCGGTACTGCGTAGCGCCGGGCCTGCGCATCCTGAAGAAGATATTTAGTAGAAATAATACTCATGTCATGCTCCTCTCAGCCTTTCCAGGGATGAATAACAACACCTTGCACTACACGGTTTACGGTGCCGCTGGCAGAAGGGGGGCCGGGGTAATACCTGCTTTGATGGATTCGGTGAGGGCGAAAATTTGTGCATACATCAGGAAGCAGAAGGCCTGTTCGACATCAATAAAATGCCGTGATGTTGGTAACAGGATATGCGGGCCGTGTTCTATTTCAGGGCTGGTTACGGCAGATATTGCCACGACGCGCATCGCCTGATGGTCGCGGTGCAATTCGGCCAGCAAATCGAGGTCATATTGCCGAGTGTAAGAGTGGCTTGAAACAAAAACCACCACCAGTGTTTCAGCATTCACCAGTGATTTAGGCCCGTGACGAAAGCCAGTTGGTGAGTCATAAAACGCGGCCACTTTACCTGCCGTCAGTTCCAATATCTTGAGTGCCGCTTCCAAGACCAACAGGTGCGCAGAACAGACGGCAAAGATGCCACATCCTGTATCCTGTTTATGGTCAGCCACAAACTCGGTTAAATGTTTCACTTTCCTCTCTGTATGAGTTAAATGTCTTTTTATCTTTCGATTTATTTCATTTAATACTGCTTTATGGGTTAATAAAAACAAATGAAAGATAATTGAATTGAGATCTGTTTCGAAAAAGAAGCATAATGAAAGGATTTTTACGGTGTAAGTGTGCGGATTTTCGATAATGTTAAGACTTGCTTGCCGGCAAAGGGAAGGCGTTAATAGATGAAGTGAAATGAAACGAAAGGCTTCTGGAAAGGATCACCTATGAGCAATACTGATTCGATAATGGACAAACGGATAACAGGTACCAGTGAACGGCGTGAGCAAATTATTCAACGTCTTCGCCAACAGGGAAGTGTCCAGGTTAATGATTTATCGTCATTATTTGGCGTTTCTACGGTGACTATCCGCAACGATCTGGCTTTTCTGGAAAAACAGGGGATTGCCGTGCGTGCCTATGGTGGTGCCTTGGTTTGTGATGGCGGCACACCAGCAGTTGAGCCAACCGTAGAAGATAAAAGCGCCCTTAATACTTCGCTAAAACGTAGCATTGCTCGTGTTGCGGCAGATCTAATAAAACCTGGGCACCGCGTTATCCTCGACTCTGGTACAACCACCTGCGAAATAGCGCGATATATGCGCAATCATAAGGAGGTTATTGCCATGACCAATGGCATGAATGTGGCGAACTCGCTGCTGGATGCCGAAGGTGTGGAACTGTTGATGACCGGTGGGCATCTGCGACGCCAGTCATTATCTTTCTACGGTGATCAGGCTGATCAATCTTTGCAAAACTATCATTTCGATATGCTTTTTCTCGGTGTAGATGCTATTAGTCTTGAACGTGGGGTGAGCACCCATAATGAAGATGAAGCGCGTTTAAATCGCCGGATGTGTGAAGTGGCGGAACGTATTATTGTGGTGACTGATTCCAGTAAATTTAACCGTTCCAGTTTGCATAAAATTATTGATACCCAACGTATACATATGGTGATTACCGATAAAGATATGCCCGTCGACAGTTTGAATGGATTACGCAAAATTGGAATTGAAGTGATTCTTGTCGGAGAGTAACAGCACTCTTTAGACCACATAATGGAAAACTTAATAACGTAGGGTTATTGAGTACTGATATTTTCAATATCAAAGGATTTTATGTTTACTAAACATACGCTAATTTACTCACTAGCGCTGTTGGTGTCAGTTTTTTGCTTACCGGTTGCCCGCCACCACCTGATTTAACACAATGGCAGCGACCGAATTCGACGGTGAATGACGCCCGCGTAGCGATGGGGCAATGTGGTGTTCCTTTGCCAGGGCCTCAACCAGACTTTAGCGATAACGAAACTGTGTTGTATTACCACTGTATGAACAGGGTCTTCCTCGATCATGGTGGCTATCTATGTAATGGCAGATGTACTTATGTAGATCCCTGGATGGTAGCGTGTAACGTTATTTTATGTAAAAATCTCTTGGGCTTTTTAAATTTCATAACAAAGGCATGTAATGAAAATAACACCTACCATTATTCAAACACCTTTTCCATTTGAGAATAATAATTCTCATACTGACATAGTAACGTAGCCCATTCTCGGTAAGCTAATAGGGGAAGGTTCGACAGCAGAAGTATTTGAAGATGTGAATGATTCGTCTGCTTTATATAAAAAGTATGATCTTGTTGGCAACCAGTACAATGAGATTCTGGAAATGGCCAAGCAAGAGTCTGACCTTTTTAATGCTTTTTATGGCGATGAAGCATCAGTTGTTATACGGCATGGCGGTGATGTGTACCTCCGAATGCTACGCGTGCCCGGGACTCCCCTTAGTGACATTGATACAGCTGATATCCCTGATAATCTTGAGAGTCTTTATATGCAGTTGATATGTAAATTGAATGAGTTGGGTATAATCCATTACGATCTCAACACAGGTAATATGCTGTACGATAAAGAAAGTGAAAGTTTATTTCCAATAGATTTTCGTGATATTTATACTGAATATTACTCTGCAACTAAAAATGATAAAGAGATTATCGACCGGCGATTACAAATGCGTACAAATGATTTCTATTCATTATTAAACAGGAAATATTTATAGGTGCTATTTTCATGGATGAAAAATCGCTATACGCCCACATTCTCAACCTGTCCGCCCCGTGGCAGGTTGAATCACTTTCCCTTGATGAAAACGCTGGCTCTGTCACCGTGGTTGTCGGGATCGCCAAAAATACACTGCTAATCTGCCCGACATGCGGGCAGCAATGCCCTGTTCACGATCACCGCCACCGCAAATGGCGTCATCTTGATACCTGCCAATTCATGACTGTCGTTGAGGCGAATGTCCCTTGAGTCATGTGTCCAGACCATGGATGCCAGACGTTACCTGTTCCGTGGGCCGGAGTTGGTAGCCGATACACGCTGCTTTTCGAATCATTCGTCCTCTCATGGCTGAAGATCAGCACCATTGATGCTGTCAGGAAACAACTTAATCTTAGCTGGAATGCTGTTGACGGAATTATGACACAGGCTGTTAAGCGTGGGCTTGCCCGGATAAAGAAGCCGTTATCAGCCCGACATATGCATGTGGACGAAGTAGCGTTCAAAAAAGGGCACCGATACATCACAGTTATATCCGATCGTGAAGGACGTGCGCTGGCATTAACGGATGATCGTGGAACTGAAAACCTTGCCAGTTATCTCAGGACTCTCACCGACGGCCAGCTGGAGGCCATCAAAACATTCTCAATGGATATGAATGCCGGATATATCAAAGCGGCACGCATCCATCTTCCGGGAGCTGTAGGGAAAATCGCCTTTGATCGCTTCCATGTGGCAAAACAATTGGGTGAAATCGTCGATAAAACACGGCAGACCGAGCATCCCCGGCTTCTGGTGGACAGTCGCCGCCAGGCAAAAGGAACCCGCTTCCTGTGGCAATACAGTGAAAAACGGATGACAGAGCCCCGGCAGGAAAAACTGACCTGGCTCAGGGAGCAAATGCAACTGACAAGACAGTGCTGGACGCTAAAGGAGCTGGCAAAAGACATCTGGAACCGACCGTGGAGTACTGAACGGCGAACAGACTGGCAGCAATGGATAGCGCTGGCGAGAAGTTGCGATGTACCGGTAATGAAAAACATGGCCGGTACAATCAGCAAAAGGTTATACGGGATACTGAATGCCATGCGGCATAACGTCTCAAATGGCAATGCTGAAGCCCTGAACAGCAAAATAAGGTTGCTGAGAATAAAAGCCAGAGATTACCGGAACAGGGAGCGCTTTAAGCTGGGAGTAATGTTCCATTACGGTAAGCTGAATATGAGCTTCTGAGCGTTTTCATTAACCGTTTATTTCTTAATTGGAATATCGTAGTTGGTTGAGATTGCCTGTTTTCTTGGAATATCGTAGTTGGTTGAGATTGCCTGTTTTCTTGGAATATCGTAGTTGGTTGAGATTGATTGTTTTCTTGGAATATCGTAGTTGGCTGAGATTACCTGTGCTACAGAAAATGCAGATCTTTCGGATTGCTTAGCTGAGATAGCATCCGAATCGGACGAGCTTATACTCACTTGATCTTTTAATCGCTGCAGGCGCCATTGCTCAAACTCTTCAAATGGAACGAAATCAGTATCATCGTCATCTAAAGCGTTGATGTGAGAGGCGCTCTCATTCCTAGACGAAAAACAATCAAAGTGAACATGTTTATTCGAGCCTTTCATTGAATCCATGAGTTCTTTGTACTGAGTATATTCTTTAGCATTCATTCTTAATTTAGGATGCAGGCATGAAGCTAATGGCTTGATTTCTAATACTTTCACTTTTGTACTGGTTGTAACATATCCACCAGAGGAATGGTTATCTTGAGTTGAATTCTTTGAGGTGGATGAGGTATCAACAAAGGAATCGATGCTTAAGCTTGAAGTGCATAGGCATGAATTGATATTTAAAAGCATGTACCCTCCGGATAAGACTGGCTGTCAATGAAGGGAAAATAATAGCAAGAAACAGAGCCTATCATATAAGTGTTTCACCCCTAACAAGACAGTAGGCGCGAATTTTTCCCACCATAATCGGGGAAGACCCATGGAACAACAAGGTTTTGTTTTTAAACATGGTTTTAAGATTTTTGACGTTTACGAACAAACTCCTGCCTGTGTTGCACAAAAACAGGGGAGAGCAGTGAGTCTACGCCAACTTGAGGCGTTGCCTTTTGCCGCTGATAGTGGATTCCACCCCATCAAGCCGGATTCGGGTATGGATAAATCTTCGCGAATAAGCTGGCGTAAAGCAGGGGCTTCACTGTATTTTTCACATACCATTGAGAATGACCGTATCGCCCAACAGATGATGTACCAGTGTGGTTATCCTCAACCACTGGGTTCAAATTCTTTTATTCCTACCATTAGAAAGGCGGCTGATATACAGCGATGCATGCTGGATAACGGTTTTGAGCCCAAAAGAAAACTCATGTTGGTATGTCGTAACTACCCGCAAGTCACTGGATGTCAGAAATAGCGTTATCTCTCTCCACATTTAAATGCTGGTGATTAGACAGAAAAGTCATCACTATGGCATGGGCTTTAAGTGTTTTATTTATCTTTTTCAAGTTGGAGCAGCATTTTAAAAGCATTTTCAATATGGGTAGCCAGGCTTTTTTACATCCTCATACACATCTTGACATTTGTTGCTTTATTCTCAGGTTGTTTACTCCACTTTATTGGTGAAGATTATGAATAACTTGATGCAACAATTACAGTCAATGCTCGGGCAGACAACGAAGAAGAACGGTGACGGGGCTTCTGGCCTGAGTAATATGTTAGTGCCTGGCGCATTGGGTGGCCTTGCCGGCTTACTTGTTGGCAGTAAATCCTCACGTAAACTACTGAGCAAATATGGTAGCAGTGCGTTATTAGCTGGCGGCGGCGCGGTACTGGGAACCGTGTTATGGAATAAATATAAAGACAGAATTCGTCAGAATCATCAGGATGAACCACAGTATGGTCAGCAAGTCGCCCCGGTAGATCAGCGTGTGCAGCGGTTGGTCATGGCACTGGTGTTTGCGGCCAAAAGTGATGGGCATATTGATGCGAAAGAGCGCAGTATTATTGAACAGAATATGCGCGAAGCGGGTATCAGTGAGCAGGGTGAACGTCTGGTGCAACAGGCCATTGACCAGCCATTGGACCCTCAATTACTGGCGCGTGATATTCAAAATGAAGAGGAGGCGTTGGAACTCTACTTCCTGAGTTGCGCCGTCATTGATGTGGACCATTTTATGGAGCGTAGCTATCTTGCCGCGCTGGGCGACGCACTGAAAATTCCGCAAGATGTTCGTGATGGAATTGAACAAGACATTCGAGAGAAAAAGCGAAGCATTACCGACTAATTTACTTGCAGGTGGCCTTTGGTATTCTCCAATAGGCCACTGTTTCAGAAGCGATGCTTCGCAGATTTTGGTGGCTCAAACAGTATTATTAGACGTTAATGCGGATCTATTCTCCCTCAGACTTCATTTCAGACAACAGCCACAGAGCAAAATCCCGCATAGCCGGCGTCTCAGTACGGGACTGTAGGCGAGTTAACCAATATCCCCCGAGACTGACTGTCGTGCTAAAAGGTTGGATTATGCGTTCACTACGTAGCAGGTGCATAAACATAGCGGGTGGAGCCAGTGCGATACCTATTTCCGTCTGCGCCGCTTCCAGCATACTGACTGACGAGTCGAACATCATTATTTGCTGGGAAGGTGAAGGTACAGGCCCTCCCGCCGCCGCAAACCAAGCCGACCACTCATCGCGACGATAGGAACGGAGCAGCATAAACCTTTGAAGATCAGTAGGGTGGCGTAAATCTTTTGCTAATGAGGGGGCGCACAGTGGGGCAAGTGGAGCATCACATAAAAATTGTGACTCCGTGCCATGCCAGGCTCCATTGCCGTAACGAATGGCATAATCCAGCCCTTCAGCCACAACATCGACACGATTATTATGTGTTGAGAGTAAAATATCCACATGTGGGGAATGTTGTTGAAAATCCCTCAATCGTGACAATAAATAGCCGGTTGCAAAGGTTCCAACAACACCCACCCTGATTTTTTCACGCATTATTCCAGCGGAGAAACGGTCTAGCGTATGCGCGATACGATCAAAAGAATCGTTCAGGATGGGGAGCAGATTCTCCCCTTCGGTTGTGAGCACTAATCCGCGTGAAATACGAATAAAGAGGCGACAGTTGAGGCGTTGTTCCAGCGCTTTGACCTGCTGACTTATTGCTGCATGGGTAACATTTAATTCGATAGCAGCCTTAGTAAAACTTAACTGTCTGGCCGCAGCCTCGAAAGCACGAAGTGAATTTAACGGAATATAGCTGCGAACCATAGATTGACTTGTTAGATTTTCTATTATCAAGTGCTAAATATAATCGATTGTTATCCATAGTCAATCATTGCAGAATTCTTCACGCAAAAGGAGCCACACTGCATGCCATTTATCAGTCTATGGAAGATTTACTAATGATGAAAAAGTCTATAATCAATACCTTGATCTTTACCGCTATTGCAACTTTCCCACTTTATACTTTGGCACAAACCAAACTTACGCAGCAGCAGGTTGCGACTATCGTCAATAACACTCTGACGCCGTTGCTCGAAAAACAGGATATTCCCGGTATGGCCGTCGCAGTATTTTATGACGGAAAGCCGCAATTCTTTAACTATGGTATGGCGGATATAAAAGCAGGTCGTCCGGTAACCGAAAATACACTGTTTGAACTCGGTTCAGTGAGTAAGACCTTTACTGGCGTCGCCGGAGAATATGCCATGCAGACCGGTATTATGAACCTTAATGATCCCGTGACGGAATATGCTCCCGAGCTAACGGGCAGCCAGTGGATAGATGTGAAAATGTTGCATCTGGCGACGTACACTGCGGGTGGACTTCCTCTGCAACTCCCCGATTCGGTGACTGACCAAAAATCATTGTGGCAATATTATCAACAATGGCAGCCACAGTGGGCACCTGGGGTGATGCGCAATTATTCTAATGCCAGCATTGGGCTATTCGGCGCGCTGGCGGTGAAAAGAAGTCAGTTAACATTTGAAAACTATATGAAGGAATATGTGTTCCAACCTTTAAAACTGGATCATACCTTTATCACTATCCCCGAATCCATGCAGTCAAATTATGCGTGGGGATATAAAGATGGTCAGCCAGTGCGCGTTACCTTGGGCATGCTGGGTGAGGAAGCCTATGGAGTGAAATCCACCTCGCAAGATATGGTGAGATTTATGCAGGCCAATATGGACCCAGAAAGCTTACCTGCCGCTAACGATAAGCTAAAAGAAGCGATCATCGCATCTCAGTCACGTTATTTCCAAGCAGGAGATATGTTCCAGGGCTTGGGATGGGAAATGTATAACTGGCCTATCAATCCACAGAGGGTGATTGCCGATAGTGGCAATGATATTGCGTTAAAACCACGTAAGGTTGAGGCATTGGTACCTGCACAACCTGCTGTGCGAGCATCCTGGGTTCATAAGACCGGCGCAACCAATGGCTTTGGCGCTTATATTGTATTCATCCCAGAGGAGAAGGTTGGCATAGTGATGTTAGCGAACAAGAATTACCCTAATCCAGTCCGCGTACAAGCAGCATACGATATTCTTCAAGCATTGCGTTGAGATGACAGATAGCTAAACATTTCTGCTGCGCTTCTATGAGATAAGTTAAAATATTGTGAAAAAAATCCACGCAACCGCGTGGATTTTATAGAGTTTATTAATCTTAATGAGATTCAGCGAAACCTCATGAGACGATAAATTTTATTTAGACATTGAACAAGAAGTTCATCACATCGCCATCTTTTACGATGTAATCTTTACCTTCTGAGCGCATCTTCCCAGCTTCTTTTGCACCTTGCTCACCTTTGTAGGTAATAAAGTCGTCAAAAGCGATAGTTTGGGCGCGGATAAAGCCTTTTTCAAAGTCGGTGTGAATTTTGCCAGCAGCTTGTGGCGCTGTTGCACCTACCGGGATGGTCCAGGCACGAACTTCTTTAACACCGGCAGTGAAGTAAGTTTGCAGATTCAACAATTCATAACCGGCACGGATCACACGGTTCAAGCCTGGCTCTTCAATACCCAACTCGGCCATAAATTCAGCGCGATCTTCATCTTCCAGCTCAGCAATGTCTGATTCAACTGCCGCACATACGGCAACCACGACTGAACCTTCAGCGGCAGCAATGGCACGCACTTGATCCAGATATGGGTTATTCTCAAAACCATCTTCATTGACGTTAGCAATATACATGGTTGGTTTCAGCGTCAGGAAGCTCAAGTAACGGATGGCCGCTTTATCTTCTGCTGTCAGGTTCAACGCACGCAGCATGCCAGCATTCTCTAAATGCGGCAGGCATTTTTCCAGTGCTTCCAGTTCAGCTTTAGCATCTTTGTCGCCGCCTTTAGCTTTCTTCTGCACGCGATGAATAGCACGTTCGCAAGTTTCCAAATCGGAAAGAGCCAGTTCAGTATTGATAGTGTCAATATCATCAACGGGATCAACTTTACCAGCAACATGGATGATATTGTCATTTTCAAAGCAACGTACTACATGGCCAATCGCTTCGGTTTCACGAATATTGGTCAGGAATTGGTTACCCAGCCCTTCACCTTTCGAGGCCCCTTTTACCAGGCCCGCGATATCAACGAATTCCATAGTGGTTGGTAAAATACGTTGAGGTTTTACAATCTCGGCCAGTTGGTCCAGACGCGGATCTGGCATTGGCACCACACCCGTATTGGGTTCAATGGTACAGAACGGGAAGTTAGCGGCTTCAATACCCGCTTGTGTCAACGCGTTGAACAGGGTGGATTTACCAACGTTAGGCAGGCCCACAATACCGCATTTGAATCCCATGTTTTATATCACCTTAAATAACTTAAAAATCAACTCGTTAGGGTTAACGGGCCGATGTAATCAAAATTTATGCCGCCATTATACACATTCTGACGATTTATCTCGATCATGCTGTTTCATTGTGTGAATTGCTTTTATCGCAATCTCCGATAGGTAATTGATTTTTCTAACTCTGTGCTCTGGATCACGCTTCCGTTACCTGAAGTTTTTTGCTTAATGTCCGATAACTAAACATTAGGGTCAGCATACTGAATTTGGACTATTCCCATGGAAATGAATATCTATAAATGGCTGATAGTGATTTTGTTTGGGGGAGTGGTGGGGATCTTGGGCATGTGGTTTCTGACGGCAGATTCTGAGCCTACTGGGCCAAGCTTTGCAGAGTTGGTTGATCAATATGGTCTGCAAATAGAAAACCGATCAGACAAAAGCGTAAGATATGTGGGTTACCAGAAAAAAACACTGTATGAGGATTTTGACGGTGTTCAACTGAAATTCACCGCCATCAATGAGAAGTTCGAGCGTAGCCACGATTTATCAGATAATAAGAAAAAAGCTGCCGATTGGGATTCGCTTTTTTGCACTGATGAACTGCAAGATATTGCGGATGAATATGACGCCAAAAGTAATCATTTTCTAGGGAGGGTTAGAGTTATTATTGGCGGTGTTGTCCTGACCGGTGAAGGTCAGCAGGGCATCAATGCGTTGTGCAACAAAAATCAATAAAGTGAAAGGTTAATTCCCCGGTGCATGGCGGTTTCCGGGGAATTAGGTAAACCTCTACTGCGCGCCCGCTTTGAAAGAATGCAGACGATTCATAGCCTTGGTAATATCTTCTTTCAGCAGCACTTCAGTACAGCGAATCGATTCATCAATGGCGTCGTCAATTAAGGTTTGTTCACTGGCGGGGGGTTTGCCCAGAACAAAACCAGTAACTTTACTTTTATCGCCAGGATGGCCGATACCAATGCGTAAACGATAGAAATTCGGGTTATTACCGAGCTTGCTCTGAATATCTTTCAGACCATTGTGGCCACCGTTGCCACCCCCTAACTTCAATTTCGCCACGCCCGGTGGGATATCCAGCTCATCGTGCGCGACTAAAATTTCTTCTGGTAAGATACGGTAAAAGCCGGCCATTGCCGCAACAGCCTTGCCACTTAAATTCATAAAGGTAGACGGTACCAGCAAGCGCACATCTTGGCCTGCCAGATTTAACCGTGCGGTATAACCGAAGAATTTGCTCTCTTCTTTCAGTTGTTGGTTATGGCGCAGCGCCAATAAGTCCACATACCAGGCTCCCGCATTATGGCGGGTTTGGGCATATTCTGCGCCCGGATTTGCCAGCCCAACGATTAATTTAATGCTACTCACGTCGTCATTCGCTATTACTAAAGGAATTAAAGTGTGACAGTTTACCTGTCATGGCGCGTAATGACAAAACTGCTGGTGTGAGTTTGCTGGGGGTTAATAATTCGAATGGTGAATAGTTCATTTGTGTAACAATTCAACTTTAGTGCCAAATAGCTGGAAAATGTAAAGATTTGTCGGAATATATTCGCCAGTTGTGATCGCAAGCGCAATACCTTTGCTGCCAGCCTGACTATACTAAGTTATTAAGTGGACATGAATAATCGCATTAAGCAAGCAGTTTCGGATGCTGAACGTAGTGATTATTTATTGGCAACTCAAGTGGAGGTGGCATATGAAACGTAAAAGCGCAGCAAGACTCGGTAATGTGCTGATGGGACTAGGATTGGTGACAATGGTCGTTGGGGTAGGTTACTCAATTTTGGCCGAAGTTACACAATTTGGTTTACCGCAATTCTTTGCCCACGGTGCAGTGATGAGTATTTTTGTTGGTGCACTGTTATGGCTGGTCGGCGCTCGTATTGGTGGGCGTGAAGAAGTTGCTGACCGTTATTGGTGGGTTAAGCACTTTGATAAACGATGCAATCGCAACCAGCGCCACTCATAACATCTGAGTGTGGCCCCGAGGTATATGACAAAATATAAACCTGTTACCGCAGCTTTAAATCGAGCTGATGTTCAGGAGGAGTGAATGACGGCCCAAAAATCCATAGATCAAGAACCTATAGACCAAGAGTAGAAAACCCGTTGTAGCAGCCGCTTCAACGGGTTTTTCTTTATCTGTATTATACCCGTCATACTTCAAGCTGCATGTGCGTTGGCTGCCTTCCTGCAACTCGAATTATTTAGGGTATAATTCATTTATCAGTTATGAACACCCACACAATACTGCTCAAAAGTGGCTCATCACAGTTAACTGCGGCCAGTTAGCACCGCAGGGATATCCACAACTCAATGTTGATTAATGCTCAAACATCGCAGAGATTGACTCTTCATTACTGATACGACGGATGGCTTCAGCCAACATGCCGGACAGTGTCAGAGTACGTACATTTTTCAATGCTTTGATTTCAGCTGACAACGGAATAGTGTCACAAATAATTACTTCGTCAATCACGGAGTGCTTGATGTTTTCAACCGCATTACCAGAGAAGATCGGGTGAGTCGCGTAGGCAAACACACGCTTAGCACCACGTTCTTTCAAGGCTTCAGCCGCTTTACACAAAGTGCCACCGGTATCGATCATATCGTCAACCAACACGCAATCACGGCCAGCTACGTCACCGATGATATGCATCACCTGAGAAACGTTAGCGCGTGGACGGCGTTTGTCGATAATCGCCATATCAGTATCGTTCAGCAGTTTTGCGATGGCTCTGGCGCGAACAACGCCGCCAATGTCTGGAGAAACGACGATTGGGTTTTCCAGATTCTGCTGCAACATGTCTTCCAGCAGGATTGGGCTACCAAATACGTTATCAACCGGAACATCAAAGAAGCCTTGGATCTGTTCAGCATGTAGATCCACTGTCAATACGCGGTCAACCCCAACACTTGAGAGAAAATCGGCAACAACTTTGGCAGTGATCGGCACACGAGCGGAGCGCACACGGCGATCCTGGCGGGCGTAACCGAAGTAAGGAATAACAGCAGTAATACGTCCTGCGGAGGCGCGACGCAGGGCATCAACCATGACAACCAGTTCCATCAGGTTATCGTTCGTGGGTGCGCAGGTGGACTGGATGATGAAAATATCACCACCGCGTACA
The DNA here is from genome assembly GCF_901472495.1 of Yersinia enterocolitica subsp. enterocolitica. Classification (NCBI taxonomy): domain Bacteria; kingdom Pseudomonadati; phylum Pseudomonadota; class Gammaproteobacteria; order Enterobacterales; family Yersiniaceae; genus Yersinia; species Yersinia enterocolitica. The sequence goes on from NZ_LR590469.1 coordinate 736,348, forward strand.
TTTTCGTTGATTTGCACGCTCACTTCGCCGTCGCTAAAACGACCTACAGCGGCGTCACCAAGACTGGTGTACAAACGGTTGGCAATACGTTGTGCTAGTTCCGGGGTGGCGTTACCAGCAAAAAGCTTCATATCAGGCACGAGAAGAACCTCAGGCATGCGTCCAGAGAAGATATTGTCAGATCAGTAATCACGGGCGACTATTCATACTGATTGCAATATACATACGGGTATTTAAAGCCAAAACAGTATTATGAACCGGCTTTCAATCAAATGAGACAGGTATTTTCACAAACTCAGGTCAGTGGTGCCATGATCTAGACCTTTGTAGTGCATTCTTATCTGTGCTCACTGTTTTCCATTTTCCCAGAGCGTACGCGATGCAGTGGCGAAAGGTTCACTCCACGGGCAACAAAACCGTGCAACCACTCCGGGGCAATACTTAACACCTGCCGGGCCGATGACTCCGTGTCAAATTCTGCAAAGACACAAGCTCCGGTTCCGGTCAGGCGTGACGGGGCATATTCTAACAGCCATGAAAGAGCCTGTTCAACCTCGCGAAAACGTTTTCTTGCGATTGGTTCGCAATCATTTGCGTACGGAGCGCTTAAAAGCGCCGCCAGTGGGCGAATTGGCGTATTTCTTTTTAATTCAGGATCGGAAAAAATAATGGGCGTTGGGATGTTTACTCCGGGGTGAACCACCAAATACCACTTCTCTATAGGCTCTGCGGGGTGCAACTTTTCACCAATTCCCTCGGCAAAGGCGGCATGACCGCGAACAAATACCGGTACATCGGCCCCCAATGTGAGTCCAAGAGCGGCTAATTCTTCATCAGACAGACCACAGTGCCACAGGGTATTGAGTGCGACTAGCACCGTTGCTGCATTGGACGAACCGCCACCCAAACCGCCCCCCATTGGCAAGCGTTTATCGATGCTAATATCCGCCCCCCGAGGTACTTTTGCTGAGCTGGGATGTTGTTGCAGCAATCGTGCCGCGCGGATTATCAGGTTTTGTTCGTTTTCCACTCCGACAATGGGAGTTAATAGTCGAATTTGATCGTCATCGCGGGGCACAATCGTCAGTTCATCGCCATAATCGAGAAACTGGAACAAAGTCTGTAATAGGTGATAGCCATCAGTGCGTTGCCCGGTGATATAAAGAAACAAATTCAATTTAGCGGGAGACGGCCAGACGTATTGATTGGTATTCGCCATACTATTTGACCGTCCAGTTATCCATCTTCAGCTTGATGCGCTGACCACCCTGACTGAGCTCCATGCGGCTAGGCAATGCCGGTGTGACCTGAGTATTGTATTCTTGATAATCAACCACCCAGGTTACGCCATCTTGTTGGTAAGTCAGCTGTTTCAGGCGATATTTATCGTCGAGAGTAAAATCAGTGGTATCCCCCGGCAAGCCCAGAATCCATTGGCGCAAACTTTCCAGCGGAATCGACATTCCGGTCAATTTTTGAATCATTTCTTGCGGATCATTACTGACATGGCGTTTGCCTTGATTGTCAGTCAATTGGGTCGCACCGGGTTGTACGACCAATTCTAATTCAGTACTACCCAACGGATTGGTCAGCAACAGGCGATAGCGCTCAGGGGCAGTTTGTTGCCAGAAGAAACGTGCATAAACTTTTTGTTTTTCTGAGAGATAAGCAAAGGCACCGCGGGTTTGAAACTGGCTCAATTGCCGCAACTGTTGCTCATGCTGACGCCATTGAGGCGATGTGGGGCTGGTCGCAGGGCCGGATGGTGGCGTGGTGCTACAGGCGGCTAATAGCAAAGTAGCTAATGGAAGTAGGCGATAAAAACTGATTTTGCGCTGAGGCATATGGGTATAAATCCTATCGGTCGCAGGGTTTTTCACTGGCGCACGTTTTATAAAGCAATATTATGATAAAGCAAATTTGGTTGATGCGTTTGAATAATGGGCATCATTGTTGCTCACGCTAACGACCTGAGGGGTGAGCGTCAATATCTTGTTCTATGTTGTACATCATATAATCAATTATTGAACATAATTTGGGATAATACTTAGGATGATGCACTGCGACTTTTATTGATCCCGCGCATCAAGTAGAATGCGGTTCAGACGAGAATCCATACTAACATCAGTATTACTCGAAGCCGTTCTCATGACTCTGCTTGCATTAGGCATTAACCACAAAACCGCTCCTGTATCGTTACGTGAACGGGTGACATTTTCACCTGAATCGATCGATCAGGCACTTGCTAGCTTGCTCCAACAGCCGTTGGTGCAGGGCGGTGTCGTGTTGTCTACGTGTAACCGAACTGAGTTATATCTCAGCGTAGAACAGCAAGAAAACCTGCACGAACAACTGATTGCCTGGCTGTGTAACTACCATAAACTCAGCCCGGATGAAGTAAAAAAAAGCCTCTATTGGCATCATGGCAATGACGCAGTTAGCCATCTGATGCGCGTTGCCAGCGGGCTGGACTCGCTGGTGTTGGGCGAGCCACAAATTCTGGGACAGGTGAAAAAAGCCTTTGCAGAGTCGCAACGCGAGCAATCGCTCTCTGGCGAATTGGAGCGGTTATTCCAAAAAACATTTTCGGTCGCCAAACGGGTTCGCACAGAAACTGAAATTGGTGCTAGTGCTGTTTCGGTGGCTTTCGCTGCCTGTACCTTGGCACGGCAAATCTTTGAGTCACTGTCAGAGCTGAATGTATTGTTGGTTGGCGCGGGGGAAACCATTGAGCTGGTGGCTCGTCATCTGAGAGAACATCAAGTCAAGCATATGATTATTGCTAACCGGACCCGCGAGCGCGCCCAAGCGCTGGCGACAGAGGTCGGAGCAGAGGTGATTACATTGCCAGAGATTGATGCGCGTTTAGCCGATGCCGATATTATTATCAGTTCGACCGCCAGCCCGCTGCCCATTATTGGTAAAGGGATGGTGGAGCGCGCGCTGAAAAGCCGCCGCAATCAACCTATGTTGTTTGTTGATATCGCGGTGCCGCGTGATATTGAGCCGGAAGTGGGTAAACTGTCGAATGCCTATTTATACAGCGTTGATGATTTACAGGCGATTATTCAGCACAATATGGCGCAACGTCAGGCTGCCGCAGTTCAGGCCGAGTCGATAGTACAGCAAGAAAGCATGAATTTTATGACCTGGTTACGCGCTCAGGGGGCGGTCGAAACCATTCGTGATTATCGCTCTCAGGCTGAACAAGTTCGTAGTGAGATGACGGCAAAAGCATTAGCCGCCATTGAGCAGGGTGCCAATGTTGAACAGGTGGTAAATGAACTGGCCCATAAGCTAACCAACCGCCTGATCCATGCTCCCACCAAATCCCTCCAGCAAGCTGCCAGTGATGGCGATATGGAGCGGTTGCAATTATTACGCGACAGCCTTGGGCTGGATCAGCATTAGTTTCCTCTAATTACAGGGTTTAAAACCACGGATGAAGTCTTCTATTGTTGCCAAATTGGAAGCGTTACAAGAGCGCCACGAAGAAGTGTTAGCGCACCTTGGCGATGCCAATGTTATTGCCGACCAAGACCGTTTCCGCGCGTTATCACGTGAATATGCGCAACTGACGGATGTTACTCGCTGTTTCAAAGAATGGCGCAGTGTACAAGATGATATCGAAGCAGCAGAAATGATGCTCGACGATCCCGAAATGCGAGAAATGGCGCAGGACGAACTGAAAGAAGCTAAAGCTCGCAGTGAAGAGCTGGAACAACAACTGCAAGTTCTGTTGCTACCCAAAGACCCTGATGATGAGCGTGATTGCTTCCTGGAAATCCGCGCCGGAACCGGTGGTGACGAAGCGGCTATTTTTGCCGGTGACATGTTCCGTATGTATAGCCGCTACGCTGAAGCCCGTCGCTGGAAAGTGGAAATCATGAGCGCCAGTGAAGGTGAACATGGCGGTTATAAAGAAGTGATTGCCAAGGTATCCGGTGATGGTGTCTTTGGGCAGTTAAAATTTGAGTCGGGTGGCCATCGTGTTCAGCGTGTGCCAGAAACCGAATCGCAAGGCCGAATCCATACTTCGGCTTGTACTGTAGCGGTGATGCCGGCTATTCCCGAAGCTGAAATGCCGGAAATCAATGCGGGTGACTTGCGCATCGATACCTTCCGCTCTTCAGGTGCGGGGGGGCAGCACGTTAACACCACGGATTCAGCCATTCGTATTACCCATATTCCCACCGGAATTGTAGTGGAATGTCAGGATGAGCGCTCGCAACATAAGAACAAAGCCAAGGCGATGTCAGTGTTGGGCGCACGTATTCGTGCCGCAGAGATGCAAAAACGGCAGCAAGCCGAGGCCTCTGAGCGCCGTAACTTATTAGGCTCTGGCGACCGTTCTGACCGCAATCGTACCTATAACTTCCCGCAAGGGCGCGTGACAGACCATCGTATCAACCTGACACTTTACCGTTTGGATGAGGTGATGGAAGGTAAACTGGATATGCTTATCCAGCCGATTGTGCAGGAATATCAAGCTGATCAGCTCTCTGCGTTGTCCGAGCAAGATTAATGGATTATCAGCAGTGGCTGTCGCAAGCGGCAGCCCGTTTTAACCAAAGTGATAGCCCAAAACGCGACGCAGAAATTCTCCTGAGTTTCGTTACAGGGCGCGCTCGCACCTATTTATTGGCCTTTGGTGAAACCCAACTTACCGCCGAGCAATTGGCGGTGTTAGAGCCATTGGCCGCGCGGCGTGAACAGGGTGAGCCGATTGCCTATCTGGTGGGGGAGCGCGAGTTTTGGTCGCTGCCATTAAGTGTTTCCTCCGCCACATTAATTCCTCGCCCGGACACCGAATGCTTAGTTGAGCAAGCTTTGGCGCATTTGCCTGTCACTCCATGCCGTATTCTGGATTTGGGAACTGGCACTGGTGCCATTGCTTTGGCATTAGCCAGCGAACGCCCAGATTGCGCGGTGATGGGGGTTGATATTAAAGCTGATGCTGTTGCTCTGGCCCGCCATAATGCCAAAAAACTCGCGATAAATAATGTGGATTTCCTGCAAAGTAGCTGGTTTGACTCGGTGAGCGGGCGATTTACGCTGATTGTGAGCAACCCGCCCTATATCGATGCCAATGACCCCCATCTTAATGAAGGTGATGTGCGCTATGAACCACATAGTGCGCTGGTGGCTGAGGCTGAGGGGATAGCTGATTTGGCTGAAATTATTCGCCAGTCACCGGCTTATTTAGAGGTGGGGGGATGGTTGATGTTGGAGCATGGTTGGCAACAAGCCACAGCGGTACAGAAGCTGCTTAACAATAGCGGATTTAGTGCTGTAATGACGTATAAAGATTATGGTAATAATGATCGTGTGACTTTGGCGCAATGGGTACTTAAACAAGAAAATTCCCGTTCAGCATAAATTAAGGACTGAGAGACATGTGGGTTGACTACATCGCCATGAAGTATTTGCATTTACTCACAGTGGTTATCAGTATTACGCTGTTTGTGTTACGTTTCTTCTGGAAATGTCGCGGTTCAGCTATGATGGATAAACGCTGGGTAAAAATAACGCCGCATATCAATGATACGCTGCTGTTTGTCAGCGGCATTGTATTGATTTTTATTACTGGATTTTATCCTTTCAGTCCGCAAGGAACCTGGCTGACTGAAAAGTTGTTTGGCGTTATTATCTATATCCTGCTTGGCTATGTTGCATTAGGTAAGCGAACTCGCAGCCAGAATCGTCGCTGGCTTGCCTTTATACTCGCATTGGGTTGCCTGTATTTAATTATAAAACTGGCAACAACTAAGTTACCACTGCTGATGGGATATCTATGAGTAGCATTGCTGATTTCGAATTTAACAACGCGTCCCTGTGTGATGGGGTGTTACTGGTTACCCAGGAGATTCGACAGAATTTTCCACTGGCTGATGTACGCAATCAACTACAACAGCTCGTCGATGATGCCAGGGCTGCAATGCCCGACGGTCTCAATCAGGATCAGCAATTAGAAGTGCTTATCGATCTGTTTTATCGTAAGTGGAAGTTTGGTGGCGCAGGGGGAGTTTACCGTCTGTCAGATGCTATCTGGTTAGATAATGTGCTGAATAAGCGTCAAGGGACGCCAGTGTCACTCGGCGTTATATTTCTGCATATCGCACATCAATTGGACTTGCCATTGATGCCGGTGATATTTCCAACTCAATTAATTCTTCGTGCAGATTGGCTCGATGAAGAAATGTGGCTGATTAATCCATTGAACGGTGAAACACTGAATGAGCATATGCTGGAAGTGTGGATCAAAGGCAATCTGGGGCTGAGCGCCGAATTGGAAGATGAAGATTTGGAAGAAGCGGAAAACACCCTGATTGTGCGCAAAATGCTCGACACCCTGAAAGCGGCATTAATGGAAGAGAAGCAGATGGAACTGGCTTTGCGTGCCAGCGAAGCAGTGTTGGCTTTTGACCCCGATGACCCGTATGAAATCCGCGATCGTGGCCTGATTTATGCCCAATTGGATTGCAATCATATCGCCATCTCTGATTTAAGCTATTTTGTCGAGCAATGTCCGGAAGACCCTATCGCTGAAATGATAAAAATGCAGATCCACTCCATTGAGCAGCAGCGGGTGACATTGCACTGATACCCATCATACTTCAAGCTGCATGTGTGTTGGCCGCCTTCCTGCAACTCGAATTATTTTGGGTATAGTTATGGTAATCACCTTGTTGAGTAATAACTCACTGTAATTAATCTCGATTTATCCTTTATAAAGGTATTTGTATGAAACAGAAAGTGGTTAGCATTGGCGATATCAAGGTAGCGAATGACCTGCCTTTCGTGCTGTTTGGCGGCATGAACGTGCTTGAGTCTCGTGATTTGGCGATGCGTATCTGCGAGCATTATGTGACTGTTACCCAAAAGTTGGGGATCCCTTACGTCTTTAAAGCCTCGTTTGACAAAGCCAACCGTTCTTCAATTCATTCTTACCGTGGCCCAGGCCTGGAAGAAGGGATGAAAATTTTCCAGGAACTGAAACAGCAATTTGGCGTAAAAGTGATCACCGATGTTCACGAAATAAGCCAGTGCCAGCCTGTTGCAGAGGTGGTGGATGTTATCCAATTGCCAGCATTCCTGGCGCGTCAAACTGATTTAGTTGAAGCGATGGCACGGACTGGTGCGGTTATCAACGTGAAGAAGCCTCAGTTTGTTAGCCCTGGTCAAATGGGTAATATCGTTGAGAAATTCAAAGAAGCCGGTAATGATCAGGTTATTCTTTGCGATCGTGGTAGTAACTTCGGTTATGACAATCTGGTCGTTGATATGTTAGGTATCAATGTGATGGTAAAAGCGACGGGCGGTCATCCGGTGATTTTCGACGTGACTCATGCATTGCAGTGCCGCGATCCGTTTGGCTCAGCATCAGGTGGTCGTCGTGCTCAAGTGGCAGAACTGGCCCGTGCGGGTATGGCTGTTGGCTTGGCTGGGCTATTTATTGAAGCGCATCCAGAGCCAAACAGCGCTAAATGTGATGGCCCATCGGCATTGCCATTAGACAAGTTGGAGCCGTTCCTGATGCAAATGAAAGCGATTGATGATTTGGTGAAAAGCTTCCCGGAACTTGATACCAGCAAGTAAGAAAACCTTCATCAATAAAATCTGAATAAATAAAAAGGCAGTTACTTAAGCTGCCTCAGACTGCTGACAAACCCTAAGGACTCGATCTTGCAAGGTGAAGGCAGGTAGAAGAGTAAAGCGTCCGCGCCAGGGACGGCGCGGCTCTAGCCCCCAGGGATGGGTTTACGGCGTCTTTACGATCTGCCTGTTTTCACCGACACGGGCACTTTGTCATTAAGCTCAGGCAGCTACTTAAGCTGCCTTTTTTGATAGCGAAAAAGATGTTGATAATGAGGAAAAGGTTATTTTGTCGCTAAGGCCGTTAAAGCCTCAGGGAGTGAGCCGTAGAAGCTCAACTTACCCTCAATAGGTTGTACCCGCGCTCTTGCCAGCGTTTTTAGCGGTTGGAAAGGAATATCCGTGATAATGAGTTGTTGATGCTCGCCCAAGGCCTCAGTGAAGCGCAGAAACGCATTTAATCCCCCAGCATCCAGAACCGGTACAGCGTCCCATTGCAGAATGATGGTATCGTAATTTTCGCTACGGCTGAGTAATTCGTTAAATATCCGCTCTGCGGCGGCAAAAAACAGTGGCCCATTAACGCGCAACACTAGCCGATGTTCATTCATTTCAGTAGGAATTTCACTTAGACGGGTCATGCGGGCAATACGGCGCATAAATAGCAGTGAGGCCAATACAATTCCTACCGTGATAGCAATCACCATATCGAATAATACCGTCAGACTCATACACAACAGCATGACGATAATGTCATCTTTAGGGCCACGGCGCAGTAAGTCGACCACTTTATGCGCCTCACTCATATTCCAGGCCACGATGAGCAGCAACGAGGCCATGGCAGCCAGCGGCAGGTATGACAACATCGGTGCCAAAACCAATAAAGCCAGTAACACCAGTAGGGCATGGATAATTGCTGACACCGGTGAGGTTGCTCCTGCACGGACGTTAGCTGCCGAACGTGCAATAGCCGCAGTGGCGGTGATACCACCGAAGAACGGTGCCACCATATTACCGAGCCCCTGACCGACTAACTCACTGTTTGAGTGATGTTTTTGCCCAGTCATGCCATCAAGAACCACTGCGCATAATAACGACTCAATCGCCCCGAGCATCGCCATCGAAAAGGCTGCTGGTAGCAGTGCCGAAAGTGTTGCCCAATTCAAAACAAATTCTTGCCCATTGGCGGCAGGGAGATGCCAGGGTAAGACAAATTGCGGCAAAATAGGGGGGATACCGTGGCCTTGTGTGCCATCAGCCAATAAATAGCCAAAACGTGAGCCGATAGTGGCAACTTGATGATCAAATAACGATAAAACTGCCATAACAGCGGTACCAGCGACGAGTGCAGGTAAGTGACCCGGTAACTTTAATTTTAATCGTGGCCAGAGAATTAATACCATCAGAGTCACAGTTGCAATTAACGTATCACTGAAGTTGATGGTTGGCAGTGCCTGGGCAAGTGCTGCTACTTTGCCCACATAAGTTTCCGGCACTTCCGGCAAGTGTAGACCGAAGAAATCTTTCACTTGCATGGTGGCGATGGTGATACCAATTCCCGAGGTAAAGCCGAGCGTGACTGACAGCGGAATATATTCAATTAAGCGGCCTAATCTGCCCAGCCCCATACACAATAAAAACACGCCAGAAAGCAATGTCGCCAGTAATAAACCGGCCAGACCAAATTGTTGTGATACTGGGTAAAGAATAACCACGAAGGCTGCGGTAGGGCCAGATACGCTATAACGGGAGCCGCCGCTGACCGCAATAACAATCCCGGCAATTGCCGAGGTATATAAGCCGTACTGTGGGGGAACACCACTGGCAATTGCCAGTGCCATAGCCAGTGGAATAGCAATAATGCCGACAGTAATACCGGCAATTATATCTTTTATAAGGCGTTGAAGTGTATAGGTTTCTCGCCAGCAAGCGTCAATAATCGCGCTGAACGGCCTAATGCCGTTAATTCCGTGCGTTTTCATCTAAGGTGCAAACCAAATAAAGAAAAGACAAAATAAATGGCGGCCCAATAAGGGTCCGTCTCGAGTAGCAGATAACCACGATACGCCAATTCACAGCATGAGATCTAGATGTATATCAATCTCTGGTAGAAATAGAGATAACAGCTAGTTTTATAAAGTGGTTTAAATAAACGGATTCATGACCGGCAAGACAATTTTCTGTAAGGTGAAATTCAAACTGCCTATTATCGCGAGTAGGGCATGCTTTGAGCATCAAGTGTTAGAAACTGAGTAAAAGCATTAACAAAAGAAGAATGCAGCTTGTCTGAAGGAGGTTAAATGATTAAGAGATATCTTGTTACTCCAGGATAGGAGGAGGCCGCATAATGAAATTATTCAGGAATAAAGTCTATCTCGCAGCTAAGATTTAGGTTAGAAACTATCAATCTCTGCATAATATCTAAGGTTCCGATGAATAATTTAGGACTAGAACGTGACTTGATTTTAGAAAAAAATCGGCTGCAGGTGTGCGGCCGAAAATCAACACTGAGAATTCAAAGGACTGATGCTACGCCATGAGTGAATTAGATTCTTTGTCAACGTTATACCGAGATGCCTGTGTCACTTATGCAACTCTCTCTATTGGTTATTTTGCCTTAAGTAAGAACAGCCCTTTCTCCTATAATGGAGAGGTTTGGAAGCGTATTGTATTTGGTTTAATAGCGGGATTGGTTTCACTTTATCTCAATCAAGATCAGTGGGTTATTTCTGGGGCGTACTTCTACAGTTTCGAACTGATCCCGATTATTTTGGTCACGTTTTATGGCGGTTGGCTAAGTGGTTTAACTGCGTTGGTGATAAATTTCACTTTTACCGGTTGGGTGACATTAGACAACGTATTAATAACAATAGTGATTATTCCTCTTTTATTCTCCAAAGTATGGGAGAAAAAGAGTAGTCGCATCTTTTATACCACTATTATCTTAATTGCCATTTATCGAATGCTTACCGCTGTTTTATTGGTTCCTAATACTCTCTTCTGGACGCAGATTGTGGTATATCAACTCATTTCTGCGCTTTGTTTAGCTATTTGTTATCACGCTCTGAATTTTAAAGAGCGCCATATTTATGCCTATTTTGCGATGAAAGATAGGGCCAATATCGACAAATTAACCCAGTTGAATAACCGGTCGAGTGCTGATTATCGCCTGAATAGCATTAATCACAATCGTCAGGCATGTGGTCTACTTATTTTGGATCTCGACCACTTTAAGTCCGTTAATGATACCTATGGCCATGATGGTGGTGACATCTTATTAACCGAAGTTGGGAAATTATTGATGACGGCTGTCAGGGATGAGGATTTTGTGGGTCGTTACGGTGGTGAGGAATTTATTATTATTACTCATAGCCATGACCCACAAGCTATTAAAGCGGTTGCTGAACGTATTCGTCAGCGTGTAGAGAGTTTAGATGTGCAATTGCCTGATGGACGAAAACTTAAGGCGACAATTTCAATTGGGGCCTCTCTTTTTTTACCGGGGATGTCGATGTTAAAGGCATTGAAAATGACGGATGAAGCACTGTATCAGGCGAAAAATCAAGGTCGTAATCAGGTGGTTTATAGCCGATTAATGCCTTTTTCTCCGCTGGGTGACCGCATGGTTAAAGACCGACGGCGGCGCTCTTAATCATATGCGGAAGCGCCGGATTGCCCAACAAAGAAAAAGGCCCTGACTTTCGTCAGCGCCTTTCGCTCGAATATGGCGGTGAGAGAGGGGTTCGAACCCTCGATACACTTACGCGTATACACACTTTCCAGGCGTGCTCCTTCAGCCACTCAGACACCTCACCGTTTCGTTACTGCGCTATGCACTGCAACGGGGCGGTACTATAGTGACCGGCAAGCAGATGGTCAAGCAGTATTTATTTGTTGTTTGTCATCTGGTTATTCCGCGTGCAGATAGGATGAATCGCAGACAAATAAGATGAGATTAACGCCACTCTTTGGCCTGAAGTGGTGAGTCGACCATCACATAATCGGCTCCCAGCTTTTTAGCTAATTGATAATCCTTGGCTGAATTTATACCAATCAACAATATTTTTGCCTCTTCGCTCTCCTTGAAACAGTCCATTGCTTGTTGGTTCCAAACTAACTGGGTGCGGGTAGTCCCTTTACCCAGAGTGAATTTTTCTACGACTTTTACATCACGTCTTAATTCGAAGGCATAATGTTTATTTTGGCTACTAATGAACAAATCACCCTTATTTTTAGCTATTATACATTTGCCTGCCATTATCGCATTAGCCAGAATTTTACGGGTTATTTTACGAGATTCGAATTTATTCAAATATTCTGGGAGTGCGTCAAGATATTTTTGTTCAGTAGAATAGAACACCAGTCGATCAGGTGACTGGATATTTTCTCTCATTTCTATTAGTGAATGCGCTACTATTTCTGGGTCTGCGTCAGGGGATTTAATATCAATAATAAATTTCACCTGAGGGTAGGATAACAATATCGGGTGTAATGAAGGGATCTTGACTCCGCGCCCACGGTAAATATATTGGTCATCCTGTTTAAAATGATAAGCTGCATCTAATAATTGTAATTCTTCCAACGTATAGTCAGAAACAGGGCCACTACCGTCTGTTAACTCACTTAAATCCATAGGCCGGTATAACACAGGTATACCGTCTTTACTGAATTGAATGGTAATCCAGACAATGTCAGCCTGATTAGATAATGATTTTTCAATGGCATACCGCGTGTTTTCAGGGAAATCAGCGGTGCCAGCCCGATGCGCGACTATAAGAGGGGATGCGACTGAAGTTTGTAAATAAAATAGGAATAAGAAAAAAATAAAATAAAGTTTCATATATTTATGCCCTTGTGGATTATATTCCAAATTTGAAATACTCTTCACGTTGTAGCATGAGATGCTAAAAGGCTACATAATCAATTAATGACAAGCATTATTTATAATTTCTGACACACAACTATATTTAGTATCAACGGCTAAAATATTTAGTATCAACGGCTAAAATGAAAAAAGCCCATGAATTTCATGAGCTTTTCACTTCAATATGGCGGTGAGGGAGGGGTTCGAACCCTCGATACGCTTACACGTATACACACTTTCCAGGCGTGCTCCTTCAGCCACTCAGACACCTCACCATGTTACTGCTAGTACCATCAGCCACATTCAATGGGGCTGACCGGCGTAATGTAGGCAAAAGTGTGCCCAGCGTCAACCCTCTTATGCGCGCTTTGTAGTTGTTTAGCTAAAGTTACAGCAATTTGCTGATTTCATCGTCATTTCTTGCGAGTAGCGCTTGCATCTGCGAGCTAATCGCGAAAGTCTATTCAATACTTTCGCAAGGAGCTGGCAAATAATGAATATTATTTTTTATCACCCATTCTTTGAGGCAAAACAGTGGTTATCAGGGCTACAGTCGCGCTTACCCACTGCGAATATCAGGCCATGGCGGCGTGGTGACACCCAGCCGGCAGATTATGCGCTGGTTTGGCAGCCACCTCAGGAGATGCTTGCCAGTCGTGTTGAACTGAAAGGGGTGTTTGCGTTGGGGGCGGGGGTGGACGCTATATTGGATCAAGAGCGGCGTCATCCCGGAACATTACCTGCGGGCGTGCCATTGGTGCGGCTGGAAGATACCGGGATGTCTTTGCAGATGCAGGAATATGTCGTGGCAACCGTATTACGCTATTTCCGTCGTATGGATGAGTATCAGCTGCAACAACAACAGAAGTTGTGGCACCCCCTCGAACCGCATCAACATGATAAATTCACCATAGGCATTCTCGGCGCGGGCGTATTAGGGAAAAGTGTTGCCCACAAGCTGGCCGAGTTTGGCTTTACTGTCCGTTGTTGGAGCCGTACGCCAAAACAAATTGATGGAGTGACCAGTTTCGCCGGTCAAGAAAAGTTACCCGCTTTCATTCAGGGGACACAATTGCTGATTAATCTCTTGCCCCATACCCCACAGACAGCCGGTATCCTTAATCAGTCACTCTTTTCACAGCTGAATGCCAATGCCTATATCATCAATATTGCACGGGGAGCGCACTTATTGGAGCGGGATTTACTGGCAGCAATGAATGCCGGGCAAGTCGCGGCGGCGACATTAGATGTGTTCGCTGAAGAACCACTGCCGTCAATGCATCCATTCTGGAGCCATCCTCGGGTCACCATTACGCCACATATTGCTGCGGTTACCTTGCCAGAGGTAGCAATGGATCAGGTGGTTGCCAATATTCAGGCAATGGAAGCGGGAAGGGAACCTGTTGGGTTGGTTGATGTTGTGAGGGGATACTGATTTAAGGGCTGCCACGGTTTGATGGAACTAACGAGATTGCCGGCGAGGTTTTAGCGCTGCTGATGAGAAGAATTCCTGCTATCATTAGCGCACTATGCTTTGCCTGCAAAAAAGCTATCCCGCCTTAAAAAGACCTTGTGGAGTAGTCATGTATCCTGTTGATTTACATATGCATACCATTGCCAGCACCCATGCTTACAGTACCCTGCACGATTATATCGCCGAAGCTAAGCTAAAAAATATCAAACTGTTTGCCATTACTGATCATGGCCCAGATATGGCTGATGCCCCGCATTATTGGCACTTTATGAACATGCGAGTATGGCCGCGGTTGGTTGATGGCGTTGGGATCTTGCGTGGCATAGAAGCGAATATTAAAAATCTGGACGGCGACATTGATTGTACCGGCCCGATGCTGGATGCCATAGACTTGCTGATTGCCGGTTTCCACGAGCCAGTGTTCCCGCCTCAAGATAAGGCCGCTAATACTCAGGCGATGATTGCCACTATGGCGCAGGGGAGTGTGCATATCATCAGCCACCCCGGTAACCCTAAGTATCCGGTTGATATTAAAGCTATTGCCGAAGCTGCTGCAAAATATAATGTGGCGCTGGAATTGAATAACTCATCATTTACACATTCACGTAAAGGGAGCGAAACGAATTGTCGCGCGATTGCTGAAGCAGTAAGGGATGCTGGCGGCTGGCTGGCCTTGGGTTCGGATTCCCATATTGCTTATTCATTGGGAATCTTTGAACATTGTGAGCGCATTATTGCTGAAGTGAATTTCCCGCAAGAGCGAATTTTGAATGTCAGCCCGCGACGTTTGCTGAATTTCCTTGAGCAGCGTGGCCGAGCGCCGATACCGGAGTTGGCCGGGTTGTGATTTTTATGTGACGTTGTCACATTTTTTGATTTAGAAACCAATAAGAAACAGGATGATGTAAATGAATGATTTTTCTCTGGTGTGTCGCGTTCTTGGGTCGCTTTTTTATCGCCAGCCACAAGACCCGCTGTTAGAACCGCTTTTTACGCTGATCAGTCAGGGTAAATTAGAACAGCATTGGCCACTAGAACAAAGTGAGTTACTGGTACGCCTGCAACAGGAGTATCTGCCTGAAGCTCTGGCCGCGGATTATAATGCTCTGTTTGTTGGCGACGAACGCAGTGTTTCGCCTTATGGTTCCGATTATGAAGATGCACGCCCAGAAGCCGAGGTTAGAGCTTTTCTTCAACAACGCGGTATGCCGTTGTTAGGAGAAGCGCCAACAGACCATTTTGGTGGTTTATTACTGGCGGCCTCGTGGCTGGAAGATCAAGCTGCGGAAGATGAAGTGGCGGCACAAATCGAACTGTTTGATGCCTATTTACTGCCTTGGTGTGGCCGTTTTCTTGGTAAAGTTGAGGCTCATGCCACCAGTGGTTTTTATCGCACTTTGGCACAGCTGAGCCGCGAAGCATTGCAGGCCATGTGGGATGAACTTTCAGAAAACAATGATACGGAGGAGTAAGCACCCCGTATCATTGTGATTAAATGTGCGGTGCCAATTAGTCCGTTAGTGGGATGACTAATTGGCCCGGTTTCACTTCTAAGCCTTTTGCCAATTTTTTCGCCATCGCCTCAGCCTTACTCTTTTCACCGTCCAGTACATAAGCAGGTTGCTGATCAAAATATGATTTCAGTGACTGATTTAAATAAGGTGTCAGTGCTTTCATCACTGAATCCATTTTCTCCGGTTTCACCGTATAGTCAGTCAATTCCATATCTTTCAGGAAGATGGCACCTTTTTCGCGATCAAATGTTGGCTGCGCTTTTAAGGTTAATAGCATGTCGGCAGTTTGCGGGCCAAGGATCGACGTAATATCGACTTTGGCATTACCGGTTAATGTGACTTTGCCGGGTTCAGCACGACCAATTTGGCTCTGCAATTGTGTTAACGTGATATGAGCATCAACCAGCCCTGGGATACCAATCTGTTTTTCATAGTTATTATGTTTTTGCAGATAATCATTAACTTCTTGTTCGCTCAAAGTGTACTGAGTCAGTTGGTTACAGCCCACCAATGTTGTTGTCACGATCAGCGCAGCCGCGCCCCACATCATTTTATTCATTAAAACCTCATAGCAATAAGCACTCATCAAACAGATAAACTCACCCGATAATAACCGCTAAGCTTGTCGTTTTGTATTATTAACCGTGTTTGTTCAGCTACGGTTGGGTCGTGGGGCGAATAGTGCGACAAGAAATATGTTCTGCCAATCGGATAACCCTGAATCAATTAAGCGCAGGGGGAGGCCAGAGAAGTCGTATCCTCTGGCATATAAAAGACTAGCTGCCGCTCAACATGGCTGACTCAATGCGGCGTTGATTAAATTGCCAGTACAGCCCAACGAGTGTAATTAAACCAATAACGCCCAGCAGGAACCAGGGTAACTCGGGCATTTCCAGCGTTCGGCCGGTATCGTACATCCAACCCCCGCCGGTGTAACCCAGTGCACCACCGAGGGCCAGTCCAAGACGGCTAAAGCCCATATAGCTACCGCGTGCGCGCGAATCTGCCAGTGAAGCACTCAGTGTCTCGCGGGCGGGTTCGGCAATAATAGAACCCATATAGAAGAAGCAAATAAACATAAACAATGTTTGCAGATGGGTAATCAGGCCTACAGGGAACAGGCTCAATGTCATTATCAACAAACCGAACATTAAACGCTGTTCAAGGCGAAAACGCTTTTCGCTCCAGCGGGCAATCGGGTAGAGCAAAGTCAGTGAGAGTGCGGCTTCAATGGCATACATCCATTTAACCGCAGCAGGGGAGCCGGCAATTTCATTGACCACAATCGGCAGCATCAGCATGACCTGCACCGACAACATGTAATACCCGGTCAGGGTTAGGACATAGGTGACAAAACGGCGATCACGTAGTACGCGCATCAGGCCTTCTTTCATCGGCGCGCGTACGGTGGAGATTCGATAAGCCGGCAGCAGCCAGACGTTCCAGCCTGCGGCCAATATAAAGATAACTGCGCCGGTCCAGCAGACAAAATGGAAGTCGTATTGCAGCAGCCAACTGCCGATCAATGCGCCAATGACTGCCCCCGCACTGTCTTGCATCATCAAGAGGGAATAGAAACGGCCACGCTCATGGGGGCGAGTTAACTTGATAACCAATGCGGTACGGGGCGGGTCAAAGAGGGTTCCTCCCAAACCAGACAGAGCACAAGCTAGCCACAGTATCCAGGGTTCGTCGGCCATCGCCATTAAGGCAAATCCTGCCGCACGCATCAGCATACCGGTGACTATCATGGGTTTTGCGCCAAAACGGTCAGCGATAGCACCGCCGAAGATGCCAAGCCCTTGTTGCACCAGTTGCCTTAATCCCAGTGCCAGGCCCACGAGTACCGCAGCCCAACCTAACTGATCGACAAATCGGATAGAGATGAGTGGGAAAACAACGAAGAAACCCAACACAACTAATAAGTTATCAAGCAATAAAAAGTACTTACCCAAGCTCCGAGCTTGCGATACCAAGGCCATGCTTCACCGTCAGAAATTTAAAAAGGAGGGAATAGAAAATACGTTTATAGTTTGAAGTATTATACAAACTATATCCTTTGTGAGAGCAGTAATAATGATAACAACTAATAATAGGACTGCATACTGCTACACACGTGTTTCTACAGAGAAACACGGCGGTGGTTATGGGATGAATCGATAGGCTGGTAACCCTATATATTTCGTTAAAAATCAATATGATAAATAAAAAATGGCTTTACTCTTAAACGTGAATCATAGGGTTTGGCTGTGTGCAGAAAGTTCCTCAGCATTTAAAGGTAAAAAACGCACAGATAGTTCCATGCTGAAATTATTTGTCATCGGAGTTATCAGCAGAGACATCATCAATGCGTGTTACGGGCAGTTTGGAGCAGCAGCCGAGTGGGGTAACAATTGTTGATAATAAATATGAAATCCACCTGTGGAGAAACAACGACAATAGGCCAACTTTGTTTTCTGACATCTTTTATTAGTATATAAAAACTATAGCCTGATGTTTATCTCAATAAACATTGATAACAGTGGATTCGTCAGTTATTACTGGTGCTACTGCATAACCTGTGCAAGCAAAAATCCTAATTTTAAGTTGTATGATTGCAGCATCACATGGAAATAAGATACCATATAAAATTGTTTGATTTGGATAGCAGGTTATTATGGACGATAAAAGTATTGAGATGTTGTTATCAGAGAAAAAATTCATCTCAAAAAGAGATATTGAGTTTATACGCAAACAAGCTATCGGGAACAACATTCCATTTAAGATCGCTATAGCACAACTCAAGCGAATTTCTTTAGGAACTATTTTTTTACATTTCCTGCTTATTGGAATTGGTATCAATATCTTTATTACCAGTGATTTTTCGGATTTTCAATCTTATGTTATTGCTGCGATTATCGGTGTTGTTATAATGAACTTCGTCGCTCCCGTTATATTAGGAGCGAAGTTATTATTTGTATCACTGAAAGAGTAATTCGATTAGCGTTATTCGCTATCGTTAATTGCTTTAACTGATAAAGCATTACCGGTGCCTTCAATGGCTAATGAACCATATCCCATAGTCTTTATGTTTCTCACATAATCAGTTGGGATATGTCTAAACAGTCTCCATGCATCAGGTTTCAGAACCATTCTTGCCATTCCATAGCCTGATAATCCAATACTCATAAAGTTATAGGCTAAGGCACCCACTTGTTTATTAAAACCTAAAAATTCAGCGGTCGCTATATAACCGTTTAGCATAAAACCTGTTGAAGAGTCAGTCCCATTCTTAATATTTGATATGACTTCTTGTAAGCTGTTAATCCCGTGCAGAAAAATGGTTGCACCAGCCACGACTCCAAGTATATTCCCTGTTGCTAAAGATGCAGATGTTAGAGTGAAACCACCTAATACTGTAAGCCCACTAACTACTATATTAACTCCTTGTATAACATAGCCCCAAGTATCGCGATCCTTTTTAAGTTCTATAGCGACAACAGTTTTGGCTCGTTTGGTTTTCAGCATAAGATCTTGTTCAAGGAGATGGCTGCACTCTTTATTCAAATTATCGATAGCTATCTTGCAATCAGATTCCGTTCTGGCTGATTTTATTATTTTCATCTGTTCACTAATAAAATCTTTTATTTCGTTTTCAAACCTTGCCCTAACTAGAGCATCACGAAGAACAAAACGTGAAACATCTCTGGCTACCCTTAATAGCTTGTCACTATTAGTCATTGCAATGGCTTGATAATACTCGATAAATCTACTTTTTGGATTGAGATAAATGTCCATAATGTCCCTTGATTATTTGTTGATGATCCTTATTTTCCTTCAGCGAAATTTTAATACAAATAGACAAGTTAGGGAAGAGAATTGCTTATGTTTTGCGCATGGGATTTCATGCATTATACTCATTAAGTTGAGTCCATGTTTTATCGTTGGGAATGTTTTCTGGCAGCGATACTGCAAAAAGAACACTAATGGATGTATCAATGTAAATAGTCTTTAATTTAATTCGGCAGAGCTAATGGTAAATGACGAAGAATATAGTGAAACTAATCGGTTCATCGAGTCAATCTATATAATAAGATTGATTTCTCTGATGGAAAATTTTTCAAATGATGGCGATAGTGATCGGTTGTTTCAATTTGCTGTGGTGCATCTGTCTAACAAACCTGGCTAAGATGACAAGAGTGCAGAATTCGGATTGATAATATTTTTTATCGTCAATACGTTACCTCACCGACAGTTTCATAATAAAATGCCTTTTTGGCTCTTTAGTTGCGCAATTTTTCTGTACTGATGTGTCAAAAGAGTGCGGCCATCGTTTTACGTGGCAGCCCGACAACAGGTATATTGAATAAAAAAGATTGCCGCTAATTGAGTACAGCGCATAGCCAAAGGGGAGCAGATGTTCGGCTATCATTCAGCAACACCTAAAATCCGCTTAACAACAGACCGAATGTCACTGCGGCTGGTTAATGAGCGTGATGCGTATCGCATGGCGGAGTATTACGCTGAAAATCAGGCATTTCTTAAACCTTGGGAGCCGGTGCGTGATCAAAGTCATTGCATGCCTTCTGGCTGGCAGGCCCGGCTGGGAATGATAATGGAACTGCAAAAACAAGGCAGCGCCTATTATTTTATTTTGTTAGATCCAGAAGAAAAAGAAGTCCGTGGTGTGGCGAATTTTAGCAATGTGTTGCGCGGTTCGTTCCATGCCTGCTTTCTTGGCTATTCATTAGGTGAGCGCTGGCAGGGGCAGGGGCTGATGTTTGAAGCCTTACAACCCCTGATTCGCTACATGCAGCGGCAAGAGCGGATGCATCGTATTATGGCTAACTATATGCCGCATAATCATCGTAGTGGTAATTTGCTCGAACGCCTTGGATTTGAACGCGAAGGCTACGCGAAAGATTACTTATTAATTGATGGTCAATGGCGCGATCATGTGCTGACGGCTTTGACTAACAAAGAATGGACGCCAACTCGCTGAGGTCAGGATGAAACACAGTTTAAATGCACAAGAAGCCAGAGTTATTGGCTGTTTGCTGGAAAAACAAGTGACCACGCCAGAGCAATATCCGATGTCACTCAATGGGGTGACGATTGCCTGTAATCAGAAAACCAACCGTGAACCAGTAATGGAGTTATCTGAATCAGAAGTGCAACAAACACTGGATTTTTTGTTGAAAAAACACCTTATCCGCACCCAAAGTGGCAACCGGGTGATGAAGTATGAGCACCGTTTTTGTAATTCAGAATTTGGCAATTTGAAGTTTTCTCCCGCTGAACTGGCCGTGATGACCACACTATTTTTGCGCGGCGCACAGACGCCGGGCGAGTTGCGTACTCGTACCAGCCGGATGCATGAGTTTTCTGATGTGGCTGAAACTGAAGAGGTTCTCACTCAGTTGTCCCTACGCGAAGATGGGCCATTTGTGGTGCGTTTGGCCCGCGAACCGGGTAAACGAGAAAGTCGCTTTATGCATCTGCTCAGTGGTGATATTGCACCCGTGTCTTCAGCAGTACAAAGTGTGCCAGAAGGGGCTCGTGATCTTGAAGCCAGAGTCGCTCAGCTCGAACAGCAGGTCATGGCGCTGACTCGTCGTCTGGACGAAGTGTTGATACAACTTGATGATTAATAAGGATGCTATGAAAAATTCCTGCGCTGATAAAAAACTGCGCGTTGGTATTGTTGGCCTGGGAGGCATTGCGCAAAAGGCCTATTTACCTATCTTAACCCAAGCGCAGGACTGGCAATTGGTGGGGGCGTTTTCTCCCAATCAGATAAAAGCACAACCGGTGTGTGATAGCTACCGCATGCGTTACTTCTCACGATTGGATACCTTGGCCGCTGAATGTGATGCCATCTTCGTTCATAGCAGCACCGCTAGCCATTTTCAGGTGGTGAGTGAGTTACTGCAAGCCGGGATCCATGTTTATGTTGATAAACCCTTGGCGGAAACGTTGGATCAATCTGAGCAATTAATCGCTTTGGCAGCAAAGCAACAGTTGGCGCTTATGGTGGGGTTTAATCGACGTTTTGCACCTTTATATCAGCAGCTTAAGAAGCAAATGAGTCACCCAGCATCACTGCGCATGGAGAAACATCGGCAGAATAGTATCGGGCCAAATAATGTCCGTTTTACCTTGCTCGATGATTATCTGCATGTGGTGGATACGGCGCTGTGGCTGGGGGGGGCGACGGCAAAATTATTGAATGGGGTGATACAAACAAACCCACAACAGCAGATGCTGTATGCCGAACACCATTTCCAGGCGGGTGATTGTTTGATCACCACCAGCATGCATCGCCACGGCGGAACTCAACGCGAAAGTGTGCAAGCGGTCAGCCCCGGTACCTGCTATCAGATTACGGATATGCGCCAATGGCAGCAGGAGTCCGACGGGCAAGTGATAAATTTGCCCGCACCGGGTTGGCAAACCACATTAGAACAAAGAGGCTTTAGCGGAGCGGTTCATCACTTTATTGCCGCAGTCAGTAACCAGACGACACCACAAGTCTCAGGTGAAGAGGCTATCCTCGCGCAACGAATGATAGAGATTCTGTTACAACAGCAGGTGGCGGAATAACCTGCCAGTACTGATACAATACCAAGTTCATCTCAATCGTGATGATCCTGGTGGTAGAAGCAACGCCTGCTTAAAGCAGGCGTTGATATTTACAGCGTATTTTGCAAATACAGATCGGAAAACAGATCAGAAAACCTATGAATCTACTGAAATCACTGGCAGCTGTCAGTTCAATGACCATGTTTTCCCGCGTGTTGGGCTTTGCTCGCGATGCGATTGTCGCGCGGGTTTTTGGTGCCGGTATGGCAACGGATGCCTTTTTTGTCGCATTCAAATTACCTAATTTATTACGGCGTATCTTCGCTGAAGGGGCTTTTTCACAGGCTTTTGTACCGATTCTGGCCGAATATAAAAGCCAGCAAGGGGAGGAAGCCACCCGGACATTTGTTGCCTATGTCTCCGGTTTATTAACGCTTATTCTGGCTGTGGTGACAGTATTGGGGATGCTGGCTGCACCTTGGGTCATTTTTATTACTGCACCCGGCTTCACCGATACACCCGACAAATTTGCCCTAACTTCGGCATTACTGCGGGTGACATTCCCTTATATCTTGCTGATTTCGTTAGCATCGTTGGTGGGGGCGATTCTGAATACCTGGAACCGCTTTTCAATTCCGGCGTTTGCTCCGACCTTTCTGAATATCAGCATGATAGGTTTTGCACTCTTCGCTGCACCTTACTTCAATCCACCGGTCATGGCACTGGCTTGGGCGGTGGTGGTCGGGGGCATACTGCAATTGGGCTATCAGCTTCCTCATCTGAAAAAGATAGGTATGTTGGTATTGCCTCGGTTATCGCTGCGAGATGCCGGTGTCTGGCGAGTGATGCGCCAAATGGGGCCAGCTATTCTTGGTGTGTCAGTGAGCCAAATCTCCCTGATTATCAATACCATTTTTGCATCATTCCTGGTCTCAGGCTCGGTGTCATGGATGTATTACGCTGACCGCTTGATGGAGTTTCCTTCCGGTGTGTTGGGGGTGGCATTGGGGACTATCTTGTTGCCTTCACTGGCAAAAAGCTTCTCCAGTGGCAATCATGATGAATATTCTAAATTGATGGATTGGGGTTTGCGTCTGTGTTTCCTGCTGGCATTGCCAAGTGCGGTGGCTTTGGGCATTTTAGCCAAACCATTAGTTGTCTCATTATTCCAATACGGGAAATTCAGTGCGTTTGATGCACTGATGACACAACGTGCGCTGGTGGCCTATTCAGTCGGATTGATGGGGTTGATTGTTGTAAAAGTACTGGCCCCAGGTTTTTACTCACGTCAGAACATAAAAACACCGGTCAAAATCGCCATTATTACGCTGATAATCACTCAAGTGATGAACCTGATTTTCATCGGGCCACTTAAGCATGCCGGTTTATCACTGTCGATTGGTTTAGGGGCTTGTCTGAATGCGAGCTTGTTATATTGGCAGTTACGTAAGCAGAAGATTTTTCAGCCGCAACCAGGTTGGGCGGTGTTCCTGACTAAATTAGTGATTGGTGTGGTGGTGATGTCAGTGGTGTTGCTAGGGTTATTGTGGGTCATGCCGGACTGGGATGTCGGGGGGATGGCTTATCGCCTGCTACGGCTTTCAGCTGTTGTGACTGCGGGGGTGATTGCCTACTTTGCAGTGCTTGCTTTGCTTGGATTTAAATTGCGCGATTTTGCTCGTCGAACAAATTGATAGCTATCATTAATCTATTTTTATGACAACAACAAATAGTATATAACTAAACCCGATAAGTTCGGGTTTTTTTACATATAAAAACAACATCCCCCTCAAATATTTAAAGAGATACTCATTTATATTTAATAAAATAATATTAATTTAATTTATTTCTTTACTATTCATTATTTATAATTTAACTCCCTTATCGTTGGGTTTTTTGTTTTTTTAAAGCATGTATTTTAAACGCATGTATTTAGTAATCAGATTTTAGCTTGATGTTCTATTACCTTGGAACTTAAATCTATCGATATTTCATACCAGATGATTGCTATAAATTTAACGATGTTATAATAAGTGAATCTTATGATTAAGTGTAAATATATAATTATTTTATTGTTCAGTAATGTGGTTTGGGCGACGCAACCTGATGAGAGTAAAAGACCATTGAGCAATGGAACTACACAGCAATCTGACATTAGTGAATACCACCAACAGTTTTATAAGTCTGATAAATATTTTTTTCGTCTGATGGCTAAAGAAACTGATGATAGGGATTTCCCAGAGAAGAACTGTTTACCAATAACAGCGATTTTTCTACAAGGGCATACATTATTAACAACAAGAGAACTTGACAAATTAAACGACCTTATTAATTACTGTATCAGTAGCAATGATCTTAATACTTTAGCCAAGAAAATTACCAGGTTATATCTGGATAAAGGTTATTTAGCTGCCAGAGTGAGTTTTATTCCCTTAAATACTGCGGGGCAATTAGGGATCAATATCACCGAAGGGATAGTTGAAAAAATTGAAGGGGGGGACAGACAAGCTAACCCCTATTTCCTTTTCCCTAATATGCTTGATAAACCGCTAAATATTTCCGAGCTTGATCAGGGTATTGACCAAGCTAATCGACTGAGGTCGAATAAAGTCAGGGTGGATGTATTACCAGGTACTCTGACGGGGATGTCAACTATTAGAATTAATAATAATAATAATGCTAAACCCTGGAGCTTATGGGCTTCTATTGATAATTATGGTTATAAAAATTCTGATGAATGGCAGGCAAAAACAGTACTAACACTGGATAGTCCATTAGGTATCTCTGATCTGGTCAATATTAATTTCAATAAAACATTGGAAAACGGCAAGAGACGCTATAAGCACAGTGCTGGTATTTACTACTCCGTCCCTTATGGCGCACTGACGCTCAGTGCTCTTGCTCATCATACAGAATATCGACGTTATGAGAAACTTACCTATAGGGTTGTTAATTTTAATGGTTATTCACAACAATATAATTTTCGCGCTGATTACACATTTCATCGTAATCAGAAAACGATCAATAGCATCAGTGGGCAGTTAGAACATAAACAAATTAATAACTATGTGTACGATACAAAAATAAATATTAACAGTCATAGGCTGAGCGCTATTGAATTAGCTATTAATCAATACCGTGTAATCCCTAATGGTTCAATGAATGTTAACGTAAAAGTAAAAAGAGGGCTGCCCTGGTTTGCTGCTGATAAAATAAATGCAAGTAAACGCATACATTATGCCGATGGGCAGTTCACTACTGCCAATGCAATGGTTAATTTTAATCGTAACTTTGTATTATTTAATTCTGTATACCAATTCAATCATGTGTTTGTCGGGCAATACAGTAAAAATAAATCTCCTGGCGCGGAGTGGATAAATTTGACCGAGCGTAATGCCATTCGAGGTTTTAGTCGCAGTTCACAATCTGCGAATAACGGCTGGTATGTGAAAAATACTTTATCCCGCGATCTTTCTGTAGATAATGTACTGCTTACTCCCCGTGTAGGTATTGACGCCGGGCAGGTATTAAAACATGAAAATAAACAAGGTTGGCAAAGTAATAGCGGCATAAGTACAGGTATTACAGTGCGTTACCAAAAAATATTATTTGATCTGGAGGCTAGCCGCGGTTGGTGGATTTCAGACAGTAATAAACAAAACGAACCGATACAGTTGTTAGGTCGGATTTCTTATACATTCTAATTTATACCTTGACACTTAAAATGTCAGAGTGATTAGTTGGTACTTGAGTAAATCTATTTGGATTAATAATCTTTATTTTAAGATCTGGTGTAATGCTGTTAAAAAATCGCTTGCTACCTACAACGCTAATTTATTTGGATTATATTCCTATTCAAACTAAATATATTTAATAAGGATGTTTTGATGAGAAAAAATAAATTCAAACTTTCTCCTGCGGGAAAGTTAACCACACTATTGTCATTGATTCTTACACCAGCGACAATGGCTTATGCTGCTGGAATAGAAGCCGCTGGAGATAGCGCACATCGGCCCGAAATATCTTCGACTATTTATGATGTTCCGCTAATTAACATTGTAGCTCCTTCAGTTGTAGGGTTATCCCATAATCAATATCAAGAGTTTAATGTTGATCAACGTGGAGTTATATTTAATAATTCACAATTTAAAGTATTTGAAGGAATGATATCAGCTAGAGCTAACCCGAATTTAACCGGAAACCCAGCTAGCGTCATTTTAAATGAAGTGGTAGGGAGTAATACATCAACATTAAATGGTCATCAACAAATTATTGGTATGCCAGCAGATTATATTTTAGTGAATGCAAATGGTGTTATTTGTAATGGCTGTAGTTTTGCTCCAGGATTTGAAAATGTCACATTGGCGGTAGGGGCTGCGGTTATCGATGATGGTAAAGTACTCAGTATGTCGACCAAGGGTAGCTCTGCGATATTGAACATTGAGAATACGGATAAAAATACTCATGTAGCTGATGTCCTGACACTTATCGCCCCGGTCATTAATGTTGATGGCGATGTTCTTGTTAAAGACAAGTTATCATTTATTGTCGGTCAAAATGAGGTTGGGATTGATACCGGGCGGTTACTAAAATCAAACTTGAGTGATAGTCTGGTAAAAACCATCGATGGTTATTATTTGGGGAGCATTGCCGCTAATCGTATTAATATAATAGATACACGTAAAGACAATAATGTTAATTTATTTAGCCATGTGTTCGGGCAGGAGTTAATTAATGTGGATGCCAAAGGAACCGTGCGTTTAAGAAGCATGGGTAAAGAAACTCAGCGACTCAGTGGGGCGGAAAATATTATCTTATCGGGTAATAATCTTGATATTACCCGAACATTGGCCGCCGATGAAAAAGAAAGATTCAATATTCGTTCAGATAATTACATTGATAATGCCGATATTTCAGGCGGAAACATTCAACTATTAGCCAGTAATAATATTGATTTGGCAGCAGTTTATATTAAAAGCAGTGACAATGTTTATATGTCGGCAGATAAAATCAATATTGATGGAGACCTGATAGAACGTTCTGATGTTGTATTAGAATATGAACCCAAGAAGCAATTCTTTGGCGTAGTAGGCACAAAACAGTCAACCAAATTAGAGAAAAATATACCCTCTTATAGCACTGTTTCTAGTTATGGGGATATTAAATTAAATGGAAGAGAGAAAATAAACTTGAAAGGGGTTGTAATTCATTCAGATAAAAATATGACATTATTTTCACAAGGCGATATTCACTTGAATGGTATGGCTGGAATAGATAAGGAAATAAATCGTATTGAATATTCGCACTGGGGTGATGATGCGAAAACTGGCCATGATAATTATGATATACTCAAAGAAACTTTTAAACCGCTTCATATTAGATCAAATGGCGATATAAACATAGAGTCTAAAAAAACGATTTATTCTCATGGTGCACAAATATGGGCAGAGGGTGGGCTATCAATAGAGGGTCAGAATGGGGTGTATATTGGTGTGGCAAATATGCTTGAATCGCGAGTAGATCGGTTGGATTATACTCAGCATTTAGGTATTGCCGGCTCAGAAAAGGATAATAAAGACCAGTACCATTACATTGCTAATCAATCAGAATTGACAGGTAATTCAGTTTATGTCAATTCCGGTAAAGATATAGAGATTCGTGGCAGTACTATAAAGGCATTAAATAAAGGAATTTTATCAGCTAAAGGTGATCTGACCATTAATGGTATGCTTAATAAACGTAGTTTTACTCGAGATAAGAAAACCGGCGTGATATTTGATATTACCGGCAGTAGCCAGGCGGTAGATAATAAGTATGAAAAATTTATTGATAGCAAATTACAGTCGGGTGGCACCCTTGATTTGCACAGCGGTAAAAATACTTATATCGATGGCAGTCAAGTCAACGCAGGTGGAGCTTTGAACATCAGCTCTAATGGTAAAGTTAATGTACAGGCTGCTCGCCAACAACAGAAAATAGATGAGGAAAAAACCCGTCTCAGTCTGGAGTGGTTTGCAAAAGAATCAGGTGATAAACAGTATCGTGCCGGTTTTCTGGTTAAGCATCAAAAAGACAGTGAAAATAGTCAGCTAACTGAAAATCAGATTGCTACCCTGGAGGGGGGGGATATTAATATCCAGGCAGACGATAATGTTACTTTCTTTGGCACCGCTATAAATACCACCGAGGGGGATTTTAAATTAAAAACATCTAAAAATGTGGGTTTCTTTACAGCGAAAAATCGTGCGGTGATCAATAAAAATCGGGTTGAAAACAGTGGCGGATTCTATTATACCGCAGGGATAGATAAATTTGGCAGTGGTGCGCAATACACGCATATCGACAGCGAAAGTCATAGTGATATTGAAAATAATCTTGTGGTAAAAACTAATATCAACGGCAACCTTAATATTGATGCAGACGGTGATATCACTCAGCAGGGGGCACAGCATCAAGTTGCTAAGAATTATTATACCCGAGCAGTTAATATCAATAATATGGCAAGTCATAATGTTGACATTTCAAATAATAAGAAATTACAAGTTGATGCTGGATTTGGTTTTAATATTAATTACAAAGGATTTACCCGGCCAATAGAGAAAGCAATAAATAATCCGACCAATGCACTTGATATTATTGGCGGTGTGGGTAGCCAGAAAGGCGTTACCGACCCCAACTTAGGGGTAGATATTACCGCATCAGGTAGTAATACCAAGACCTCTAATAATAATTTGCTCGCTCTGGTGACGTCCATCAAGGCACAAGATATTAAGGTTGAAGCCACAAAAGATGTGCTGGATGAAGGCACGCAATATCAGGCTAAGGATGGAGTAATGAAATTGAGTGCAGCGCGTCATTTCAGTCGTGCGGCGGTCAATAGCAAAGAAGAGACCTCCCAGCAAGAAAAGGGTGAGGCGAGTGTTCGTGTCTCAACCACGACTGGTAAAGATATAAAGGTGGCTTTAGCTGCCAAAGCTGAAACCAGTCAGGGAGACAGCTACACTGAACAGATGTTATTCCCTAATATTAAAGCTAAGCAAGGCATTAATATTCGAACCTTGGGCGATGCCTATTACTATGCCACGCAAATTAATGGTGGAGAAGGGAATGTTGATATTAAGGCGGGTAATAATCTGTATTTTGACCAGGTTCAAGATAGCACACGTAGCAGTAATATAAAAACTTCAGATAACGGAAAACTGAGTGTCGGTATGTCGAAATCCTCAGATAGTAGTAAGAATTTTCGTCTGGCAGGGGGCGGTGAGCATCAAGAAGGGGAGAGTAATAGCACGAATGCCGGAATCAGTAAAATAACCACACGAGGCGATCTACGGCTTGAGGCGGGAGCCGAGCTTACTATGAAAGGTGTTCAGGTCGGCAGTGAGGATGCCCGGTTAGCTGACGTTCATTTAGTGGCGCAAGGTAAAGTTAATATGCTGGCATCAGTGTCTGGGAGTGTCGATATTAATGATAAAGCTTTTGCTGATTTTCGTTTAGGGGGCAAGAAAACCCATTCTGGAAGCAATTCATCCAATGAAGGTTTTATTGGCGGTGGCGGTGGGTACGATAAAGTGAATCAGTCTATTTCTGATCGTCAGGGAGGGGAGATTTATAGCCGTAAAACTGTTTCTATTCAGTCAGGCAGCAACAGCAATCAAGCCATTCACATGGAAGGTCAACAGATTAACGCCGCCATAGTGGATATTAAAACGCCTAATGGTGGGGTGTTTTTCGAATCTGCGCGTAGTGAATTACCTAAGGAAAATTGGAATTTCGGGGCTAATTTGGACTTAGTACTGAAACGGACTTCGGGTGAAAGTGGCGGTGTCAGTAAAAGCCATTATGCGGGTAGTGGTGCAAAAGTGATGGTGGGTATGCAAGATGTCATTAAGCATCAAAATACGCGTATTATTGAAGCTGATAAATTCATTCTGAACACCCACAAAGATACGGTAATGAAAGGTGCACGTGTTGATACTGACAAGGCAGAGATTATTGTGGGTGGTGATCTACATATCGAGAGTCTTAAAAGTAAAGAAGATAGCGTTAAAGTGGATGTTGAATTTGCTCTGAGTCATACCAATGATAAAGGCAGTAGTGTAGTCTCTAAAATATCGAAAATCGGTACCAAAAGATTTGAGAAAGATATTAAAAATGCATTAAATTCAGGTATTAAAAAAAGTGAGTTGATGTATAACCAAAAATCATCGCCAAAAGATACCATGGGGGGAGTTAGTTTTAATAAAGAAAACAATAACGTACAACTGCCAACATTGTCTTCTGAAACTCAATCTCGTAATTTTGCCGATAAAACGGCCCGTTTTATGGGAGACAAATTTAAAGGGGCAATAACTGACCCTGCGGGTATACAAGGTCGGGCGAAGCTAGATGTTCAAATCGTGAATAATGATGCGGTTGCTGAGCAATCCGGTATTTTTGGTCTGAGCGATGTCGTGATTGCGGTGAAAGGAGCGACTAAACTGCATGGCGCACAAATAAGTAGTCGGTATCAAACGGTCACCCGAGATATTAATGGACTGGAGTTGAGCAATATTAATAATAGTTATCACCAAGGTGGCGGTGGCTTTAATCTTTCGCCGACCGCATTGGGGATGGCGACTGGTGTCGGAAGTGATGCAATAGCAGGTAAAACCCCCTTTATTTATAATCCCCATAACAGCTCACATGAGGATAAATCTGTAGGCGGAATTGTGGATCACAAAATTTATACCGAGGATGGTTCTGAATTGCCAAAAACCAACTAAGGGCAGGTTTTTTGAGTATTGACCATTTCTAAGGCCCCGAGGGGCCTTTTTTACGGACTACATCCGTTCAACCGTTTGAATACCTAAAGTATCCAGCCCTTGTTTCAGGGTTTTTGCTGTTAGCATGGCCAGTTTCAGGCGGCTCTGACGGCTCTCTTCGCTATCCGCATTCAGGATTTGGCAATGCTCATAGAAGCTGGAGAACAGACCAGCCAGGTCATACAGATAAGAACACATCACATGCGGTGTCCCTTCACGGGCCACGGTAGTGATGACCTCTTCAAACTGCAACAAGCGGGTAGCCAGTGCAGCTTCGCGGTCTTCTGTAATCACTAACGGCAAGGTCAGGTTACTTTCATCAATACCAGCGCGCTTAAATACTGAAACCACACGGGTATAGGCATATTGCATGTAAGGCGCAGTATTACCATCCAGTGCCAGCATGTTATCCCAGTCAAAGATATAGTCAGTGGTACGGCTTTTTGACAGGTCGGCATACTTCACGGCACCAATACCCACAGCTTCAACCACTTGCTTGAGTTCATCCGCAGGCATATCTGGGTTTTTCTCGGCAATCAGCTTACCCGCACGCTCGATGGCTTCATCCAGCAAATCGGAAAGTTTGACTGTACCGCCGGAGCGGGTTTTAAATGGTTTGCCATCTTTGCCCAGCATCATGCCAAACATATGATGCTCTAATGGAACAGATTCTGGCACATAACCGGCTTTACGCACGATAGTCCAGGCCTGCATCAGATGCTGGTGCTGGCGACTGTCGATGTAATACAACACGCGGTCTGCACCTAGTGTTTCGTAACGGTATTTGGCACAGGCGATGTCGGTGGTGGTGTAGAGATAGCCACCATCTTTTTTCTGGATAATGACGCCCATAGGTTCGCCATCTTTATTTTTGTATTCATCCAGATAGACAACGGTTGCACCTTCGCTTTCCACTGCCAGCCCTTTGGCTTTCAGGTCAGCCACAATCTCAGGCAACATGGTGTTATACAGGCTTTCACCCATCACATCGTCTTTGGTCAGGGTGACATTCAGGCGGTCGTAAGCAATCTGGTTCTGCGCCATGGTGATATCCACCAATTTACGCCACATCTGACGGCAATATTCGTCACCGCTTTGCAGTTTCACCACATAAGCGCGGGCACGCTTGGCAAATTCTTCATCTTCATCATAGGTTTTCTTGGCTTGCTGATAGAAAAGCTCCAAATCCGATAAGCCCATGTCGCTGGCATTTTCGTTTTGCATTTTTTCCAGATAAGCAATCAGCATACCGAACTGGGTGCCCCAGTCGCCGACGTGGTTGGCACGAATAACATTGTGGCCGAGAAACTCTAAAGTCCGTACCGCTGCATCACCGATGATGGTCGAACGCAAGTGACCAACATGCATCTGTTTAGCCACATTAGGCGCAGAGTAGTCAACCACAATGGTTTGTGGCTCAACTGGCTGAACGCCCAGTTTAGGGGCTTTCAGCGCTTCTTCTACCTTGCTGGCAACCCATTGACGATCAAGGAAGATATTGATAAAGCCGGGGCCTGCAATTTCGACTTTGCTGGCAATACCGTCAAGATCGAGCAGTTCAATGACTTTTTCTGCCAGTTGTCGGGGCTGCATGCCAAGTTTTTTGGCAATGGCCATCACACCGTTAGCTTGATAATCGCCAAATTGAGCTTTGGCAGATTGGCGAACCTGAGGTTCGCTGCCTGCTGGAGCACCTGCTGCAATCAGCGCCTGGCTGACTTTATCTGAGAGAAGAGCCTGAATATTCACCGGGTTACCTTAATTACGCACAAAAAACATATTAATGACGCACACGAGCATCTCTGTGCCAGTTAATTCAAACGGGGCCAAAAAAACTGTCACGCCAGCAGCGGGAAGGTTTGGCTGAGCGTGAGTCACAAGCTGGCAGGATTTATACCATATTTGGCCCCCGACGTCAGCATCAGGCCAGTGGTTACTGTCATAAATGGAATAGCGGATTTTGTGTGTGTATACCCTGGATAATTCGAGTGAGCGAGAGCCGCCAACGCACATGTAGCTTGAAGTATGACGGGTATAGATTAAATATGGCTGATTAGAACTAATAACTGTAGATTATGGCCGCTTCAATACCGGAAATAACAGTTAACAGGAGAATAAAATGAGCAGCCTGAAAGATATCGTCGAATTATCGGACTTATTAACAGACTTGCCCTATTTTGCACAAAAGCTGGTTGTTTTCGCGGCTAAATTAAATCTGGATTTGACGCAATTCAGTGCTGACCATATTTCATTGCGGTGTCACCAAACACAAACGGCACAACGCTGGCGCAGTGGTTTACAGCAATGTGGCAATTTGATGTCCGAAACACAAATTAATGGCCGAGCTATTTGCCTGTTCGATTTAACGCCGCCACTTGTTGTTGGGCCATGGCAAATAGATTGCGTGGAATTACCTTATCCGGGGAAAACATATTATCCCCATGAAGGGTGGGAACATGTTGAATTGGTGCTACCGGGTGACCCACAAACCTTGATGCAGCGGGCACGCGCCTTATTACCGACTACCCTGCCAGAGGGGGTTACGACTAAGTTTAGTTCTCCACAAGGCGAGCATGAGCGCTTGGCTAATCCAACATTTGCAGTGAGTGATGGTGAGATAACCATTAAGTTTCACCCTTATACTTTGCGACAAATTGTGGATAGTGAGCGCAATGGCTAACGTCTATGGGTTATTTATTTCGATACCGACTATCACTTATGGTTATCACTGTGACTGGCGTCTACTCATGGAATCAAAATGAGTGCCATAGTAAATGCTTCAGTGTGCTTGATTAACGCTTTTTTAGTGTGAGACATTATTTAGCCTGTTATTTAGTCGATTAACTATTAAGCCGATATTTATATGCTGAGAAGTCATAGGGTATTACTGCCGCAGTGGCATCCGTCAAACGGGGGAGAGAATGACTAAATTGGAAATTTGTTGCTATAGCGTGGATTGCGCGCAAATAGCAGAAAAGGCAGGAGCCGACCGGATTGAATTATGCTGCGGTCAGTCCGAAGGGGGATTAACGCCGAGTATCGGTGCATTAATGCAGGCCAGAGAGACGGTTACCATTCCCGTGCATCCTATCGTCCGCCCGCGTGGGGGGGATTTTTGCTACAGCGACAATGATTTCGCCATCATTAAAAATGATATTGCCAGAATCCGTGATATGGGGTTTGCCGGGGTGGTCGTGGGCGTGCTGGATATTGATGGTCACATTGATATGCGCCGGATGCGAGAAATTATGTCTGTTAGTGGTTCATTGGCGGTCACTTTCCATCGGGCATTTGATATGTGTCAGAACCCAATGATTGCGTTACAGCAATTAGCGGATCTGAATGTGGCGCGAATTTTAACCTCAGGTCAGCAACAGAATGCTGAGTTGGGGCTGGCATTATTGAAAGATTTAGTTGCCGCCACTCAGGGTCAAGGACCGATTATCATGGCCGGGGCGGGGGTTCGTCTCACGAATATGCAGAAATTTATTGATGCCGGTATTCGGGAGCTTCACAGCTCTGCTGGCAGAACTGTGCCGTCAACGATGAAATACCGCAAAGCGGGTGTGACAATGTGCGCCGACAGTGATGTCGATGAGTTTGCTCATTATTGTGTAGACGGTGAAGTAGTTGAAGCCATGAAAAGTTTGTTGGTGATGGGCGCGCCGTTACCGCAATCTGCTTAGATTTGCGCATTTGCAGTGATAAAGTTGTCAATACCCCGGCCAATCAGACCGGGGTTTTTTTATGGTTTACGGGCGATGAGTACTGCTCGGAGTGGGGCCGGATAACCTTCAACAGTTTTGGTTGGATCGTTCGGATCGAGGAATTCAGCTAATGACTCACTGGTCATCCAATCGGTACGGCGTTGCTCATCGGTGGTGGTCACGGCCATATCGGCAATTCTGACATCGACAAACCCGCATTTTTCCAACCAGGCTTTCAGGGCTGGGGCCGAGGGAATAAAATACACATTCCGCATCTGAGCATAACGATCACCGGGCACTAATACCTGCTGGCTATCACCTTCGACCACTAATGTCTCAAGCACCAGCTCTCCCTCGTTAACCAACTGATTTTTAAGTTGATAGAGGTGATCCAACGGTGAGCGACGATGATACAGTACGCCCATTGAGAATACAGTATCAAAGGCCGCCAGCTCCGGCAGTTGTTCAATACCTAATGGCAACACATGGGCTCGCTGGTCACCCCCGAGCAATTTACGAATAGCTTCAAACTGGCATAAAAATAGCTGCATTGGGTCGATTCCCACCGCCAAATGTGCACCTTCACCAATCATGCGCCATAAGTGATACCCGCTGCCACACCCGACATCCAGAATAGTGCGACCTGCTAGTGGACTGACGTGCGGCAAAACTCGCTGCCATTTCCAGTCGGAACGCCATTCAGTGTCAATATCTAACCCGTACAAAGAGAAGGGGCCTTTGCGCCAGGGCATCAGGGCGCGCAACATGTTTTCCATCCCTTCACGTTGCCCCGCTGAAATCGGCGGAGTCATCTCTGCCCGCACACCTTCGCGTAAATCCAGCGAGGTTGGTGTGAGCTGCGGCAAGTGCTCAACAGCGTTAAACCATGTTTTAAACTTACCGTGTAATGATTCGCGCCGCCAGGCACTGAGCTGAGCGGGCAGGGTATCTAGCCATGGGCTTAGCGGGCCTTTGGCAATCAGCCGGTAAAAATCGCCAAATTCAATCATTGAGCCTCTCCCGCTTTCAGGGCAATTAACGAACCAAAATTAAAACATTGGAACCACACTTCAGCGTGTTCGAAACCGGCCTGATGCAGACGCTTTTTATGGGTTTCAACCGAATCCGTCAGCATGACATTCTCTAACATGCTACGTTTTTGACTGATTTCCAGCTCGCTATAGCCATTCGCACGCTTAAAATCATGATGCATATTGAACAGTAATTCGCCAACATCATTATCTTCAAAGTTGAATTTCTCTGACAGCACCAAGGCACCACCTGGGCGTAGCCCTTGGTATACCTGATTGAGCAACCGCTGGCGATCCGCTGGCTCAAGGAATTGCAACGTGAAGTTAAGCACCACCATTGAGGCATTCTCAAGCTGGATATCCAAAATATCAGACTCCACCACGTCCACTGGCGTTTCTGCCCGGAAGGCATCTATATGACGGCGGCAGCGTTCAACCATCGCCGGTGAGTTATCCACGGCAATGATTTTACAGCCTTCGACTTTGATATTACGCCGCATTGACAGTGTTGCCGCACCGAGTGAGCAGCCAAGATCGTAAATCTGGCTATTGGGTTGCACAAAACGCTCAGCCAGCATGCCTATCATCGAGATGATGTTGGAATAGCCGGGCACCGATCGGCTTATCATATCAGGGAAGACTTCAGCGACCTTTTCGTCGAAAGTCCAGTCACCCAACTTGGCAATAGGGGCAGCAAACAGGCTATCGCGCTGTGGCGCTGTTGGCCCAGGCTGCTGCTGCGTATCATGTAGAGATTGCGTTTCGCGTTTTGGCATGGCTGTCATTGACTAAGTAAGAAATGAGCAAGAAATTAAAGGCGCATATTATAACAGAAAACAGAATAAATGAGCGCGATAAAGCGCGTGTGGATAGTCAATAGGTAAGGGCTGGCATGAAGGCGGCAATTAGCCGCCCGAACTAACTGTGTTCCGTTTGGGAACCGAGCAATAATCTGAACAGGCCTATTAGGTCAGGCTGAAAATCTGATCCCAAGGCAGGTAGTAAATATTAGCAATAATCATCAAAACCAACGAAACATAGGTGGCGCTCATCCCGGAGCGGCGCCAGCGAATTTCGCGATGACGTAAACCATAATAATGTAGCAGGCGACCAACTATCAGCATCAATCCACAGATATGGAGCATCCATGTTTCAGCACCGTTCATTTCCATCATAATGAGTAAAATGACAGCAATAGGAATATATTCCACAGCGTTGCCATGTACACGGATGGCGGTTTGTAATTCATAAAAACCACCGTCGCCATAAGCGACTCGGTACTGATTTCTCAATTTAACTACATCAAATGAAAGCTTGATCAATAACAGTGCGCCCAACACCACATAAAGCGAGCTAACCATTTTTAACTCCATTGCCCAACATAGACTGGCCAGATAATGATAACCGCCTACCGTGTTACTGTCGCTAGAAAAATGGTAGGAATCACATTTCTTGATACTCGGTTTAGTGTTTAGAATGATGAACTTGTAAGACAGGGATAAACATGACCTGTAGGTAGTGTAGCGTTTGGGTAAAAAACAATCAGGGCTAAAACAGCGTATCTTGTTCCGGCCAATCTGGGGCTGCGGGTAAGGTGGCAATCACTGTGGCTAGTTGCTGCCAAATCTTTTGTGCTTGTTGGGGAGAGTCGCTGTTATCTGGTGTGTGAATAAAAACATAGGGTTGATGCTGTTGTTCCCATAGCGGCAGTTTTTGCAGCCAAGGCGCAAACAATGCCAGGTTATCCGCCAATTGGTCACCACCAATAAAGCGTACCAATGGCTGACTGCCGGTGACGATCGCATGCACAGGAAGGCGCGGTTTTTTACTTTGCGCGTCACGAACCGCTTCAGTTAGAGGCTTTGCCGCATGAATAGGGCGGCTATCAAGCATCACTCGATTGATTGCTCGCTGGTGTAAGCCTCGATTGAGCGCGCGTTCGGCATCACCTTTGGCAAAAAATTCTGGGTGACGCACTTCCACGCCATAATGGAAACCCGCCGGCAATTTATCGATAAATTGCCATAAACGATTGAGTTCATTTGGCCCGAAAGCGGCGGGTAGCTGTAACCATAATTGTCCAATCCGATCATGCAGCGGGGACAGACATTGGTAAAAAGCCTGCAAATCTTTATCACAGTCACGCAGAGCCGCTTGATGGCTGATTGTCGCCGGAAATTTAAAACAAAAGCGGAAGTTATCGGGCGTCATATCGCGCCAGCGCTGTACTATTTCCAGCCGTGGCAGTGCATAAAAAGTAGTATTCCCTTCAACACAGTTAAAGTAGCGACTGTAATCAGCCAAGTCCTTGATACCCAAACGGTTCCAGCTTGGGTGTTGCCATTGCGGCAGTCCAATATACAAATATCCTTCCTACTTGACGTTGCCGTGTTGTTAGCCCAAATCTAGCCTTATGCGCTCAGAGCTGCAAGGATCTCGGTGCTGTTGCGTACGCGGGAGATGCGGGGGAAGATTTTTTCAACCGCGAATTGCTGCATTTCAGTGCTGGCAGTACTGCAACCATCTTCTGCAATCACGAGTTCATAACCGTGCTCCCAGGCGGCGCGGGCGGTGGATTCAACGCCAATATTGGTGGCAATTCCCGCTAGTACTATGGTTTTGATCCCGCGGCGACGCAGTTGTAAATCTAAATCGGTACCGTAAAACGCCCCCCATTGGTGTTTTATTACTTTGATATCGCTATCTGTAACTGCAAGCTCTGACGGGAAAGTCCACCATGACTCAGGTAAACCACCGGCCGGACTTGGGCTGGGTTGATCGACCGGTTGTTTCAGCGCCTCAGCAAATGAATCTGACCAACCCACGCGCACGAAAACCACAGGAGCACCTAGCTTACGAAAGCGTTCTGCCAGGCCAGCATTAGTCGCGACGACCTGCTCTGCACTGTAAGGGCCTTTAGCAAAGGGTAAAATTCCCTGTTGCAAATCAATCAGTACCAATGCGGTGGTTTTTGCATCAAGTTTCATGGTGTTATGCCTCGGTATCATTGGAGAAATTCTGGACGATAAACTTAATCTGCTGACCAGTTTATGCCAACATATGTTATCGGGACGTCCTTGTGAGGAGATAATTTTGTTAAATGATGTGTTAAAACAGTACTGAAAGAGGTTTTGTCGTGCCTGAGCTGTGCGTTCGCTCTTATCTACGCCACGAATTTCCTTTATAATGACCCCCTTTTTTCAACACTCTTTAATCCAAAATACCTATGCCTATATATGATTGTTTTTGGATAAAATAGGGTGTGTAGCGCTTGCAACCATCGATTAGAGAAATTGCAAAAATTTTCTGACGCGCCGCTGACTCAATGTCCTGCGTGTCATCAGCCCGCGTTATCGAAACTTATCTCTGCGGCCGGCTTTCAATTGAAAGGCACCGGTTGGTACGCGACAGATTTCAAGCCGGGCAGTAACAGCAAACCAGATAATAAAAGTAAACCAGACAGTAGTAGCTGAGGCTCAAATTAGGGCTCATCAGAAAATAGCCGCACGGGCAGTGCATAACGCGTGCGGCATCGGCTGAGTAAAAGGATATTGTATGCGTACTGAGTATTGCGGGCAGTTGAATCTGTCCCATGTTGGCCAAGAAGTGACACTTTGTGGTTGGGTTAACCGTCGTCGTGATCTCGGTGGCCTGATTTTTATTGATATGCGCGACCGCGAAGGCATTGTTCAGGTATTCTTCGATCCCGACCATAAAGCCGCTTACGAGCAAGCTTCTGAACTGCGCAATGAGTTCTGTATCCAGATTACCGGTACTGTGCGCGCACGTCCTGACAGCCAAATCAATAAAGATATGTCGACCGGTGAAGTGGAAATCTTTGCCAATACATTGAATATCATTAACCGTTCTGAGCCGTTGCCACTGGACTCAAATCAGACTAACAGCGAAGAGCAGCGCCTGAAATATCGCTATCTGGATTTGCGTCGCCCTGAGATGGCCGATCGCCTGAAAACGCGCGCTAAAATTACCAGCTTTGTGCGCCGCTTCATGGACAGTCACGGTTTCCTGGATATTGAAACCCCGATGCTGACCAAAGCGACGCCGGAAGGTGCGCGTGACTATCTGGTGCCAAGCCGTGTACATAAAGGTAAGTTCTATGCACTGCCACAGTCACCACAGTTGTTCAAACAATTGCTGATGATGTCTGGTTTTGATCGCTACTATCAGATTGTAAAATGCTTCCGTGATGAAGATTTACGAGCTGACCGTCAGCCAGAATTTACGCAGATCGATGTTGAAACCTCTTTCATGACCGCCGACCAAGTGCGTGAAGTGATGGAGAAACTGGTGCGCGAATTGTGGCAGGAAACCAAAGGCGTCGATCTCGGCGATTTCCCGGTGATGACCTTTGCCGAAGCTATGCGTCGCTATGGTTCTGATAAGCCGGATCTACGCAACCCAATGGAATTGGTGGATGTCGCTGATTTAGTTAAAGATGTCGAGTTTAAAGTCTTCTCTGGCCCAGCCAATGATGCCAAAGGCCGTGTCGCAGCATTGCGTGTACCGGGTGGCGCGCAGGTCACGCGTAAGCAAATTGACGAATACGGTCAGTTTGTCGGTATTTATGGTGCGAAAGGCTTGGCATGGTTGAAAGTTAATGATCGTGCTGCTGGCGTTGAGGGTGTACAAAGCCCCATCGCTAAGTTCCTCAGTGCTGAGGTGCTGGAAGCTATTCTGGCCCGCACTCAGGCTGAAAGCGGCGATATCCTGTTCTTTGGTGCTGACAGCTTTAAAGTGGTGACGGATGCGATGGGCGCGTTGCGTCTAAAAGTCGGCCGTGACCTGGCATTGACCAAACTGGATTCATGGGCACCGCTGTGGGTAGTTGACTTCCCAATGTTCGAAGACGATAGCGAAGGCGGCTTGTCTGCCATGCATCATCCGTTCACTGCGCCTAAAGACATGAGCCCGGAGCAACTGGCTGCGGCACCGACCACCGCTATCGCCAATGCTTACGATATGGTCATTAACGGCTACGAAGTGGGTGGCGGTTCAGTGCGTATTCACCGCACTGAAATGCAGCAACAGGTGTTTGGTATTCTGGGTATCAATGAAGAAGAACAGCGTGAGAAGTTTGGCTTCCTGCTGGACGCATTGAAATTCGGCACTCCACCACATGCGGGCCTGGCTTTTGGTTTGGATCGTCTGGTTATGCTGTTGACCGGCACTGATAACATTCGTGATGTTATTGCCTTCCCGAAAACCACGGCTGCGGCTTGTCTGATGACTGATGCGCCAAGTTTTGCCAATCCGGCTTCACTGCAAGAGCTGTCTATCAGCGTGGTAGCGAAGAAAGGGGCCACTGATAGCTCGGTAGAAGAGAATCAGTAATGAATTATATATACCCAATAGATTTCAAGATGCAGGAAGGCGGCAAGCAAGAGAATCCCGGAGAGCTTACACCGGTAAGTGATTCGGATGATTGAGCGAAGCCAACACACTTGCAGTTTGAAAGATGACGGGTATAAGCGCCCAGAATCAATACTGGCGGTGATCTACGCCAGAAACAGTGGCCGGGTGTTGATGTTACAACGGCGTGATGATCCTGATTTTTGGCAGTCGGTCACCGGCAGTCTGGAAGGTGATGAAACGCCGTTGGAAACCGCCCAGCGCGAAGTAAAGGAAGAAGTCGGCATTGATATACTGGGTGAAAATCTGGAACTGTTCGACTGCCAGCGCTGTGTGGAATTTGAACTCTTTGTGCATTTGCGCCGTCGCTATGCGCCGGGTGTTACGCGCAATAAAGAACATTGGTTCTGTTTGGCGTTACCCGAAGAGCGGGATGTTGTGATTACCGAACATCTTGCTTACCAGTGGCTAGATGCTGCGGATGCCGCTGTATTGACCAAGTCCTGGAGTAATCAGCAAGCGATTGAAGAGTATGTTATTTATTCCCGTGTATATCCAAAGTAATTGAAGTTACAGCCAGGCAGCAAGCGAACGAATCCCGATGAGTTGACTCTCGTCAGTGATTCGGGTGAATGAGAACAGCTAACACCGCTGTGGCTTCAAGAACGAAGGGTATAATTAGGCTATTTTGGAGATACTTATTTATGGCAGGTCATAGTAAATGGGCCAACACAAAACACCGCAAAGCGGCACAGGATGCCAAGCGCGGTAAGATTTTCACTAAAATTATTCGTGAGTTGGTGACTGCTGCACGCCTGGGCGGTGGTGATCCTGGTGCCAACCCACGGTTACGTGCGGCTATCGATAAAGCGCTGTCAAATAACATGACGCGCGATACCCTGAACCGTGCCATTGCCCGTGGTGTGGGGGGTGATGAAGATAACAATATGGAAACCATCATTTACGAAGGCTATGGCCCAGGCGGCACTGCCGTAATGGTTGAATGCTTAAGTGATAACCGTAACCGTACCGTATCTGAAGTTCGCCATGCATTCACCAAAACCGGTGGCAATTTGGGGACTGATGGTTCGGTTTCTTATCTATTCACCAAAAAAGGTGTTATTTCCTACGCACCGGGTTTGGAAGAAGATGCGGTGATGGATGCAGCACTGGAAGCGGGTGCTGATGATATCGTGGTCTATGATGATGGCGCTATTGATGTGTTTACTGCCTGGGAATCTCTCGGCGCGGTGAAAGATGCACTGGATGCTACCGGTCTGGTTGCCGAAGGCGCTGAAGTCTCTCTTATTCCATCAACCAAAGCCGAACTTGATGCAGAAACTGCACCAAAACTGCTGCGTCTGATTGATATGTTGGAAGACTCTGATGATGTGCAAGAGGTTTACCACAATGGCGAAATCTCTGATGAAGTGGCAGCAACACTGTAAGTCAGTGTGTTTTTATTCTGCTATTTAGCTCTATTTTAATAGCCTAAATAATTCGAGTTGCAGTAAGGCTGCCAACACACATGCCGCTTGAAGTATGACGGGTATAACACTGGCCACATTTTGTGGCCGGTGCCATTAGAAGCACTGAACAAGGTGAATAAACTGGTATGGCGATCGTATTAGGCATCGACCCCGGTTCCCGTGTCACCGGTTATGGCGTAATTCGCCAACAAGGTCGTCAGCTCACCTATCTGGGCAGTGGCTGCATCCGCACTGTCGTTGATGATATGCCTACTCGCCTGAAGTTGATTTATGCAGGTGTCACTGAAATTATCACTCAGTTCCAACCCGATTTTTTTGCAATCGAACAAGTGTTTATGGCGAAAAACCCGGACTCGGCCTTAAAACTGGGGCAGGCGCGAGGAGCGGCAATTGTTGCGGCGGTAAACCTGAATTTACCGGTTTCCGAATATGCCGCTCGTCAGGTTAAACAGACGGTAGTAGGCACAGGTGCGGCAGAAAAAAGCCAGGTTCAGCACATGGTGCGCTCACTGTTGCAACTTCCTGCGAACCCGCAGGCGGATGCTGCCGATGCGCTGGCGATTGCCATAACCCATTGTCATCTTAGTCAAAATACGCTGCGATTAGGCAATGACCAAATGGTATTGGCGCGCGGTCGGCTTCGCTGACTGGTATTTTAATGCGAGCAGGTTAACTGTTATTGTAGGCTGGATATCCATCCAGCCTTTTTTATGCTATAAACAGCCATTATGTTTATAGCCGAATGTGGGTAAACGAGGAGAAAGTCAACGTGATAGGGCGCCTCAGAGGTATCATTCTGGAAAAACAGCCACCCTTGGTGCTGCTGGAAACTAACGGTGTTGGCTATGAAGTCCAACTACCTATGACTTGTTTTTATGAGCTGCCAGATATTGGGCAGGAAGCCATTATCTTTACCCAGTTTGTGGTACGCGAAGATGCTCAGCTACTATACGGTTTTAATGATAAGCAGGAACGAGCACTGTTTCGTGAATTAATAAAAGTGAACGGTGTGGGGCCAAAACTGGCGCTGGCCATTCTTTCTGGAATGTCTGCGCAACAGTTTGTGGCCGCAGTTGAACGCGAAGAGATCACCACCTTGGTGAAATTACCGGGGGTCGGCAAGAAGACCGCTGAGCGGTTAGTAGTTGAAATGAAAGACCGATTTAAAGGCCTCAATGGTGACTTGTTTAACAATACCGGTGATATTCAGTTGCCTGCCAGCAATTCGTCACAAATCTCAGATGCCGATATCGAAGCGGAAGCCGCTTCTGCGCTGGTGGCTTTGGGCTATAAACCACAAGAAGCTAGCCGTCTGGTGAGTAAAATAGCTAAACCGGGTGCAGATTGTGAAACCTTGATCCGTGATGCTTTGCGTGCCGCATTATAGGTAGAGGTAGATAATGATTGAAGTAGGGGTCTAAAATGATTGAAGCAGACCGCCTGATCTCTGCGGGTGTTATCAGTGATGAAGAGAGCATTGACAGGGCTATCCGTCCGAAACTATTGGCTGAATATGTCGGGCAACCTCATGTCCGCGAGCAAATGGAAATCTTCATCCAGGCGGCGAAACAGCGCGGTGATGCGTTAGATCATGTGCTGATATTTGGCCCTCCGGGTTTAGGTAAAACTACACTGGCCAATATTGTGGCTAATGAAATGGGTGTCAATTTGCGCACCACCTCCGGCCCGGTGTTGGAAAAAGCGGGCGATTTAGCCGCTATGTTGACCAATCTGGAGCCGCATGATGTGTTGTTTATTGATGAAATTCACCGATTATCTCCAGTGGTAGAGGAAATTTTGTATCCAGCGATGGAAGATTATCAACTGGATATAATGATTGGTGAAGGCCCAGCTGCACGTTCCATCAAACTCGATCTACCGCCGTTTACCTTAATTGGTGCGACTACACGAGCCGGTTCACTGACCTCTCCACTGCGCGACCGCTTTGGTATTGTGCAGCGGCTTGAGTTCTATCAAGTTGCTGATTTAGAACATATCGTCTCGCGCAGTGCCAAGTGTCTGGGGCTTGAATTAACCCCGGAAGGCGCGCACCAGTTGGCACGCCGCTCGAGAGGGACGCCGCGTATCACCAACCGTTTGTTGCGCCGGGTGCGTGACTTCGCGGAGGTGAGGGCTGATGGGGCTATCAACGGCGATGTGGCGATGAAAGCGCTGGATATGCTGAATGTTGATGCTGAAGGATTCGATTTTATGGATCGAAAACTTTTGCTAGCGGTCATCGATAAGTTTATGGGGGGGCCGGTGGGGCTGGATAACCTCGCCGCGGCAATTGGTGAAGAGCGGGAAACCATTGAAGATGTTCTGGAGCCGTATTTAATCCAGC
The DNA here is from genome assembly GCF_901472495.1 of Yersinia enterocolitica subsp. enterocolitica. Classification (NCBI taxonomy): domain Bacteria; kingdom Pseudomonadati; phylum Pseudomonadota; class Gammaproteobacteria; order Enterobacterales; family Yersiniaceae; genus Yersinia; species Yersinia enterocolitica. Next base: position 781,103 of record NZ_LR590469.1, read on the forward strand.
AAGGTTTTATTCAGCGCACTCCGCGCGGTCGGATTGCTACCAATCACGCTTATAAACATTTTGGTATCACCCGCGAAGAGTAAACCTCTTTGATGCAGGGCTGCGCTATTGTCAGCCCTGATAAGTGAGATTCTTAGGCCACGGCATCCTCCGTGGCAGATGAATTAATCATTCGGTTAAGCCATGGGATAAGTAGCGCCATAACTAATGCAATCACCAGTGTGACCATACCAATTTTGCCAAACACGTCCGTGTAGATAGGCAAGGTTTCAAGTGGATCAGTCATGCCCTCAGGTGTCGCGGTAAAGGTTGCTACGTAGCCGCCAATCAGGAAGGAAGCCGCTTGTGTCAGGAACCACATCCCCAGAATAAACCCCATTAAATATTGCGGCACTAACGCCGCCACCATCGCCAGGCCGAGGGCGCTTATCATCAATTCCCCCAAGCTCTGGAATAGATAAACCAGAACAATAAACCAAGGTGATGTTAGACCTTGTGCATCAGCGAACCACATTCCGGCCGCCGCCGCAGTCAGGAAACCCAGCGAACATAAAAACATGCCTAAAGTAAATTTTGCAGGCATGGATAAGTCACGATTTTGGCTACCCAATCGAGTATAGATTGAGGCCAAAATAGGGCTGGCGACTACCACCCAGAATGGGTTTAGTGCCTGGAAACTAACGGGATTGATACTGAAACCGAGGATCTCATGATGGACATTATTGATAGCAAAGAAGTTAAGTGAAGTCGGCATCTGTGCATATAAAACGTAAAATACGATAGCTTCAATCATCAGAATGAAAGCAACAAACATCTTGTTACGGCCCAGTCGGTCCTGCTTCGATGCCTCTCTGAAAAAGATAAAGACGACAATCAGTGACAACGCGATTAGCACCAAATTGGCAATAAAAACATGATTCATCAGCCAGGCGCAGACACATATCATCACTGCGCTGCCCAGCAGCACCAACAATAGATTGCGCCAATTTAAGGGTTTTGTGTCGGGTTCAGAACCAATGTGGCGCACCATATGGCGGCAGCAGAAGTAGACCAGTAGGGCAAAAATCAAACCAATGCCGCATAAGTAATAGGTCACGGTATAACCAAAACGTTCGGCTATAACAGGTGCCAATGAAAGTGACAGTAAGGAGCCGATATTGATCGACATATAGAATAGAGTAAAGGCCCCGTCCAACCGAGGATCTTTCGGTGGATAACATTTAGATAATAAGCTGGCTGGGTTGGCCTTGAATAAACCATTCCCCACAGCAATAGTCCCTAAAGCAAAGAAAATCAGGTTCGGTTGGTACAATGATAAACCGGTGGCGAAATAACCCGCTGCCAGCACCACCGCCCCCAAGACCATGGTGCGCTTAGTCCCGAGTAGATGGTCACCAACATATCCACCGATGGAAATCAGGCCATAAACCAACGCAGCAAAAGCACCAAAAGTGACAAATGCTTGTTCTTGCGAGAACCCAAGCTGTTGAACGAAGAAAACAGCCAGAATACCTTGTACACCGTAATAACCGAATCTCTCCCATAACTCGACAAAAAAGATCATAAAGAAGGGTTTAGGTTGCTGAAGTAAACCTGTGGGGGTGGTTCTTTCCATGATAAGTCGCCTCTGCGCGAATAGTCATTCGGCGTAAATTGAGAGCGTACAAGGCCCATGCAGAGACGAGTTAAGAATCTGCATAATCAATATATTGCTCAATGTTTGAAGTGTTATGCAGGGTATTACACTGCATATATATTGTATTTGTGGTTGATCACACTAATTAAAATATAAAAAGCAGAATTGATGGTTATGGGAAGTGATGGTGAATAGAAGAGGTGGTTAAGAATGGGGTTTATTAATATAAACCCCACTTAACAATTATTACCCGCGCGCTTTTTGTGACAGACTTAGGATAAATATCAGTGCGGCACACAACACGACTGAAGGGCCTGCCGGGGTATCATAAAAAGCAGAGAAGGTTAAGCCACCGGTCACGGCAATAATACCAATACCAATGGCAATACCAGCCATTTGTTCTGGAGTGCGGGCAAAACGGCGTGCAGCGGCGGCAGGAATGATCAGCAAGGACGTAATAATGAGTGCGCCAACAAACTTCATCGACAAGCCAATAGTCAGTGCGGTCACCAGCATCAGCAACATCCGGACGCGTTCTAAATTAACACCATCTACATGAGCCAGTTCCGGGCTGATAGTCATTGATAGCAACGCTCGCCATTGCCAGCACAACATCCCGAGCACCACCACCACTCCTGCGGCTATCAACCAGATATCACTCAATGTAACCGAAAGCAGATCGCCAAATAGATAGGCCATGAGATCAACCCGCACATTATGCATCAGGCTAACCACCACTAAGCCCAAAGATAATGCACTGTGAGCCATAATCCCGAGTAGTGTATCAACGGCCAACTGCGGGCGGCGTTCCAACCATACCAGAATCAGTGCCAGCAACATGGTCATCACAATGACAGCATAAAATGGATTCACATTTAGCAGTAAACCGAATGCAACACCTAGCAATGATGCATGCGCTAAGGTATCGCCAAAATAGGACATCCGACGCCAGACAACAAATGATCCCAAAGGCCCAGCTGCCGTTGCCAGCAATACACCTGCTAACCAGCCAGGCAACAATAATTCAATCATGCGCCACGGCTCCCACTGTTCTTCAAAATAATCTTTCCGTGCAAATCATGACGATGATTATGGTGATGACGATAAACCGCTAACTGCTCAGCGCCACGCTGACCAAACATGGCGATAAACTCAGGATGAGTTGAGACCACTTCCGGAGCGCCGGAACAGCAAATATGCTGGTTAAGGCATAATACTTCATCAGTTTTAGCCATTACTAAATGCAGGTCATGTGACACCATCAGTACAGCACAACCGAGTTCTCTACGTAATTGTTCAATTAAATCATACAACGCGAGTTGTCCATTAACGTCAACGCCTTGCGTCGGTTCATCCAGCACCAGTAACTGTGGACGATTCAATAATGCACGGGCTAAAAGTACCCGCTGGTTTTCACCGCCGGACAGTTTTTGCATTGGCTGATCCAATAGATGAGCAGCATGTACCCGTTTTAGAGCTGGCAGAATATCGGCTTTTCTAACGCCCGGTTTCAACCGCATGAAACGGCTCACTGTTAGCGGCAATGTCGTATCCAGATGGAGCTTTTGCGGTACATAGCCGATGCGCAAACCCGGCTCACGAATAATCGAGCCGCTGGTAGGGGCAATCAGCCCTAACACCACGCGCACCAAGGTTGATTTGCCCGCGCCATTTGGCCCAAGCAGAGTAAGAATTCTTCCCGGACGCAAGGAAAGGGAAATATCATTGAGCACCCGCCGACTACCAAAAGTGACGGATATCTTATTTAGAGTTACCAGAGTGGACATTATGATTACGTTTGCAGAACCGATTGAATGTTATAATATTACGCTTAACCCATCGAAACGTCGAGAATTCGTATTATGTTACACAAAAATAAATGGCTAAAGCGCGCAATGTTGGCCAGTGCAATATTAATTGCCAATCCATTTAATATTGCCTCAGCAGCGGTCGTTACATCAGTGCGACCGCTGGGTTTTATCGCCTCAGCTATTGCTGATGGCGTATTACCGACAGAAGTCTTATTGCCCGATGGCGCATCACCGCACGATTATGCTCTGCGCCCATCAGATGTCCAGCGGTTACGCAGCGCTGACCTGGTTATTTGGGTTGGGCCGGAAATGGAAGCATTTTTATCGAAACCACTAACACAAGTTGCTGATAATAAACAGATAGCATTGGCGCAGTTACCTTCTGTCATGCCTTTATTGATGAAAGGTAATGAAGATGATGAACATGAAGGGGAAGGCGACGGTCATGACCATGATCATGCTAAAGATAATCAGCATGATGAGCATCATCACGGCGAATATAATATGCACATTTGGTTGTCCCCAACTATTGCCAAACAATCTGCAATTGCTATTCACGACAGATTATTGGAACTTATGCCACAAAATAAGGACAAATTAGATGCAAACCTGCGCCGATTCGAGGATCAACTAGCGCAAAATGAAAAAAATATTGCTACTATGCTAAAGCCTGCCCAAGGTAAGGGATACTTCGTTTTTCATGATGCTTATGGCTACTTTGAAAAACACTTTGGCTTGAGCCCATTAGGGCATTTTACAGTCAATCCCGAAATTCAACCTGGTGCGCAGCGTTTACATCAAATTCGAACACAGTTGGTTGAGCATAAAGCGGTATGCGTTTTTGCTGAGCCACAATTCAGGCCGGCCGTCATTAATGCTGTCGCCAAAGGAACAGACGTGCGTTCAGGCACCTTAGATCCTTTGGGGAGTGGCATAGTATTAGGCAAGGACAGCTATGTGAACTTTATGTCTCAGTTGTCGAACCAATACGTGAGCTGCCTGAAGCAAGATTAAAAGGATACTCATAAGTGCAGCAGATAGTCCGAACTATCACCTTGGCGTATAACAATCTCCCGAGACCCCACCGTATCATGCTGGGGTCGTTGACTGTAATGACACTGGCCGTCGCTGTTTGGCGGCCTTTTGTTTATCATCCGGAACATGAGCCAATCGCCAAGAGCGTGGTATTAGATACCAGCCAAACCCGCATTTTATTACCCGAAGCCAGCGAACCCATTGATCAGCCAACTCCTGATGATGAAATCCCGCAAGACGAATTAGATGCCAAAGATGTCAGTGAAACTGGCGTCCATGAGTATGTTGTCTCAACCGGGGATACCCTGAGCAGCATTCTTACCCAATATGGCATTGATATCTCGGATGTTTCCTTACTGGCGACCCAAAACCGTGATTTGCGTAATTTGAAGATCGGGCAACAAATCTCGTGGACGGTCAATGACACCGGTGATTTGCAGCGCCTGACATGGGAAGTTTCTCGTCGAGAGACCCGCACTTATGATCGTGTAGGCAATAATTTCAAAGAAACAAAAGAGTTACAGAAAGGCGACTGGACCAATACCGTTCTTACTGGTCGGCTTGATGGCAGTTTTGTTACTAGCGCCAAAAAGGCCGGTTTGACTGGCGCAGAAATACGCGCAGTGACGAAAGCACTACAATGGCAGTTAGATTTTGCCAAGCTGCGCAAAGGTGATCAGTTCTCGGTGTTGATGTCCCGTGAAATACTCGATGGCCGCAGTGAGCAAAGCCAACTGGTCGGGGTGCGAATGCGCTCAGGTGGTAAGGATTATTACGCTATCCGTGCCGAAGACGGTAAGTTCTATGACCGCCAGGGTTCTGGCCTGGCGCGTGGTTTTATGCGCTTTCCTACCATGAAACAATTCCGCGTCTCGTCCAACTTCAACCCGCGCCGAATTAACCCAGTGACCGGGCGCATTGCACCGCACAAAGGGGTAGATTTTGCGATGCCAGTTGGCACACCGGTACTGGCTGTGGGTGATGGTGAAGTGGTTATTGCTAAGCGCAGCGGGGCGGCGGGAAATTATGTTGCTATCCGTCATGGCCGTCAGTACACCACCCGTTATATGCATTTGAAGAAGTTACTGGTGAAACCAGGCCAAAAAGTAAAACGTGGTGATCGCATCGCATTGTCAGGTAACACAGGCCGTTCCACTGGCCCGCATCTGCATTATGAATTTTGGATGAACCAGCAAGCAGTTAACCCATTGACCGCCAAGTTACCGCGCTCAGAAGGGTTAAGCGGTAAAGACCGCAGTGAATATCTGGCGCTTGCCAAACAGGTCATTCCGCAGTTGCAACTGGATTAATCGCATGCCGGTAGCTATGGGCTACCGGCGCGTTTATACCCAGCGGTATATTATTATCCTATCGCCCATTCCAAGAGTTCCCCATGCACAAAGAGAAAAACGACGCTGCTGGCTTTATTCCGGTATTTAAAAAATCTTTTCTACATCCACGTTTTTGGGGGGTGTGGTTAGGGGCTGGGGCCATGGCCGCAATGGCATATGTCCCACCGAAATTCCGCGATCCACTCTTGGCCGGAGTCGGGCGTGTTGCCGGAAAGTTTGCTAAAAGTGCCCGTCGCCGCGCTCGCATTAACTTACTTTATTGTATGCCGGAGCTGCCAGAAGCAGAGCGCGAACACATTATTGATCAAATGTTTGCAACCGCGGCACAACCCTTAATGATGATGGCGGAACTGTGTTTTCGCGACCCAAAGAAAGTGCTGACGCGGGTTCATTGGCATGGACTGGATATTTTAGATGGACTGCAACAACAGGAGCGCAATGTTATTTTGTTGGTGCCCCATGCCTGGTCGATTGATATTCCGGCCATGTTGCTCGCTGAGCAGGGTAAGCCAGTCGCCGGTATGTTCCATCATCAACGCAATCCTGTTGTCGATTATTTATGGAACAGCGCACGCTTGCGGTTTGGTGGCCGTATCCATGCGCGTGACAGTGGTATCAAGCCCTTTATTAGTTCCGTGCGTCAGGGGTTCTGGGGGTATTACTTGCCCGATGAGGACTATGGCCCTGAGCAAAGTGAGTTTGTTGATTTCTTCGCGACTTATAAGGCCACGCTACCGGCAGTGGGGCGATTGATGAAAGTCTGTCGTGCGGCTATCGTGCCAATGTTCCCTGTTTACAATTATCGTGAACATCGCCTTGATATCTATATTCGTCCACCGATGGATGATCTGGCAGATGCGGATGATGCTTATATTGCACGGCGTATGAATGAAGAAGTTGAACTGCTGGTTAAGCCGAACCCAGAACAATATACCTGGATTTTAAAACTGCTGAAAACCCGCAAAGAAGGTGAAATAGAACCTTATGTTCGTAAGGACTTGTAACCCTTAGCGTACATTGAATAGAGAAATAAGGAATAAAAAACCCGCTAGGTGATCAGCGGGTTTTTGCTTTTTGTCTAACACAAACGCATATCATTCAACACGCAGAATGCGGCTGGTATTGGTGGTGCCAACTGTCCCCATGACATCGCCCTGAGTGACAATAACTAGATCACCGGAATACAAGTAACCTTTATCTTTCAGGCTGTTAACCGCTTCAGTTGCCGCCAGCACGCCGTCAGTGTGAGTATCACAGAATACCGGAGTGACGCCACGATAGATGGCAGTCAGGTTTAAAGTATGTTCATGACGCGACATAGCGAAAATCGGCAGACCGGAACTGATACGGGACATCATCAGTGCAGTACGGCCCGACTCGGTCATAGCAATAATTGCGGTGATACCTTTCAGATGGTTTGCCGCATACATGGTCGACATCGCGATAGCCTCTTCGATATTATCGAATTGCGTGTCCAGGCGATGTTTTGACACATTAATACTGGGGATTTTTTCCGCACCCAAACAAACTTTTGCCATCGCAGCAACGGTTTCAGCCGGATACTGACCCGCAGCTGTTTCGGCCGACAACATCACCGCATCGGTACCATCCAGCACCGCGTTAGCCACATCCATCACTTCAGCACGGGTTGGCATTGGGTTGGTTATCATCGACTCCATCATCTGAGTCGCAGTGATCACCGCACGGTTGAGCTGACGAGCGCGGCGGATCAGTTTTTTCTGAATACCGACCAACTCAGGGTCACCAATCTCAACCCCCAAATCACCACGAGCTACCATCACCACATCAGAGGCCAGAATGATATCATCCATCGCTTCATCGGTGGCAACGGCTTCTGCACGTTCTACTTTAGAGACGATTTTAGCATTACAACCTGCATCACGAGCCAGACGACGTGCATAATGTAAATCTTCACCGGTGCGTGGGAAAGAAACAGCCAGGAAGTCCACGCCAATTTTAGCCGCAGTGATAATATCGGCTTTATCTTTTTCAGTTAATGCTTCGGCTGACAGGCCGCCACCTAACTTGTTAATCCCTTTGTTATTGGAGAGCGGGCCGCCGACAGTCACTTCGGTGAACACTTTCATGCCCTGAACTTCAATAACCTTCAACTGCACACGGCCATCGTCCAGCAACAAGATATCACCGGGAACCACGTCAGCAGGTAGCCCTTTATAATCGATACCGACTTTTTCCTTATCGCCTTCACCTTTGGCCATATTGGCGTCTAGCAGGAATTTATCACCAATATTAAGGAATACTTTGCCTTCTTTAAAGGTTGATACACGGATTTTAGGACCTTGTAGATCGCCAAGAATCGCTACATGTCGGCCCAATTTGGCTGCTATTTTACGAACGTCATTGGCCCGTTTTATATGATCTTCAGCGCTACCGTGGGAAAAATTCATGCGGACTACGTTAGCACCTGCTGCAATAACCTTTTCCAGATTATTGTCGCGGTCAGTAGCTGGCCCCAGTGTAGTAACAATTTTGGTCCTTCTAAGCCGTCTGGACATCTCTTACTCCGTTGACTGGTGAAGCATGGTGTTGTTAAAACAGCGGATAATAAATCCGATAGTAAAAAGTACTCAAGCTATCTTAACTTATCGACTCAGATAATATTTACCGGAGCCATGGTGAAAATTATGTTCCAATAATATGTCAGATTATTACTACAGAAGCTGCGTTAGCACAAAACAAAGCGAGTTTGAATTCTGCTTATGGATTCATGAATGTTATTCACCGCTATTGATACGCGCTGAACCTTTATCGAAACGCGATTCTTTCAATGCATCTTTGACCCGTTTCAGGTTATCTCTGAATTTAGCACCGCGACGCAGCGTGAATCCGGTTGCTAACACATCAATTAAGGTCAATTGAGCAATCCGTGACACCATCGGCATATACATATCAGTATCTTCTGGCACATCCAGCAGCAGCGGTAATGTTGCTTCATGGGCCAGCGGAGTATCGCGTGAGGTAATGGCAATCACAGTGGCATCGTTTTCACGAGCTAAGTGAGCCAACTCTACCAGGCTTTTTGTCCGCCCAGTGTGGGAAATCAATACCACGACATCACCTTCACTGGAATTCATACAACTCATACGTTGCATAACGATATCATCGAAATAAATCACCGGAATATTGAAGCGGAAGAATTTATTCATCGCGTCATGGGCCACGGCAGCAGATGCGCCAAGGCCGAAGAACGAAATCTTCTTCGCTTGCGTCAATAAATCTACCGCCCGATTAATGGCTGCAATATCTAAATTATTCTTCACCATATCCAGGCTAGCCATGGTCGATTCGAATATTTTCCCCGTGTAAGCGGATACACTATCATCCTCTTCAACATTTCGATTCACATAAGGTGTGCCATTAGCCAGACTTTGTGCCAAATGAAGTTTAAAATCAGGAAAACCTTTGGTGTCTAATCGACGGCAAAAGCGGTTTACGGTGGGTTCGCTCACGTTTGCCAATTTGGCGAGGGTGGCAATACTTGAGTGAATGGCCGTTTGTGGGGAGGCGAGGATTACCTCGGCGACTTTCCGTTCCGATTTGCTCAGGAGGTCCAGATTATTTTGGATATTTTCCAGCGTATTCATATATCGAGAATCACCCATGGGTTTTACCGATTTCATTTAAAGGAGAAATCTATGCCGGTTTAATGAAAATATACTACGAGCTGGGACCCGTTGGCAGAGGCATCTGGTAAGAAGTGACTCTTTTTCACCAGAATATGACCTGTGTCTAATTTTCATAATGGTAAATAGTTGTCAAAACCGTCATAAAATTACATTTTAAAGTTGTACCGCCTGATTTGACGCGGCTTGCCACTCTATCGCGTGTTTTTTGACCTTTTTTGACCCACTTTTATCTGGGTTTACTGGCTATAGTCAAAGAGAGTACATTAGTAATGTAAGAAAATTACAAATATCCTGCAACGAGGAGAATAACATGGCGGTAACTAATACAGCCCAGGCAGCCCAGGCGTGTGATCTGGTGATTTTCGGCGCTAAGGGAGACTTGGCTCGCCGGAAACTGTTGCCTTCCCTTTACCAATTAGAAAAAGCGGGTCACATCCACCCAGATACTCGGATTATCGGCGTAGGTCGTGCCGACTGGGATAAAGATGCGTACACAGCCGTGGTAAAGGAAGCCCTCGATACCTTTATGAAAGAGAAGCTGGATGATGAATTGTGGCAAAAACTCAGTTCTCGTCTCGACTTCTGTAATTTAGATGTCAATGACAGCAAACACTTTGCCAAATTGGGCAAAATGTTGGATCAGAAAAACCGCATAACTATCAATTATTTTGCCATGCCACCTAATACTTTTGGTGCAATCTGCAAAGGCTTGGGTGAGGCAGGGCTGAATAAAGAGCCTGCGCGGGTGGTAATGGAAAAACCATTGGGGAAAGATTTAGCGTCCTCACGGGTGATTAACGATCAGGTTGCCGAATATTTCAACGAGTGTCAGGTTTACCGCATCGACCATTATCTCGGTAAAGAAACCGTGCTGAACTTGTTGGCTTTGCGTTTTGCTAACTCACTGTTCGCATCCAACTGGGATAACCGCACGATTGACCATGTGCAGATAACCGTGGCAGAAGAAGTGGGGATCGAAGGGCGCTGGGGCTATTTTGATCAGGCCGGTCAGATGCGCGATATGATTCAAAACCATTTGCTGCAAATTCTGACCATGATTGCCATGTCACCGCCAGCAGATTTGAGTACTGACCGTATTCGTGATGAAAAGGTGAAAGTACTACGCTCTCTGCGCCGTATCGATCACACCAATGTGCGCGAAACCACAGTGCGTGGTCAGTACACCGCTGGATTTGTGCAAGGTAATAAAGTGCCTGGCTATTTGGAAGAAGAAGGGGCGAACAAGAGCAGTAATACCGAAACGTTCGTGTCTATTCGTGTGGATATTGATGACTGGCGCTGGGCCGGTGTGCCGTTCTATCTGAGAACCGGTAAACGCCTGCCGACCAAATGTTCTGAGGTGGTGGTGTACTTTAAAAACCCTGCGCTGAACCTGTTCCGTGAATCTTATCAGCAACTGCCACAAAATAAGCTGACCATTCGTCTGCAACCAGATGAAGGCATCGAAATTGAAGTGCTGAATAAAGTGCCAGGTCTGGAGCACAAGCACCGCTTACAAACCACCAAACTTGACCTTAGCTTCACCAAAACCTTTAACGAACAGCATATGGCTGATGCTTACGAACGTCTGCTGTTAGAGACGATGCGCGGTATTCAGGCGCTGTTTGTACGCCGTGACGAGGTAGAAGAAGCCTGGAAGTGGGTCGATTCCATCATGGATGCATGGGCTGCTGATAATGAAGCACCTAAGCCTTACCAATCCGGGACATGGGGGCCAGTAGCATCTGTCGCCATGATCACTCGTGATGGTCGTTCATGGAATGAGTTCGAATAAATATTTAGGTTATGACTATACCCTAAATAATTCGAGTTATTGAGCGTAGCCAACGCACTTGCAGCTTGAAGTATGACGGGGATATTGCCCGATAACAGCGCCTCACCCAGGCGCAATAATAAAGAGCCGTTAGCTGGCTCGCATTGTGATTCTTTATGGCAGGCAGCAGCAGGAATGCATGTTCTGCCTGCCATATTTCAACTAACACCTTCGGGTGAGTACATGCCAATCGGCATAAGTGGAGATAACAACTGATGAAAAGCTGGAAAACGAGCGCAGAACAAATCATGACCGCAGGCCCAGTTGTCCCGGTGATCGTGATTAATAAGCTCGAGCAAGCGGTACCATTAGCAAAAGCTCTGGTGGCTGGTGGTGTTCGGGTGCTGGAAGTGACGTTGCGCACCCCTTGTGCTGTTGAGGCTATCCGCGCTATTGCTAAAGAAGTGCCTGAAGCGATAGTTGGCGCGGGGACTGTTCTTAATCCGCAGCAATTGGCTGACGTGGTTGAGGCTGGTGCTCAATTTGCTATTAGCCCGGGGCTGACAGATGAACTTCTCAAAGCAGCGACTGAAGGCTCTATTCCGTTGATCCCAGGGATCAGCACTGTTTCAGAACTGATGCTGGGCATGAGTTATGGCCTGCGTGAGTTTAAATTCTTCCCGGCAGAAGCTAACGGCGGCGTGAAAGCCTTGCAAGCCATTGGCGGCCCATTCTCTCAAGTGCGTTTCTGCCCAACTGGCGGTATCACACCGAATAACTATCGTGATTACCTGGCGCTGAAAAGTGTGTTGTGTATCGGCGGGTCATGGTTAGTTCCTGCTGATGCCTTGGAAAAAGGTGACTACGCTCGCATTACTGAATTAGCCAAACAAGCTGTTGCGGGTGCTACCGCATAAGTTGCTCTAACCTCCTGAACTGATGGGAGATACAGGCATTCGTTGCCCACGATAAAACCTCTGCAATGCAGGGGTTTTGTTTTTTTAGGATAACTAACTTATTATTTTGTAATCTCTTTTTATAAACTATTTGCCAAATTGATGGTTTGCTTTATAAAATTGACTGTGGTAAAAATACAACAGTTAATTATTCCAATTTGATGAGGGTTTTAGGCGTATCACACTAAGTTTTGCATACAAGAATGTAGCTAAACCGCGTGTTGCTAAAAAAAAGAGATATATTATGATGAAAATTAATGGAATTACTTTCAAACCGTCTACCTGTCAACTCTTCCTGTCTGCCATTCTGGCCAGTGAGCATCACTGGTGCAGCGAGCTGTAGCGTCGTTCTTCTTCCGTAGTTAACAAAATTTATACGCCAAGTGAGTTTCTATTTCTTACGGCCTGCGCACGTCTATTCCCTATGAATAGGGTGCCGAGTGAGGATAACCGTAACAAATAGACCTTAGCGTGCGTTTTACCCGTGATTGTTCAAAAAAACAGGGATATTTCCCTGCACTTTGCAATCGCCAGGGTAGCTGTGTGTTAGGAGAAGAATGATGATTTATTGGATATTTTTAGGTTTAGCGATTGTTGCAGAAATTATCGGCACGTTATCAATGAAATACGCCAGTGTCAGTGGTGAGCTGACCGGGCATATCGTGATGTATTTTATGATAACCGGCTCTTATATCATGCTGGCGCTGGCAGTGAAGAAAGTGGCCTTAGGTGTGGCCTATGCTCTGTGGGAAGGGATTGGTATCCTGATTATCACAGTCTTCAGTGTGTTGTGGTTTGATGAAAGCTTGTCGCCATTGAAAATTGCCGGTTTAGTCACCTTGGTCGGTGGCATAATGTTAGTGAAATCAGGGACTCGTAAGCCGAAGAAACCAAACAGTCCGAACCGAAATTCAGGTGAGCATCATGCAACAGCTTGAGTTTTATCATATCGCGTTTCTGATTTTGGCTGTCATCCTGGAAATCATCGCCAATATCTTGCTGAAAATGTCAGATGGTTTTCGCCGGGTATGGCTGGGCATATTATCGCTGTTGTCAGTATTAGGGGCATTCAGTGCGCTGGCCCAAGCGGTAAAAGGTATTGAGTTGTCAGTGGCTTATGCTTTATGGGGTGGGTTCGGTATCGCCGCCACTGTAGCCGCAGGTTGGATCTTATTTAATCAGCGCCTGAACTATAAAGGCTGGATTGGTCTGATCTTGTTACTGGCCGGGATGGTAATGATAAAGCTATCCTAATCTAGAGTCTGGCGGGGCGACTGCACCGATGGGCGCTCCGGCGGCTTACACCGCTACGCCCCATTCGGCACATTTCCCCGCCTATTCACGTTGTGATTAGTCTGAGACAAGCCAAGGAAATTTGGCTGCTAATCAAATAGCCGCAATAATTTTGATTTCAACTTTATACTTTGGATTCATTAGCTTGGCTTCGACGGTACAGCGTACAGGTGCACTGCCATCAACCACCCAGGCATCCCACGCCGCATTCATTGCCGCGAAGTCGGCCTTATCAGCCAGAAAAATAGTGGCATCCAAAATACGACTTTTATCTGAACCAAGCTGATTCAATATCATATCAATCGCTGCCAGGGTGTTTGCCGTTTGTGCCGTAGCATCGGCATCCAAATTTTCTGGTACGCTGGTGTAATAGATAGTGTTGTTAAATACCACTGCGTCTGACCAACGTTTTTCTGGATTAATGCGTTCAATACTCATTTTCACTCCCTTGTGTGAATGTCAATGTCAGTTATCGCATTAGAGTAGCACAGCTCGCCGCGAGAATGTGTGGTCGTAAGGCGTTAGGCTTGGCATAATCACCGCTGATTTCGCCCGGAAGAGAAAGCGTGACAGACGATTTTGCAACAGATGGTGCATTAGCACAGGCCATTACAGGTTTTAATCCCCGTGAGTCCCAGCGCCAGATGGCTGCGGCAATCAGCGAATCCATTGATGGTAAACAACAACTGGTGGTTGAGGCCGGTACTGGTACGGGTAAAACATTTGCTTATTTGGCACCCGCCTTACGGGCTGATTGCAAAGTCATTATCTCCACTGGCTCCAAAGCATTACAGGATCAGCTCTATTCCCGCGACTTGCCTACGGTCGCGACAGCCCTACAATACAAAGGAAAGTTGGCGCTACTCAAAGGCCGTTCGAACTACCTGTGTCTGGAGCGACTGGAACAGCAATCTCTGGCGGGTGGCGAACTTGCCAGTGAAACATTAGTGGATTTAGTTCGATTGCGCGGCTGGTCAGCAGAAACCGTAGACGGGGATATCAGTACCTGTGGTGAAGTGGCAGAAGACAGCTTTGTCTGGCCGCTTGTCACCAGCACCAATGACAACTGTCTGGGCAGCGATTGCCCGTTGTACAAAGATTGTTTTGTGGTCAAAGCCCGTCGCCGGGCGATGGATGCTGATGTGGTGGTGGTTAACCACCATCTATTCCTGGCGGATATGGTGGTGAAAGAGAGCGGGTTTGCGGAACTTATCCCCACTGCCGATGTGATGATTTTCGATGAAGCCCATCAGATACCTGATATTGCCAGCCAATATTTCGGTCAGCAACTGACCAGCAGGCAACTGATGGATTTGGCAAAAGACATTATTATTGCCTATCGCACTGAGGTGCGTGATTCAGCACAATTACAAAAAAGTGCTGACCGCCTGACACAAAGCACGCAAGATTTTCGTTTGGTTCTGGGGGATCCCGGCTATCGCGGTAATCTGCGCGATGTGATGGAGCAACCCGCCATTCAGCGGGCGTTGCTGTTGCTCGATGATGCACTGGAGCTGTGTTACGACGTCATGAAATTGTCTCTGGGGCGCAGCGCCATGCTGGATGCGGCCTTTGAACGCGCTACGGTGTATCGCAACCGCCTGAAACGATTAAAAGATGTCTCCATGCCCGGCTATAGTTATTGGTATGAGTGTAACTCACGGCATTTTGTTCTGGCGCTAACGCCACTCTCAGTCTCTGACCGCTTTCGCGAGTTAATCGAAGAAAAACCCGGCACCTGGATTTTCACCTCAGCCACACTGTCGGTGAATGATCAGTTGTCGCATTTCACCTCCCGACTGGGGTTGACCAATGCCAAGACATTGCTGCTGCCCAGCCCGTTTGATTACGCTAATCAAGCATTGCTGTGCGTGCCGCGCAATCTGCCTTCCGCCAATGAACCGGGGGCGGCGCGTAAACTGGCCGTGATGCTAAAACCCTTGATTGATGCCAATAAAGGACGCTGTTTCTTCCTGTGTACCTCGCACCAGATGATGCGCGGCCTGGCTGAAGAGTTCCGGGCCAGCATGACATTGCCGGTATTGGTGCAAGGGGAAACCAGCAAAGGGCAGCTTCTGGCGCAATTTGTGGCGGCGGGCAATGCGCTTTTGGTGGCGACCAGCAGTTTTTGGGAAGGGGTGGATGTGCGGGGTGATGCTTTATCCTGCGTTATCATCGACAAACTGCCATTTACCTCACCGGATGATCCTTTGTTGAAAGCGCGCATTGAAGATTGCCGCTTGCGTGGCGGCGATCCGTTCAATGATGTGCAATTACCCGATGCAGTGATTACCCTCAAGCAAGGTGTCGGGCGTTTGATTCGTGATATTGATGATCGCGGCGTGCTGGTTATCTGTGATAACCGCCTGGTAATGCGCCCTTATGGCGCGATGTTCCTTAATAGCTTACCACCGGCACCCCGGACCCGTGATTTGGCGAAAGCTATCGCTTTTCTCAAGCAGCGCGATTGAGGGAAAAGCGAGGAGGGGTGTGCTATCATGCGCGCCCTGTGTTGAATTCATCTTCTTTTCCTGCCGAGGTTGGCATGTCCACGCGAATTTTAGCGATCGATACCGCAACAGAAGCTTGTTCTGTCGCACTCTGGAACAACGGTGAGGTTCAGGCTTTGTTTGAGCTTTGCCCACGAGAACATACCCAACGAATTTTACCGATGGTACAGCAAGTGTTGGCTGAGTCGGGCTTGTCTCTGCAACAACTCGATGCACTGGCCTTTGGTCGTGGCCCCGGCAGCTTTACCGGTGTAAGAATTGGCATCGGCATTGGCCAAGGGCTGGCATTGGGCGCTGATTTGCCAATGATCGGTATTTCTACCTTGCAAACCATGGCTCAGGGGGCGTTTCGCCTGACGGGTGCATCTCGCGTTTTAGCGACAATAGATGCTCGGATGGGCGAAGTTTATTGGGGCGAATTCGAGCGCAACGACGAAGGGTTGTGGCTCGGCGACGCGAGTGAAGCGGTGATGACACCGGCACAAGCGCTGGAGCATGCGCAATCATTGAGTGGTACTTGGTCAACGGTCGGCACGGGTTGGCAAACTTATCCTGATCTGATTAGCGGCAGCGGTGTAGTGCTGGTTGACGGTGAAATAACCTTGCCCCATGCTGAGGATATGTTACCGCTGGCATTATCATCATGGGCGCATGGGCAGGTTGTCAGTGTGGAGAATGCCGAGCCGGTATATCTGCGCAATGAAGTGACCTGGAAAAAACTTCCTGGTCGCTAGAACCTATCGTTGCTGCTGTAATTTGAATAATTAAGAAGATAGCAACTTGTCATGCTGTTTAGAGTCTAAAATACCAGAATAGAGATATGATAAGGAGCCTCAGGTTATGGCGATAATGACATCAACAACTCAATCTACCAGAAACAGAAGCCGTAAATGGATGTGTGGTTGGCTAGGGTTGGGCGCTTTGCTACTTTCCGGTTGTGTCACGATCCCGCCAGCGATTCAGGGAACAACCGCGACACCACAGCAAAACCTTAATTTGGTTCGAACCGATCCGAAAGTATTTATCGGTCAGGAAGCGCGCTTTGGCGGAACTGTTATTAACGTCACCAACGAAGCACATCGCACCCGACTTGAAATTGCCAGTGTACCTTTGGACTCAGGTGCCCGACCTATTTTGGGTGAACCTTCACAAGGGCGAGTTATTGCTTATGTGAATGGTTTCCTGGAGCCGGTCGACTTCCGTGGGCATCTGGTCACTGTTGTCGGGCCAATTACCGGTGTTGAAGCGGGTAAAATTGGCCAGACACCTTATGATTTCGTGGTAATGAATGCTACGGGTTACAAGCGCTGGCACCTTGAACAGCAAGTGATGATGCCGCCAACTATGGGTCCTTGGGGTTACCATAATCCTGGCATGTGGGGGCCAGGATGGGGCGGTTGGTACAATCCGGGGCCAGCACCGATACAAACTATCGTCACGGAGTAGTGGGCCGGTTACCTGCGCGGAAGTGTATTTAACAGAAGGGCGCTGAATTCAGCGCCCTTTTTGCATCTATCCTCCGCAGGATCGGTATAAAAGATTTTATAATCAAAAGCTTATACGCTTTAATATTATAAAATAAAAATAGTATGTTGATTTTACTGAGATTTCTTTTTTAGCTTGATTATTTCTATGATTTCAACGCCAGAAAATAGTGATGTATATCCCAACCTCAAAATTGTTTAAAAGCAAACTGGTAAGCTGAGTTAAAATATTGTTAAAGTTCTGGTGTAAATAAGTTTGCCTCCCCATTTGGGCGACTAATAATAATTTCAGGAGTGCTACCTTGGAAAAAGTATGGCTAAAGCGGTATCCGGCAGATGTCCCCGCAGAAATTGACCCGGATCGCTATTCTTCTTTGGTGGAAATGTTTGAGAATGCCGCATTGCGTTATGCGGACCAACCTGCGTTCATCAATATGGGAGAGGTGATGACCTTCCGTAAGCTGGAAGAGCGTAGCCGTGCTTTCGCCGCCTATTTACAGCAAGGCTTGGGGTTACAAAAAGGCGACCGTGTCGCGTTGATGATGCCTAACTTGCTGCAATATCCTATCGCTTTGTTTGGTATTCTGCGCGCCGGTATGGTTGTGGTGAATGTTAACCCCTTGTATACCCCGCGAGAATTAGAACACCAGCTTAATGATAGTGGCGCTGCGGCCATTGTTATTGTTTCCAACTTTGCTCATACATTGGAAAAAATCGTCTTTAAGACCCAAGTCAAACACGTCATTTTGACTCGGATGGGCGACCAATTGTCGACCGCGAAAGGGACTCTGGTTAATTTTGTGGTGAAATATATCAAGCGCTTGGTGCCGAAATACTATTTGCCTGATGCTATTTCATTTCGTACTGCCTTACAGAAAGGTCGGCGGATGCAGTATGTGAAGCCGGATGTGATCAATACAGATATGGCATTCTTGCAGTACACCGGCGGTACTACCGGCGTGGCGAAAGGGGCCATGTTAACTCACCGTAACATGCAATCGAATCTGGAACAGGCCAAGGCGGCCTACGCGCCATTGTTGCAGCCAGGTCACGAGTTGGTAGTGACGGCTCTGCCTCTCTATCATATCTTTGCTTTGACCATGAACTGCCTATTATTTATCGAATTGGGCGGGCGCAGTTTATTGATAACCAATCCGCGTGATATTCCAGGAATGGTGAAAGAGCTCAGTCGCTATCCCTTCACGGCGATGACGGGAGTGAATACGTTATTTAATGCGTTGTTAAATAATGAAGAATTCACCAAATTAGATTTCTCGACATTACGGCTTTCTGTGGGGGGCGGTATGCCCGTACAAAAAGCAGTGGCCGAAAAGTGGGAAAAATTGACCGGGAAACATTTACTGGAAGGTTATGGTTTGACGGAGTGTTCGCCGCTCGTGACTGGTAACCCTTATGATTTGAGACATTACAGTGGCAGTATTGGTTTACCCGTGCCTTCCACCGATGTTCGGTTGGTGGATGATGAAGGCCACGATGTTGCTATGGGGGAGCCGGGCGAACTGTGGGTGCGCGGGCCACAAGTTATGTTAGGCTATTGGCAACGCCCTGAAGCGACAGATGAAGTATTAAAAGACGGATGGCTGGCAACAGGTGATATTGCGACGCTAGATGAACAAGGCTTCTTGCGCATCGTTGATCGTAAAAAGGATATGATTCTGGTTTCAGGTTTTAACGTCTACCCCAACGAGATTGAAGATGTGGTGGCGTTACATGCGAAAGTGCTGGAGTCTGCTGCTGTAGGGGTGCCTAATGAGGTTTCCGGCGAGACAGTAAAATTGTTTGTCGTAAAAAAAGATGCCTCATTGACGCAGGAAGAGCTGCTAACCCATTGCCGCCGCTACCTAACAGGGTATAAAGTACCGAAAATCGTAGAGTTCCGTGACGAATTGCCAAAATCGAATGTTGGCAAAATTTTGCGCAGGGAACTGCGTGACGATCAGATTAAAGCTAAGACTAGCGAGCAAAACGCAGCATAGCTTAACGAGGGAGTCACTCAATCATCATCAACAACGCCGGTTATCACCGGCGTTGTTGTGTTTGCCATAGAACTAATGACTAATAGAGAATCACGTTTTGAATTATCAGTTGATCACGACCGACAGTGCGTTGCAGCAGGTCTGCGAACAAGCCCGAACACATGCCCATGTTGCGTTGGATACAGAGTTTGTCAGAACCCGCACCTACTACCCTCAGTTGGGCCTGATTCAACTGTATGATGGTGAACAACTTTCGCTGATTGATCCTTTGCCCATCACGCAGTGGCAGCCTTTCCGTGAGTTGTTGCAAGATTTAAATGTAGTGAAGTACCTACATGCCGGGAGTGAAGATCTCGAAGTGTTCTTGAATGCTTTTGAACTCATGCCTACACCGATGATTGATACTCAGGTGTTGGCGGCATTTTCTGGCCGTTCGTTATCTTGCGGTTTCGCTATGTTGGTGAATGAATTTGAAGGCGTCGAATTAGATAAAAGCGAATCTCGCACGGATTGGATTGCTCGTCCGCTGAGTGAAAAGCAGTGTGATTATGCGGCTGCTGACGTATTTTACCTGTTACCGTTAGCCACCAAATTAGTTGAAGCGACCGAAGCAGCGGGGCGTATGGACGCCGCTAAAGACGAATGTGAGCTGTTGTGTCGCCGTCGCAGTGAAACACTCGATCCCGAATTAGCCTACCGTGAAATCACCAATGCCTGGCAGTTGCGCGGCTATCAGTTGGCTTGCCTACAAAAGTTGGCGTCATGGCGCTTACGTCAGGCTCGTGAACGAGACCTGGCGGTGAACTTTGTGGTTCGCGAAGAGAATCTGTGGCAAGTTGCCCGTTATCAGCCAACCTCGCTGGGTGAGCTTGACTCTCTGGGCTTAAGTGGGCAAGAGATCCGCTATCATGGCCGCACCTTGCTGGCGTTGGTAGCGGAAGGTAATGCTGTTCCTGAGGATCAGTTGCCACCACCGGTTATCAATCTGATTGATCAGCCAGGTTACAAAAAAGTCTTTAAAGATATTAAAGCACTTATTGTGTCGGTCAGTGAGCGCAGTGGGCTAAGTAGCGAATTGTTGGCGTCACGCCGCCAAATAAACCAATTACTCAGTTGGCATTGGAAATTGAAGTCAACAGAAACTCAACCTGAATTATTAAGTGGCTGGCGTGGGGATTTATTGGCTACGGAATTGACTGAGATTTTACAGCAATATTAATAGCAGAAATAAGAGTTAAGGATTTTCTTGTTTTGGCTGGCGTATATATATAACAAGTATAAACCTGGATATATATACAGTTTATAAAAAAGAATTACCCCCTGTAAATAAATACAGGGGGTAGCTATTGCGAAGAAATCATTTAGGCGTTTCTTCCGTTTCCGGTAATGTCACGTTAAGTTCAAGTACCGAAATATCATCCCCTTTCTGCTCAAATTGCACATGCAGCATTTCAGGGTCAATCTGAATATATTTACAAATAACCGCCAAAATATCGCGTTTCAAGTCAGGCAAATAATGGGGCTCACTGTCCCCACGACGACGCTCAGCGACGATAATTTGCAGCCGTTCCTTGGCTATATTGGCTGTCGGTTTTTTGCGGGACAGAAAAAAGTCTAACAAAGCCATGGTTTATCCCCCAAAAAGGCGTTTCAGGAAGCCCTTCTTCTCTTCTTCAATGAAGCGGAAGGGACGTTCTTCTCCTAGCAAACGGTCAACGGTATCGTCATAAGCTTTACCGGCATCTGACTCTTTGTCCAGAATCACAGGCTCGCCTTGGTTCGAGGCGCGCAATACAGACTGATCTTCTGGAATAACGCCAACCAGTGGTATCCTCAGAATATCAAGGACATCTTCCATGCTAAGCATATCGCCGCGATTAACACGCCCTGGGTTGTAGCGAGTCAACAGCAGATGTTCTTTAATTGGTTCCTGACCATTCTCAGCTCGGCGTGACTTGGATGACAATATCCCGAGGATACGGTCTGAGTCACGAACTGAAGAAACTTCAGGGTTGGTCGTGATGACAGCTTCGTCAGCAAAATACAGTGCCATCAACGCACCGCTTTCGATACCGGCAGGTGAGTCACACACGACAAACTCAAAATTCATTTCGCCAAGATCGTTTAAAATCTTTTCGACACCCTCTTTGGTCAGAGCGTCTTTGTCACGGGTCTGAGAAGCGGGCAGAATATACAAATTATCCGTGCGCTTATCTTTTATTAATGCCTGGTTCAATGTGGCGTCACCTTGAATCACATTAACAAAATCGTAAACTACCCGGCGTTCACAACCCATAATCAAGTCTAGATTCCGTAGTCCGATATCAAAATCGATAACAACGGTTTTTTTACCTTTTTGGGCCAAGCCGGTTGCGATAGCCGCGCTTGATGTGGTCTTGCCAACGCCCCCTTTACCCGATGTAACAACAATAATGCGTGCCATGAAATGGATTCCTTGTCAAAAGGGCTTAATTTAAAGGTTGTATAGTTAATGCGTTATCCAGCAAATGCAAACGCGCAGCTTGACCAAAATAATCACTGGGGATTTGATCACTCAACCAGTACTGCCCTGCGATAGAGACTAGTTCAGCACCCAGATGCGTGCAAAAAATCTGGCACTGCGCATCACCTGATGCGCCTGCTAGCGCACGACCGCGCATCATTCCATAGATATGAATATTGCCGTCGGCAATTAATTCAGCTCCAGCACTGACACTGCTGATAACAATCAAATCACAATTACGGGCATAAATCTGTTGGCCAGAACGGACAGGCGTGTTGATGATTCGTGTCTTGGTAGGAACATTTTCCGGCGGACTAACAACCGGCTCTGGTGCCATTTTCTGACCTTTACCTTCGCTCAGTAATGGCAAACCAGCCCGTGCTATCGCACGTTTTTGACGTTCATCCTGACAACCACTGATGCCAACAATACGCAGACCCGCTGAAGTGACAGCCTGTTGGAGATCTTTCCAGTTAGCACCGTTAGGTAACGTTGCAACGTTAATCACAACAGGGGCGTTTTTCAGGAAAGCGGGTGCTTGATCTACCTTTTCCTGTAAAGCCTGACGGATTACCTCCGGTCGTGAATCATGTAAATGAATGACCGATAGGGTAAAACTACTGCCTTTTAACTCAATTGGCGATTGTGACATCTATCCTGACTCAGTTTCAGCTGCGTTTAATCCCCGGAATTTCATTCGGGGTACAATATTCTGATCTTCCCAAGCATGTTATAGGTAATATAAAAATAAATCTATCCGTATCAATATATTGAATCCTAACATCCAAATGATGCCAATCTTGTAGGAAATTACAGCATAACTTCTCCTTATTCGCTAGCCCCGGTTTGTCTATATTTGGTTAATATCACTGTCATGATTGTGTTGTTTATTTTTTCAACAGCCAGATTGGCTTCTTACCCGTTATTATCGTTTTTAAGATGAAGAAATAAGAGGGTGTAATGCGGTTATTATCCGATGAGTGAAATACCTCGTAATATTATTTCGGAGAAATCTCACTCAATACTTTGTCAATCTGAGCCATGCATCGATAAAGCAGAAATTAGTCACAAACTTGAAGGATTTTGTTTTTTGCCTATAAATGAGGCGAACGACCACTATTTTTAGTTATATAATATTGAGAATGATAATCATTTTATGATATTTTCCGATTTCTACATTCATTAATCTAAAGGAAATCAATGATGAAAAGGAGTTTCATCCCACTATCATTTATCGGTGTTATTGCCATATCAACGCCATTGCAAGTCGGGGCTGATTTTAGCTATCACGCTGAAATTCCAAAAGATAGTAAGATTTCTACGGATTATCTTGAAAAACGAAAAGCATTGGGTGCGTCGGGCCTTGATGCCCAATCATGGCAACGTCAACTGGACGAGGAGAAAGCGCGAAGGGACGCTGAGGCGGCGAGGAATGAAAAGGAAAAACAGGTGAAATGCCAACAGCAGGAATCTCAACAACGCCCGCGTGTGGACAACACTAAGAACTCCTATTTAGTTCACGACCGTTGTGCTGCCAGTATTGGCATTGATATTCCCGTCTATTGATATCTCGGATAGGTGATATAGGCTGGCGTGTTATAATCGCCAGCTATACCCGTCATACTTCAAGCTGCATGTGCGTTGGTTGCTTTCGTTCACCTCCAGTCACTTACTTGAGTAAGTTTCTGGGGGCACTCAATTGCCGCCTTCCTGCAACTTGAATTATTTAGGGTATGTTACCCTTGAATTTATCGACTAGAGTCCAAAACATGCTTTGTGCTATCTACAGAAGCCCGAAACGGGATCAAACCTACCTTTATATTGAAAAGAAAGACGATTTCT
This sequence comes from Yersinia enterocolitica subsp. enterocolitica, assembly GCF_901472495.1. Lineage (NCBI taxonomy): Bacteria > Pseudomonadati > Pseudomonadota > Gammaproteobacteria > Enterobacterales > Yersiniaceae > Yersinia > Yersinia enterocolitica. The sequence goes on from NZ_LR590469.1 coordinate 804,964, forward strand.
CGCGAGTGCCGGCTGAGTTACTCGCCAGTTTTGGTAAACCCCAATTTGCGATGTTGCTTTCACTTAATGAGCGCAAAAGCTTAGCCACAGCGGATATCGAAAAAGTGAAAAGTGCACTCGTTGAACAGGGTTTTTATCTGCAAGTCCCGCCGCCGCCAGAAAGCTTATTAAAAATGCATTTGGGTGAAACGAAAGCTTAGTTCCCTCACGGTTTGTGGCTTTATAAAGGAATGCGTCGATGAAATTGTCAATGGTTACAGTCGCTTTTGCGGCTGTTATATCTTTGGGGTGTGCTAATAAGAACACAGCCGCGCCAATTCAAACACCGGTTGCTGCACCACCAGCAGCACCAACCCCAGCCCTTGCCAGCAATAACAACAGCAAAAAAATGTTATCCGAACAGGGGCGCTCTCCGGCGCAGTTTCCTGCCTATGTTGAACAATTGAAAGCCCAGGCGCGAGCTCAGGGAATCAGTGAGGCAACTTTGGCGGTTGCTTTCGCCAATATTCATTTTGTTGACCGGGTTATCCAATCAGATCGAAACCAGTTAGAAAAAAAGGTCACACTGGATGATTACCTCGCTAAAGTTTTGACGCCAAGCAAAATAGCGCAGGGCAAAGAGATTTATCAGCGCTACCAACCCCAATTATCACAAGTGACTGCACGTTATGGGGTACCTGAACGCTATATTGTGGCGCTGTGGGGAATGGAAAGTGGTTTTGGTAAGATTCAAGGTAAAGAAGATGTCATTTCAGCTTTATCAACGTTGGCATTTGAAGGGCGGCGCGAGGCGTTTTTCACCAAAGAGTTGATCGCCGCATTGAAGATTATTCAACAAGGTCGGGTTGAAGACCCACAATTAAAAGGATCTTGGGCTGGTGCTATGGGGCAAAGCCAGTTTATGCCAAGTTCTTTTTTGACCTATGGTGCTGACGGTGATGGTGATGGCAAAGTCGATATTTGGAATAATATTGATGATGTGTTTGCTTCTACTGCTAACTATTTGTCTACTGAGGGGTGGAAACCGGGGATCGGTTGGGGGCAAGAAGCACAATTGCCTGATGGCTTCAATGTTGCATTTGCTGGTCTGAAAGACAGCCAGGCCAAGACCGTGGCTCAATGGCAGCAACTCGGTGTTGCCCCCAAGGGAAGTGTGGCTAATCCTGACTTGCGCGCCTGGGTGATCGTGCCTGATGACGTGCAAGGGCGTGCGTTTCTGGTTTATGATAATTTCCGCACCATTATGCACTGGAACCGTTCTTACTATTTTGCTATCAGCATTGGTATGATGGCAGATAGTATTAGTCAATAAAGCCTGTGGCCAATATGAGCAGTAGAACAGCGTATTTGGCCGCGGGTAGTGTCTATCAGGAGAGGCAGTATGTATCAACATAGAGACTGGCAAGGGGCTTTGCTGGATTTTCCAGTCAATAAAGTGGTTTGCGTAGGCAGTAACTATGCCGAACATATTAAAGAAATGGGCAGTACCACCTCAGTCGAGCCAGTGCTGTTTATAAAGCCTGAAACGGCATTGTGTGATATTCGCCAACCGGTTGCTATCCCGAAAGAGTTCGGTGCTGTTCATCATGAGGTAGAATTAGCCGTTTTGATCGGAACACCGTTAAAGCAAGCGAATGAAGACAGAGCGGCTCGTGCTATTGCTGGGTATGGCGTGGCATTGGATTTAACCCTGCGCGAATTACAGGCCGGGTTGAAAAAAGCGGGGCAGCCGTGGGAAAAGGCCAAAGCATTTGATGGTTCGTGTCCGATTTCGGGTTTTATTCCTGTCGCAGAGTTTGGTGATGCACAACAGGCTGAGTTATCTCTGTCCATTAATGATGAAATCCGTCAGCAGGGAAACACCCGCGATATGATTACCCCCATTCTGCCCTTGATATGTTATATCAGCCGTTTCTTTACCTTACGTCCTGGCGATATTATTTTGACCGGTACGCCGCAAGGTGTCGGGCCGATGGCATCGGGTGATATGCTAAAAATTGGCCTGAATGGCAAGACGTTGAGCACCCGTGTACTCTAAATATATGCCGCTTGGGCTTGTTGCTCGGGCGGCAAAACTTGCATCTGCTAGCTAAAGCGTCTATAACGACCCGCTCATTTAACACTATATTTATTCACTACACCGGATACCGTTATGTCACAACTTCCTTTTTGGCAACAAAAAACACTCGCTGAGATGTCGGATAGCGAATGGGAATCTCTGTGCGACGGATGTGGTCAATGCTGTTTGAATAAACTGATTGATGAAGACACTGATGAAATTTATTTCACCAATGTGGCTTGCGATCAGCTTAATCTCAAAACCTGTCAATGTCGTAACTATGAGCGCCGCTTTGAGTTAGAAGAGGATTGCATCAAGTTAACCCGCGAAAATCTGGTGACTTTTGAATGGTTGCCGCCTACTTGTGCCTACCGTTTAATTGGTGAAGGTCATGACTTACCCAAATGGCACCCATTATTAGCAGGTTCAAAATCGGCCATGCATGGCGAGCGAATTTCGGTACGTCATATTGCGGTGCGCGAGAGTGAAGTGATTGACTGGCAAGACCACATTTTAAATAAACCACAGTGGGCCAGATAACTATTGATATATAAGTAATTTATATCATATGGCTATTGTTTGGGGCATGAGTGGGGCATTGTCATTAAAACCAGCGTTCAAAATAGCCATCTGATCAAGGTTGTTCTCTGACATCCATTTCCCGTATACGTTGTAAATCATCTGTGCCGATGCGTGGCCCATTTGATTTGCTACAAAGTTTGGATTGGCCCCCGCACTTAATGCCCAGCATGCAAATGTATGACGAGATTCGTATGCTTTTCTGTGCCTAATCCTGGCCTTCTTTAACATGGTATTCCATGCTGTTCCAATTGACCCAGGGGAGTACCAATGACCACCATTGCCATTTCTGGCTGAAATCTTTGGACAGAATACGAAAGTACACTGATCTACTCGTTCCTTGGCAAATTCCCTCAAGTTAACTGTGATGTCATGACATTCACCCAGGCGCGTCATCGCCGTCTGGTTTTTCAATGCTTCAATGGCGGGATAGGTTAGTCTGATCTCTCTATTGTCAGAGCCTGTTTTGGGAGGGGTAAAGTGGTTAATAACTGCCATATTCCTGCTGCTAGTTATAGTCCAATTTTTAGTGTCGATATCTTCCCAACTTAATGCGCATATCTCGCCGTGTCTCATTCCTGTGTTTATTGCTAAAATCCAGATGTTTTTCATTTTTTCTGAAGGTGAAGCAGATAAACATCGCTGATACTCACTTTTTGTCAGCGGGTGCAATTGTGAAGATCGTAGAAGATCTCCACAAATTGGGCTACCTCGAGCGCACGCGCCACACCTAACCCTGAAACAGTGCATTGACCGAATCAGGTGGTGCCGTGAAATATTCAAGGCAAGAATGTTTTACTCCTTGGTTAGAGAAATGGGGGTGGAAAATCTACAAAATGCAGCATTACATGAAATATATTTTCATAAGCTATTGGTTTTAAGTTTTGAAAGTGTATATTTCATTTAAGCTCGGACGTCAAAGGTGAAGAGCGGTGATGTAGTCGAGTCACCAATAAAACATTCAAGGCCCAGTCCTAACCGGTTGGGCTTTTTGCATTTCTACATTCGCATGGGTACTGGGTTGGGGAATCCAATCGTTGTGAAACAGTAACCAGCCGAATGTGGTGAATAGAACAATTAAAGATTGCATATTGCGACATATTGTTGCATATTATCTGTGCGCATATCGCCAGCGTATGCGTTTCACGTCGCATGAAATACAAATCCTGAGAGAGGTTCGCACAATGGCTACCAGTATTCGTTTAGACGACGACTTTGTTAGCGACGTAAAGGTTCATGCTGATGCTGCAAGTCGCAGTGTTCCAAAGCAGATTGAACATTGGGCAAAGATAGGGCGTATAGCCGAAGATAACCCTGACTTGCCTTACAGTTTAATTCTTGAATCTCTACTGGCGCAAAGCGAGGTCGATAACCACAAGGTTACGCGCTATGTCAGAAGAACAGCACGAAAGTGAGATTGACGTTTATGAAACTCGTCGATTCACAAAGGCATTAGCAAAACTACCAGAGGCTCACTTGGTGGTGGTGGAAGATGAAATCGAAAAGATTATCAAAAATCCCATTATAGGTGAGCAGAAAAAGGGGGATCTCAGTTATCTCCGCGTCCATAAGTTTCAGCTTAATAACCAGCTTATTTTGCTGGGATATAGCTGGTTAGAAGATAAAATCGAGCTTTACTTACTAAGTTTAGGTTCGCACGAAAACTTCTTTCAGGAACAAAAGCAGCAACGTAAAGCCGATCTCAAGTTAATTAGCTAGTCGGCATAAAATTTTAAGGCTTACTTCGGTGGGCCTTTTTTATTTAGCTCTGCCGCCAGCGCCAATCACCCTCAAACAAACTCCGTGTCTGAATGGATCACGGCGGCAGGGCTATTCCCAAAACCAGATGAGCTATTCTCGGATACAACCGGATGGATATTAATGAATGGTCCCCGACCATTCGCCGTTATTCTATGCTAGTAATAACGACGAATGGTTAGCTGGCCCCGCGCCGCAAGTTGTGACACAGATGATTATTGAAACCACGTAAAAACAAATCGCTATTTTATCTCATGCATCGGACATAATTGGCGCTATTACAGATGAGATCGAGGGGCTGGAGGATAGCGAAAAAGATATTCCGGTAAAATTGCGTTCTGACTTGAAAACGTGGAAACAATATCGAGTGAAGGTGAAAAATATCGATGCTTCACTTACGCCTGATGCTGTTTTAACAGAAGTATAAAATACAAAACCGGGCTTAATTACCCGGTGGTTAAACGTTAGCTAAAAATGTCAGATATCACTCTTCGCGATGTTTAATCTTTTATTTCTGTTTAGTTACTGTGAATTTATCACTACATTTTTGCACAGCCCAGAATATTATAGCGCCGACCACGAAGAAGCCGATAGCAACACCCCAGGCGGTAATCCCTTCATAGAAGGCATAAGCAATCATAAATCCTATAGCCATTATGAACGTAACAATAACGCCAATCATATCGAAGATGAATCGCAAAAAACCATTAATAACTTTTGATTTCATCTGCAAAATGCCTCAACGCTATAGGGTTATTTTTTGCCAATTTACTGAGTTTAATAAATCGCTCGAATGGCTTCTCAAAAAGAAAGAACAACATATCGTAGTCATCCGGTTTTAATTTATTAAAAAGCGATGGGTTTTCTCGGGCTAATGTCCGTGATGCTTCACTGGCGCGAGAGGCGATCCCTTGTAGCATAACTATGGAAACCATCGCGGTGGTACCCAGTCTAAAACTCAGTGTTACCGCAGAACTGGCCGCTAAGCCACTAACGACTCGTCCACTGATATAACCTGATATCAATGTTTGTGCCGCCATACGCGTGATTTTACCGGTGGCACCATAGATAAGCTCTTGATGTAATTGTTGAATGGTTTCATCCGGTAAACGGCTGAGGGTATCATGAATGATGATATCTGCTATTTTAGCGATAATAAATCGATCGCGGATGAGATTACTGAAGGCATTAAGAAAACGCTTATCATCAGTCATATTACGTTGTTGATAATATCGTCCGCCATCGGAAAGATTTAAATCTTGAAAGGTTCGCTCAACCCCCAAATATAAATCCATGGGGATAGACTTGATTCCCTCAGCCATGGCCTTAATAAATCTTGATGAATCCATAACTTTTCCTTGTTATTGCCCTATATATTCCTGTCCAAGCATATTGGATTTGGATGATTACTCCAAACTATTAAGGTGAGCAAAATTCTGAAAATAGGGGGGCACTTCGGGAATCCAGGTGTTATTCATCTTCACTTAGATTGAGCAGAAGGACTCGGGTACCAAGAGTAACGTTGTATTTGCCAACCAAATCACTGTTGAATACTAATTCAGAAGCAAAAATTCAAGGTTCAGTATACGAGACGAACGGGTAGGCATTTTTCTTGAGGTGGTAATTGCTGAATGGGGCAAAAAATTACCGCAAAACAACTCAAAGCAACATGCGAAGTGAGTCAGTTTGCGGTAATGCATTGCTAAAACCTTAGATTCCACCTACGCCAACGTGTTACCTTAACCTGTGGTGGCTTATCTTGAATAAACCACAGTGGGCCAGATAACTCGTCACTATCATCAATCTAGATATGACATAATAACGCCGAAATTTAACCAAGAAACTTAAAAAATGAAATATTCTACTTTAGCCGCTGTTATCATCGGCATCTCCGCTACTTTAGGTAGTGTTTCACACCAGGTTCAGGCTGCTGGGGCTTCATTAATTAATCTTGATTGCGAATTGAAAGAGGGCGGTAGCCTTTCTGCTGTATTGGATGGGCCTAATCAGCAATTGACCATTGATAAGTCAGTTTTTCAATTTGTTAAAGTTAATCCGGAAGGTCAGGGTGAGTCATTAATCTTCCAGAAGACAAATAACCAAGAACAGGTTATTGCCGCTCTTAATATCTCTGCAATACCAATCCGCCTGGCTATTGTCGATGGCGAGCAGGCCAGCCAGTATACTTGTACCCATACCAAAGCATAATGATTTGATTATATTGGTAAAAGAAGGCTGCCATCAGGTGGCCTTTTTTAGTTGTATCACGGGCAGAACAGTCATTTATTTTGTGTTAGCAAGAAATAAAAAATCCAGATTGTTCTGAAATATAAAATTATATTCAATTGGTCTTGATGAAATACTATAACGCTGTATGATTATTAGTCGGGTGAAGTTAAAATCTAATCCAGTTGGCAGTTTGCGGAACAAGTTGTTTAACAGAAAAGCATATTGGTGAGATTGTCAGTGTGTTTCTCTGTTATGCAATAGTCATGCTTAGGCTGTGTAACGTTGGAGTGTACGATGGACGCTTACGCCATAACATGACGGCCGGGAAAGTACCGGCACCCTTTCAAAACCCTGGTTTTCGCCGGGGTTTTTTATATGGGCGATTGAGTCAGTATAACGGCCATATTCTCGTATTCCTGTCTTTTTTCTGTCAGTAAATCCGATTAAACCAATGGATGGATTAGTCTCTCAGTCAACACTGAAGTTACCCACAAAGCAGTAAGTGAGTCCTCCACCAGGAGAGTTAAATAGCTTGATTGATGCCACCGCGATAATTTCTGCTTCTGCAATTATTGAGAAGGGGGCGGTGATTGGTGCGAATGTGCAAATTGGCCACTTTTGCTACATTGGTTCTCAAGTCACTATTGGTTCCGGCACGGTACTTAAATCACATGTTGTGATTAATGGTCTTACCGAGCTTGGATGTGACAATAATATTGGACAATTTTCCTCCATCGGAGAGGTTAATCAGGATCTTAAATATAAGGGTGAGAGTACTCGGGTTGTGATTGGCAACCGCAACTTGATTCAGCAAAATGTCACTATCCATCGGGGTACGTTGCAGGGCGGTGGGGTTACACATATCGGTAATGATAATAATCTGATGAGTCATGTTCATATTGGCCACGATTGTATCGTGGGTAATCACTGTTTATTAGCTTCAAATGTGGGTTTGGCTGGGCATGTTGAAGTTGATGACTTTGCCATTATCAGTGCTGGCAGTGCGGTACATCAATTCTGTGTGATAGGAACCTACGCATTAATCAATACCGGTGCTTGTGTGGTGCAGGATATTCCTCCTTATGTCATAGCTGAAGGAAATCGTGCTGTTCCCGTAGGCATAAGAGAAACTGGAGTTGAGGCTGATTGGTTAAATAGTGGTGACCGGCAAGCGGTTATAGAGGCTTACCGGCTTATTTATCATACAGGTAAGTTAGTGGCTGATGTGAATAATGAAATTGAGTTATTGGCTAAAGAGTGGCAAATACTGTTGGCTTATAAACCTTTTTTCAGCCGCTCGGCTCGTGGCATTATTCGTTAATGAATAATGTGGCGGATCTCTAGCATCATTCGACGTCCAGAAGATAAAAAGGCGCCACATTTCTGGGCGCCTTAAACAGATAAAGATATGTGTGAAAATGATCAACCGATATGAAAACCATCAATCGAAATAAAAACTATCGACTAAACAGATCGCGTCTTTTCGGTTTAACAAACTGACTGATCAGCACTAATATCGCTATAAATAGGTAAGCGGCAAAGATACCGACTAACCACTGCGGCATTTCCAATGACAGGAATTCCCACTGTTTTACTGCACAATCGCCACTGGCAACAAAGACAGCTGGGAACCATTTATCTAGCGGCAACCATGAAGGGAAGCTCACAAAGAAATCGCAGGTGGTGAAAGGGGATGGATGCAGTTGCAGCATGGTGTGTGTCCAGGCGAGCTGAACCCCTTTCCAGGCGCTGTAAATCCAGATAAAAATAGCCAGATAGCGCAAGGGGGATTTAGGCGCGATAGCACCCAGCAATGATGCACCAAGAATACCGAATAATGCGGCCCGTTCATAAATACACATTACGCAAGGCTGTAGCAGCATCACGTGTTGAAAATAGAGCGCAATCAATTCTAATACAAGTGCAGTCAGGGCCATTAATAGCCAAGCACCGCGCCCTTTAGAGCAGCGGTTAAGGAATTGCAACATATCTTTATTTTCCATGCAGTAAGCAATTGTACCGGCAGTGTAAACCAATTCATCTTTGCTGCCAGCTACCCAAGGGTAAAATTAGGCAAAAATCAGCTATTTCTCGCCTATGACAGCCATCAGAAGCATCAATTTTGCTTTGGATGAGATATTGGTTTGTTTTGCCAGCCCATCTTAGCCCCGAATAGCGAGGAGAATAGTGGGCTGGCACGGACTATAAGGCAAGTCATCAGTGTGTAATGCTAACTCCCGCAGCGATATGAGGCAAACTTATCCAGCCACTTTGCATCATCCACTCCGTCACCGGAACTAATAAATACTCCACGCCAAGCAGGCCGACACCTGTCATCACTATGGTATAAGGCAGAGCCATGTATACCATTCGGCCATAGGACAGGCGAATCAGCGGGGCGAGCGCTGAGGTTAGCAAAAACAGAAACGCGGCCTGACCATTCGGGGTTGCCACCGACGGCAGGTTGGTACCGGTGTTGATGGCGACGGCCAACAACTCGAACTGTTGCAGAGAGATAACGCCCAATTCAAATGCTTTCCGCGCCTCATTAATGTAAACGGTGCCGACAAAGACATTATCAGAAACCGAAGACAGTAAGCCATTAAACAGATAAAACAGGGATAATTGGGCCGAGGGTGAGGATTGTAAAACAAACTGAATAATCGGAGTGAATAAGCTTTGTTCGATAATCACTGCGACTACGGCGAAAAACACCGTAAGCAATGCAGTGAAAGGCAGCGCTTCTTGAAATGCCTTACCCAGCGCATGTTCATTGGTGATGCCACAAAAAGAGGTGGCGAGAATAATGACCGACAACCCCACTAAGCCCACTTCAGCCAAATGTAGCGCCAATGCAATAACCAGCCAAATGCCGATCAGTGCTTGAACTAGCAGTTTCACTTTCTCCTGACGGTTGCGTTTCGCGCTGGCCTGCTTATCGTAATCAGTCAAAACTTGACGAACACGCTCAGGTAGCACGGCACCATAGCCAAACAGTTTAAAACGCTCGAGCAGTATGCAAACCAATAATCCACAACACAGCACGGGTAGGGTGACGGGCAGCATTCGCATAAAGAAGTCACCAAAATGCCAACCGGCATTTTTGGCGATAATCAGGTTTTGCGGTTCACCCACCATCGTCATCACGCCACCCAGCGCCGTTCCCACACCCGCATGCATCATCAGGCTGCGTAAAAATGCACGGAATTGTTCCAGCGTTTTGCGATTTTCCTGACTGTCGATCCAGCTGTCATCATTGATGTCCTTATCTGAGTGATTTGAGGCAACATGATGATAAATAGTATAAAAACCCACCGACACACTAATGACAACGGCGATAACGGTCAATGCATCCAAAAAGGCGGAAAGGAAGGCAGAAGCGACACAGAAAGCGAGGGAAAGAGTGATTTTTGAGCGGATGCTCAGCAGCAGTTTGGTAAAAATAAACAGCAAGAGCTGTTTCATAAAGTAGATGCCCGCCACCATAAAGATCAGTAGCAACAGGACTTCGAGGTTATTGGCAATTTCTTCTGCTACTTGATGCGGGCTGGTCATCCCAATAGCGACGGCTTGAATAGCGAGTAAACCACCGGGCTGTAACGGATAACATTTCAGTGCCATCGCCAGCGTGAAGATAAATTCAATAACCAGCATCCAACCGGCGACAAAAGGACTGACAAAAAAGAACACCAACGGGTTAATGATGAGAAACGCTATAATTGCCAGCTTGTACCAATCTGGTGAATTGCCAAGAAAATTCCTGAGTACGGCTTGTCTAATGGTGATATCCATTGTGAGCTAAGGTCTCCTTAATAAATTATTATATCCGTCATACTTCAAGCTGCATACGCGTTGGCTGTGCGCGGTCACTTGAATTATTTAGGATATATGGCGCTATTACTGCTCAAAGTTACATTTTACTTTACGTTATTCGCCTAAAAGCAATATGTATAATCTGTTCATCATTACATCTGCGCAATTTTTGCAACTTTATGACTGCTTTCACCATTTGTTCGGCTCTGGATCTATATCAGAATAGCGTCGTCTGGTATGATGAGCATACTAAATTGCTGATATTTATCGCTACGGAACGTCAAAAAATATGGTTATAAAGGCGCAAAGTCCTGCCGGTTTCGCGGAAGAGTATATTATTGAAAGTATTTGGAATAATCGCTTCCCTCCAGGCACTATTTTGCCCGCGGAGCGTGAACTTTCAGAGCTAATTGGAGTGACCCGCACAACATTGCGCGAAGTGCTACAACGGCTAGCCCGCGATGGCTGGCTCACTATTCAGCACGGTAAACCAACGAAAGTAAACAACTTTTGGGAAACTTCCGGTCTTAATATTCTGGAAACACTGGCGCGGCTTGACCACGACAGCGTGCCACAATTGATAGATAACTTACTGGCTGTTCGAACCAATATCGCTACAATTTTTGTCCGGACGGCTATCCGCAATCATCCCGAAAAAGCGCAAGAAATTCTGGCACAAGCGCAGACGGTTGACGATAACGCTGAGTCTTTCACGGCACTGGATTACGGTATTTTCCGTGGTTTGGCTTTTGCTTCAGGCAACCCAATTTATGGTTTAATTCTCAATGGATTGAAAGGGTTGTACACCCGTGTTGGGCGTTATTATTTCTCGAATCCAGAAGCGCGTAAGTTGGCACTGACGTTTTATAGCCGCTTGTCGACACTGTGCGATGAGAAAGCCTACGACCAGGTGTTAGATTGCCTGCGTGCCTACGGTAAAGAGAGCGGGGCTATCTGGCACAGTATGCAGGGCACCATGCCAAGTGATTTGGCAGAAGCTCGCCGCTAGAAGCACAATCAGTAAAAATAGCACAGTAAAAAGGGGCCTACCGCGCCCCTTTTCCATTTGATATCAACTCACTGATACAGCCAGATTAGAGCTTATTGGCTCGGGGTGGAATGCTGTCGAGCAATTCAATACTGCCATCATCATTGAGTTGTTCCATATGAATATCAAACCCCCATAAGCGATGGATATGTTTCATCACTTGCTGACGACTTTTATCCAGTGGCGCCCGGTCATGAGGAATATAGCGCAGCGTCAGCGAGCGATCCCCACGCAGATCAACATTCCAGACTTGAATGTTAGGTTCATGATTGCTCAAGTTATATTGAGCAGATAATTCATTACGAATAGCACGATAGCCTTCTTCATTATGAATGGCCGAAATTTCCAGATAGTTATTCTTATCGTCATCCAGCACAGTGAAGAGACGGAAGTCACGCATCACTTTTGGTGATAAGAACTGGCTAATGAAACTTTCATCTTTAAAATCGCGCATCGCAAAATGCAGGGTATCCAACCAGTCTTTACCGGCAATATTCGGGAACCAATAATAATCCTCTTCGGTTGGAAACTGGCAGATGCGCTTGATGTCCTGGAACATGGCAAACCCAAGAGCATAAGGGTTGATGCCACTGTAATAAGGGCTGTTATACGGCGGTTGATACACCACATTAGTGTGGCTGTGCAGGAACTCCATCATAAAACGATCACTGACCCGGCCTTCATCGTATAAATGATTAAGAATGGTGTAATGCCAGAACGTTGCCCAACCTTCGTTCATCACCTGGGTCTGTTTCTGCGGATAAAAATACTGGCTCACTTTGCGCACAATCCGCAGGACTTCCCGCTGCCATGACTCCAGCAACGGGGCATTCTTCTCCATAAAGTAGAGCAGATTCTCTTGCGGCTCACTTGGGTAGCGCTGAGCCTGGGCTTGCACTTCTTCTTTGTCTTTACGTGGCAAGGTTTTCCATAATGAGTTGACCTGGCTTTGCAGGTATTCCTCTCGACTTTTTTGCCGCGCAGTCTCCTCAACTAGCGAGATTTTTTGCGGGCGTTTATAGCGGTCAACACCATAATTCATCAGTGCATGGCAAGAGTCGAGCAGTCGTTCAACCTCTTCCACACCATAGCGTTCTTCGCATTCACTGATGTAATGGCGAGCAAATAATAAATAATCAACGATGGAACTGGCATCAGTCCATGCACGGAATAAATAATTATTTTTAAAAAAAGAATTATGGCCATAACAGGCGTGAGCCATTACTAAGGCTTGCATAGTAATGGTATTTTCTTCCATTAAATAGGCAATACAAGGATTGGAGTTAATCACAATCTCATAGGCTAACCCTTGCTGGCCGTGCTTATACTTTTGCTCGGTTTCGATAAACTTTTTACCGAAAGACCAATGGGTATAATTAATAGGCATACCAATACTTGAGTAGGCATCCATCATTTGTTCCGAGGTAATAACCTCAATCTGATGGGGGTAGGTATCGAGCCGGTAATGTTTTGCCACCCGGTCTATTTGATCCAGATAGACCTGTAACAATTCAAATGTCCAGTCTGGGCCGTCAGTCAGGCGCTTATCTTGCGCGGTGTGTTTCGATGTTGAAGTTGTCATTAGCGCATCCTCACGGTTTTATAACCCTGCAAAATACTGGTCACTTCAATAATCCTAGCTCAATATGAACAAATTGAGGCATGGCAATACTTTATGTCAATGAATATCCGTCATCTTTTAAAATAGAGGCTCTCCATCGCCGGAATAGGGACTGTTTTTTACTGGCAGAAGTTATTATCTCAAAAGAGATTTAATTAGATTATTACTCTGTTTATTTGCGGTTATTGCAGAATATAAAACCAATAAAATTAATATCAGCAACATGCCAATTATTCATGCTGTTAATCAGGTTAATAAGCGCTATTTTCAGTCATTTTTTTGTATATCCCGCTTTAAATAGCATGTTATCGCTATTTAAAGCCTGCTATTGAATTGGAAAGTGATTGCGGTGTAAATTAATTGTGAATTAAGTCACAATCTATCATTAATGTGTTGGATAGTTTTTTCTGCTGAGTTAATTTTCTGTCAACAGAATATTGTGCTTTTGATGCATTTTGGTGTGGGGGTGATATGCGCGTTGTCATTTTAGGAAGTGGTGTGGTTGGTGTTGCCAGTGCCTGGTACTTAGCGAAAGATGGACATGATGTCACGGTCATTGACCGGCAGGATGGGCCAGCTCAGGAAACCAGTGCAGGTAATGCGGGCCAGATATCTCCCGGCTACGCGGCACCTTGGGCTGCCCCCGGTGTTCCTTTAAAAGCCATTAAATGGATGTTCCAACGCCATGCGCCGTTGGCGATTCATCTGGATGGCAGTGCTTCGCAGTTGCGCTGGATGTGGCAAATGCTGAGAAACTGCGACACTTCCCACTATATGACTAACAAAAGCCGTATGGTGCGGTTGGCCGAATACAGTCGTGATTGCTTGAAAGATCTACGCGAAGATACCGGTATTCAGTACGAAGGACGACAAGGGGGAACGCTGCAATTATTCCGTACCGAACAGCAATTTGATAATGCAGCCAAAGATATTGCGGTATTGGATGATGCGGGGGTACCGTATTCGCTGTTAACCGCGGATCAACTGGCCACCGTCGAACCTGCTCTGGCAAAAGTGGCACATAAGCTCACCGGCGGCTTACGTCTACCTAATGATGAAACTGGCGACTGTAAGTTGTTTACCGAGCGGCTGGCAAAAATGGCCGAACAGGCTGGCGTGAAATTTATCTTCAATCGCTCAGTGGAGAAACTGCTGGTGGACGGGGATCAAATCGCTGGGGTGTTGTGGGGTGATGACATCATTAAAGCCGATGCTTATGTCGTGGCTTTTGGCGCTTATTCAACTGCGCTGCTGGCGGGATTAGTGTCGATTCCGGTTTACCCGCTAAAAGGTTACTCCCTGACTATCCCTATCACCAACCCTGCTGGCGCACCATATTCTACCGTGCTGGATGAAACTTATAAGATAGCCATTACCCGTTTTGACGATCGCATTCGGGTGGGCGGCATGGCGGAAATTGTGGGATTTAACACCCAACTGGAACAGGCGCGGCGAGAAACTCTGGAAATGGTGGTCGGCGATTTGTATCCCGATGGCGGCAATATCAGCCAGGCGACATTTTGGACTGGCCTGCGCCCGATGACACCGGATGGCACACCCATTGTTGGGCGAACTTCGCTAAAAAATCTCTACCTCAATACCGGTCATGGCACCTTAGGTTGGACCATGGCCTGCGGTTCAGGCCAGCTATTGGCCGATATTATGTCTGGTCGGCGTCCTGCGATTCTGGCCGATGATCTCTCGGTCTCGCGCTATAGCGCGGATTTTCGGCCGCTGAATGTTGCGCCTTTACATGACGCTCATCCCATTCGTTAAGCTATACCCGTCATACTTCAAGCTGCATGTGCGTTGGCTGCCTTCGTTCACCCCAGTCACTTACTGCTATTGATCTTAAAATCAATAAGCTCCTGGGGATTTACTCAATTGCCGCCTTCCTGCAACTCGAATTATTTAGGGTATTAGTGGATAGCCCTTTTGTTAATAACAACTGAATATTGTTCTGGAAGGAATAAGCATGCCTCGCCCGATATCTGCCACGCTGAATTTATCTGCGCTGCACCATAATCTGAATGTTGTTCGCAGCCATGTGGGAACGGCAAAAATTTGGTCAGTGGTGAAAGCCAATGCCTACGGTCATGGTTTAGCGCGTGTCTGGCAAGGGCTGGCGGCGACGGATGGATTTGCTTTACTGGATTTAAACGAAGCTATCCTGCTGCGAGAACAGGGCTGGCAAGGGCCAATTTTATTGCTGGAGGGGTTCTTTCAAGCGCAGGATTTAGTGTTGCTGGATCATTATCGCCTGACGACGGCGGTGCACAGTGACTGGCAACTTGAGGTTATCAAGGCGGCCCGCCTGACGGCTCCACTCAATATTTACTTGAAGTTTAATAGCGGTATGAATCGTTTAGGGTTTCCAATAGGTCAGGCGGAAGCTGTGTGGCAATGGGCCAACAGTCTCAGCAATGTCGGCGAAATCACATTAATGAGCCACTTTGCTAATGCAGATAATCCTATTGGTGTTGATGAGCAATTCGCCCAGATCCAGCAGGCCAGTGGGCATATTCCGGCGGCTCGCTGCTTTGCCAACTCGGCAGCAATATTGCGTAACCCGAACACCCATTATGACTGGGTGCGCCCGGGCATTATTCTCTATGGCGCGTCACCCAGTGGTGATATTGCAGATATTGCTGGCCTTGGTTTGCGCCCGGTGATGGGGTTGCGTAGCGAGATTATCGCGCTGCAATCATTATCCGCCGGTCAAAGTGTGGGTTATGGTAGCCGCTATCGTGCTACTGGAGTGCAGCGCATAGGGGTGGTTGCTTGTGGCTATGCCGATGGTTATCCGCGTGTAGCACCGACGGGAACACCTATCATGGTGGATGGTATATTGACGCACACAGTAGGGGCGATTTCGATGGATATGCTTACCGTAGATCTCACGCCCTGTCCGCAAGCGCAGATTGGTAGCAAAGTAGAAATATGGGGTGAGAATGTGCCCATTGATAATGTGGCACAGGCCGCAGGAACGGTGGGGTATGAGTTGATGTGTGCGCTGGCAAGCCGCGTTACCCTTCTTACTTGACGCTGTAGCGGTGTTAGCGGCTCTCGTTACTCGGCCCGTCCATAGGCCTCGCCTCTGCGAGGCCGCTGCAAGCAGCGTTCAAATCTGCTGCCGGAAGATTTGTCACCCGAATCACTGACCTATATCCGTGATTCGGGCCTCGTTCGTTTGCTGCCTTGCTACCACACCAATTCATTTTGGCAATAGCTTTCTTATTTACTATTGAAATGGTGTATTAGTTTATTTTCTGCAATTTACCGCGCACATGTTTGCTGGCACGGCGCGCTTGCCAGGCCAGTAAGCAACCGGCCAACATCACAATAGCCAGAGATAACTTAGGTTCAATTGGCAAGGCCATCGCCAACAGACCTAATCCCGCGCCTCCTGCCATCTGTACAAACCCAACCAAGGCTGAAGCAACACCGGCTTCATTGGCATAAGGCTCCAGTGCATAGCTGGTGGCTGGCCCCATCATAAAGGCTAAACCGGCACAGGCACTGGCGACGGGTAACATGTAAACCAGCCAGTGATGCTGTACTTCAGGTGCTAAGCGCAGGCCGTATAGCAGGCTGAAACAGCCGAGTGCCATCAGCACGCTACCCGTCATCAGGCAGGCAGGGCGGCCCACTTTTTGGATAATCCGATTCGCTAAAAAGCTGACGGCCATGATCCAAAAACCATTGGCACCGAACACCAGCGAGAATTGCAGCGGGCTGAGTCCAGCTCCCACCATCAAAACATTAGGCGCCAGAGAGACATAGGTTAAAGCCATTCCCATCGCGCCCGCATTCACCAGCGCGAAAGTCAGAAAACGGTCGTCACGCAAAATACGCAGATAGTTTTTAATCGGCAAACTTTTCACCGGTTGCGTATCTGCCGGGCGAGTCTCCGGTAGGAAAACGATAACCAGGATTAATACCAACAATCCGTAAAGAGCCAGGAACCAGAATGGCGCGCGCCAGCCAAAGGCTTCGGCCAACAAACCACCTAATAATGGGGCTAATGCCGGCACGATATTTAATGTGCCATTGAGAAAACCAAAAGCACGGGCAGCTTCATTGCCGTTCAGGCGGTCGCGCACCCCACTGAATGCCACCACTGCCGTACAGCAAACGGCCACACCTTGTAACAGGCGAGAACTGACAAACATGAAAGGGCTGACAGCCAGAGCAGCCATGGCAGCACCTAGCATGTAAAGGATTATCCCGATGATGGCAATCGGTTTGCGGCCATATTTGTCAACCAATGGACCGGCAATCAGTTGCCCGACCCCCAGAACTAAAATAAACAGCGCAATGGTGGATTGGATCAATGACTCGCAACTGTTCAGCCCCTTGGCAATAGCAGGAATGGTCGGTAAGTAGAGGTCGATGCCCAATGGACCGAGCAGTATCAGGCTTAACAGCAGAAAAAGGAATTTTTGCATAACAACAAAACAACATCCAGATTACAAAGGCGGCAAGGATAAAAAATTTGCCGACAAATGAAAAGGTTGAGCATGACCCAACCCAGCGATAGTGACAATGTCACTTATTAGTGTTTAGAAATCCCTAATAGGTTACTACAACTAATAATATATCTCTTATTATTCACCATCTAACTTGTCAGACGATGCTCTAACCATTTTTCCAGTTTGATCGCGGGCAGCGCTTCGGAAAATAGAAATCCCTGACCAATCAGGTAACCTTGCCGGCTCAATAAGGTGCGCTGGGCTTCATTCTCTACCCCTTCGACAATCACCGACAGTTGCAAACTCTCGCCAATGCGTATCACCGCTTCACTTAGGGTTCGGCTGGTTTCATCATATTCAAGGTCATGGACAAAGCTTTTATCCAGCTTGATTTCATCGAGATCCAGGCGGCGCAGGTAACTGAGGCTGGAATAACCGGTGCCAAAGTCATCCATGGATAGCCGAACCCCCAGACGATGAATTTTTTCGATGGTCGTGAATATTGTCGGATTATTCTCAATCAATATGTCTTCGGTAATTTCTAACGTCAGATCCTGCGGCGGTAAATGATAGTGGTGCAAAATATGCAGAATCATATCCGGTAAACCCAGATTGTGGAAATTGGTCGGCGATAAATTCACTGACACCGATGGGACATCAATGCCCCGTAAACGCCAGTCGGCCAATTGCCGACATGCTGTTTCAATCGCCCATAAGGCCAGTTCATTGATCAGGCCGCTCTCTTCGGCCAGCGGAATAAAACGTTGTGGTGGAATATCCCCCAATATTGGGTGCTTCCAACGGCTTAATGCCTCAACACCATACAGATGACCGTCTTTCAGCATCACTTGCGGCTGATAAAATAACTCCAGGGAGCCGATATGAAATGCATGGCGCAGGGCATCTTCCATATCCAGGCGTTGTTGATTGAGATTATTCATTTCTGCGCTGAAGAAATTAAAATGCCCACGGCCCATATTTTTCGCTTTATGCATTGCGATATCGGCATGGTTCATCAGGGTGTCCATTTCCATACCATTTTCAGGATACAAACTGATACCTACACTGGCCGACGGAATAATATTCATGTTGGCAATTTGGCAGGGTTGAGACAACAAACTGAGCATTTTCTCTACTCTTACCGTAGTTTGTTGCATGGTGCATGAGGTCAGCATAATAATGAATTCATCGCCAGACAGGCGGCCAATGATGTCATTTTTGGGCAAACTGTCGCGTAGCCGCTGGGCCATCGCGGCCAGTAATTCATCGCCAGCGGCATGACCCAGTGAGTCATTGACTTGTTTAAACCGATCCAGATTAATCACCAACACCGCCAGTGGATGATTCATTTCAGCTGCCAAAGCAATGGCTTGTTTGGCATACACCAAAAACTGGGTGCGATTGGGCAGGCCGGTCAATGAATCATAAAAAGCCAAATGTTGAATTTGTTTGCGTGATAACTCCCGCTCCATGGCCAGTGAGCAGAGATTGGCAATTAATTTGACCAACTGACGATGAAAGTCACTCGGACTTCGTATCTGCCTGTAATAAAAAGCAAAAGTTCCCAGGAGTTGCCCTTGGCTGGAGATAATAGGGGTTGACCAGCATGCCAGCAATCCATGCGGTAAAATCAAATGGCGATAATTATCCCATAGTGGGTCAGTGGCAATATCTTGTACTTCAACGGCTTCTTTGCGAAATGCGGCGGTGCCGCAGGAGCCGGCAATTGGGCTGATGGGCACACTGGATATGACGGCAGTATAGGCAGGTGGCAGACTAGGGCCAGCAAGATGGGAAAGGTGATTCTGGCCGATACTTTGCAAAATACTGGTGGTCACCTCAGGGGCAATCCGCTCCACTTCATGACATAGCATGGTCATGACTTCGTCGAGTGGGCGTTCCAAAATCAGGGCTTCTAACACCTTATATTGCAGCACTTCGTACATCTTGGTCATGGTGATATCAGTTAATATCCCAATGCTATAACTCTGTTCACCGTGCTCATTCACCAGCGAGTTAATCACGGCGGAACACCAATGGGGTTGCCGGTCTTTGCTGTAAAAAAGTTCTTTTGGCAGAAGTTGCTGGCGTGCCTCGGGTGAGGTTGCATCAATGAGTGCGAGTTGTTCCGGATGCGCACTTTGCAGCAAGTCGACCATATTCTGCCCCAAAGCTTGGGCTGGGGTATAACCAAACAACTTGGTGAAACCCTGATTAATATAAACGGCTTGTTGACCCTGTTCGCTGTTCGCGGCGATAAACATGGCGCTGTCACTGCGGTCGGTTAATTGTGTTAAAAGCTGCACCCACTCTTGGGTTGCTCTTTGCTGTTCAATTAAAAAGGTAATGTTTTTGGCGATTTTCACTATGCGGGTCACCGAACCGTCAGGGCCGGGTACTGGTTGATAAATGGCCGCTAGCCAAACCCTTGACCCGTCTTTATGTATACGCTCAAAACGTCCTTCCAGCGATTGCCCGGCCAGCAGGCTTGTTTTGATTTTTTGATATTCGTCACTGTTGGTGTAACCGGGATGACAAAACATCAAATGATATTGGCCAATGACTTCATCACGCTGATAGCCAAAATAATCAAGATAGTTTTGATTAACTTCAATAATGCGGCTGGAAAGATCAAACTCAATAATCGCCAATGAATGATCTAATGCGCTTAATAAAGCATTATTTTCGTTGTACTCAGACTGCTCTTTTTTCTGCCACTCTACTGTTTTTTTGGCTTTCATGATTAATTCCTAGGAAAAAGAATCGCTTGGCAGACTTGTTACTTGTTGTTTGAGCGAAATTACCACCGTGGCTATTGGAGTATCACTATTTGTTTATAAATAGAATAAGATTAATGACAAATATTCAAAGGTGAATTAAAACGCCACATGCAAAAAAATACCGCCGTCTTATTTATACTGATGCTATTTTTTGTACAGAACATAACATTAAGTTTAGTCGATAACCGGGGGAGGGAAAGAGCGGATTTGCGGTGAGTATCGGGCTGGCTGATATTGGGGCTTGATAACAAGCTCAATGCCATTACCTGATAATAACGATACCAGGTAATGGCGGGTCGTTCAGCGGTTATGCGTGATTATCCATCGAGCCAAAACGGCCACTGTTAAAATCAGCGATAGCCTCGGCTATTTGCTCCTGCGAATTCATCACAAATGGCCCGTAACCGATAATTGGCTCATCAATTGGCTCACCACTGAGTAATAACAGCACTGCATCATTATTAGCTTCAATAGTGACATGGCTGCCGGTAGAGTCCAACAACACCATTTCTGCATCGCGGGCAAGAGCATCACCATTCACCTGCACGGTACCGCGCAACACAATCAATGCCGTGTTCCAACCATCTGGCAGGGAGAACTCGGTGCTTTTCCCTTGATTTAGCCGGATATCCCAGACATTCAGCGGTGAGAATGTATTGGCGGGGCCATTTTTCCCAGCATAATCACCGGCAATAACGCGCAGACTACCAGCACCTTCAGGTAATGCGACCTGAGGAATGGTTTCACTGCGAATCGCCTGATAACCGGGTGCGGTCATTTTATCTTTTGCCGGTAAATTGACCCACAACTGCACCATTTCAAAAGCCCCGCCACGTTTCGCGAAAGCATCGGAATGGAATTCCTCATGCAGAATACCGCCACCAGCGGTCATCCACTGCACATCACCGGGGCCAATAACCCCACCTTTACCGGTAGAGTCACGATGTTCAACTTCGCCGTGGTACACAATGGTCACTGTTTCAAATCCACGATGTGGGTGTTGCCCGACCCCACGACGCTGCTGCGTCGGGGTGAAATCCATCGGGCCGGCATAGTCCAGCAACAGGAATGGGCTGAGTTGTTTGCCATGACTCTGGTATGAAAACAGTGAGCGAACCGGGAAGCCATCACCGACCCAATGTTGGCGCGGCGCACGATAAATACCTTGAACTTTTTTCATCGTATTCTCCTTACAACAGCCTTAATAAGGTATAGCAGCCAGACTAGTCAATCCGCCTGTCCACCAGTTGGATAAAGTATATATTCAGGATAATTTCGGCAGTAGATAGCAAAATTAGTTATCAGTGTTCTATTATTGGAACAATGATAAGCAACTAAGGGGCGGGGTATGCAGGACCTTAACGATCTCTATTATTACGCAGAGGTGGTAGAGCATGGCGGATTCAGTGCTGCCGCCAGAGTATTAGGTTTGCCCAAATCAAAACTGAGTCGGCGGTTAGCTTTATTGGAAGAGCGGCTGGGGGTGCGATTAATTCAGCGCTCAACCCGGCGCTTTGCCGTGACGGATGTCGGGCGCACCTATTACGAACACTGTAAAGCGATGCTGGAAGAAGCCAAAGCGGCACAAGAAGCAATAGAGTTAACGCGAGCTGAACCACGCGGTGTCGTGCGTATCACCTGCCCAGTGGCACTGTTGCAGGCCACGGTCAGTGCCATGTTGGCAGACTTCATGGCCAGTTGCCCGCTGGTGACGCTGCATCTCGAATCGACCAATCGGCAGGTAGACCCGGTTGCTGAAGCCATAGATATTGCGATTCGGGTTCGGCCGCCGCCGTTGCAAGACAGTGATCTGGTATTGAAGGTTTTGGGCAACCGCTGTCAGTGCCTGGTCGCCAGCCCTGAATTGATTGCCCGCCTTGGCGAGGTGAAAGTACCGGCTGATTTGACCGGCTGGCCTAGTCTGGGACTGGGGCAGCCTCAACAGGAATTTATCTGGAATTTAGACGGGCCGGAAGGGGCGCACGCGGCGGTCTATCATCAACCGCGACTGGTGACCGCCGATATGACCACATTACGCAGCGCGGCGGTAAGTGGTGTCGGGGTGGTGCAGTTGCCTGTCATGATGGTGACGGAGCAATTAGCAGCGGGTGATTTAATTCGCCTGCTGCCTGAGTGGTCACTGCGCCATGAAATTATCCATGCTGTTTTCCCTTCACGGCGTGGTTTATTGCCTTCAGTGCGCAGCGTGTTGGATTATTTAACGCTACGTTTTAGTCAACTTGACGATCAATAAAATACCACGGTATTAGTCACTGTTGATGGGTGTGCCAATATTGGCCGCCCAAACTTTAATCCGTTTATCTAATGTGATGGTAAAGCCCGATTTTAGTTGGTTGTAGAGCTTATTGACCTTGTCGGCATCATGCAGGGTATAGCTTATGACGGTATGACCCGCCGTTGTCAGGCAGCCATATTCGACGGTTAACATATCATTATTAAAAGCAAATTCAGTGGTTATTTTCTTATTATCACAGGGTTCATTGCCTATTAATGAAATCACCATATTGGCCCAGTGAGTGGTGGGGCCGGCAATACTGATAAGCACCGGTTCCTCATCTTCTGTTTGGGTGGCTCCGTATAAAACACCACCCTGAATATGCCAAATATTATATTCTTTGGGGTTATAAACCGCCTGGCAAAGGGGAATAAATGATAAAGATAAAATCAGAATGAGTAAGGAGCGCACAGTCATCTCTGCAACACCACCAGAATAAGAATATTGCCATATTAGGGGATTTGTCTGGTAGAACAAGCCAATGATGTCAATTGGGCAAATTATGCTGTTTACCAATACCTGTCTGGTATTTATTCGATGAAATAGGCGCTAACGTGGTGATTTATATACTGCTAATGTTTGTGACTCATATTTGTGATTAATGTTTGTGATTAATGTTTGTGGCGATGGTGCGAGTCAGGAAAATGGGGATGAGAGTGCTCCATCGGTTGGTGCTGATGAGGATGTTTATGGGGGATATCGGCATTGACGGGGAAATCATGTGAATGCTGGTGGTGTTCGTCATGGAGATGTTGGTGCTCGTGCAGTAAGTCATCATGGTGGTGCTGATGCTCATGCTGCTCAGTCAGATGTAACCAAATCCCTATTGCCATCAATAGCCCGGCCACGATCAGGGGGATTGTGACTGCATCACCCATCGCCACTGCCAGCGCCGCACCTAAAAAAGGCGCGATAGAGAAGTAAGCGCCGGTTCGGGCGGTACCGAGGTGGCGCAAACCAATCACAAACAGCGCCAGACTCACGCCATAGGCAAAGAACCCCACCAGCAAAGCACCCGCCAAATTGGGCAGCGGCGGCAAGGTTGCGCCGAGGGCAAATGCCAATGCGAGATTCACCACACCCGCCACCAATCCTTTGACCGAAGCAATCCAGGTGGCGTCCGTCAGCGAAACTTTACGGGTCAGATTGTTATCAATTCCCCAAGCAAAACAGGCGCCTAGAATAGACAGCGTCGGCCACAATCCGGCAAAGCGAGCTTCTCCAGGCCAGCTCAAAATAGCGGCACCCGCTACAATAACTATCATGCCCAAGGCAATGCGGCGGTCAAAATTCTCTTTGAAAGCAAACCAGGCGAGCAGGGCAGTGAATACCCCTTCGGCATTGAGTAGCAGCGAGGCTCCCGATGCGGGCATACCGGTCAGGCCTATCATCAGTAGCACTGGCGCAATGATCCCTCCGGCGGTAATCGCGCCGATGAACCACCATAACTCATTACGCGGTAGCTTGACGGCAGCCGGGCGGGTTATCAACCGATATAGCGCCAAACCTACCCCCGATCCCAAATACAGCAAACCGGCCAGCAACCACGGGCTCACCGTATTCAGCAATTGTTTTGCCAGCGGAGTTCCCGCACCAAACAGTACCGCAGCAGTTAATGCCGCCAATACACCCGGTTGTCGCAGTCCATCATGCCATTTCATTGGGTTAGCTCTGAGAATTATGCAGGGAGTGGAAATTTTAGCGCATTAAAAAGCCGGAAAGCTATTTCTGTGGCAGAAAAAGATGACCGGCTAGTTTGGAAGTTAATTATCAACAGTCTGCCTATGGAACAACTCACGGAATACCGGATAGATATCTTCGGGTTCCCTAATATGCTGCATGGCAAAGTTCTCATATTTTGCCTGTAAGTCTTCATATTCCCGCCACAGCGTTTGATGGGCACGGCGGGTTATTTCGATGTAACTATAGTAACGCACCACGGGAAGAATTTTTTTCGCCAGCAATTCGTGACACAGAGGCGAATCATCAGCCCAGTTATCGCCATCCGAGGCTTGCGCCGCATAGATATTCCATTGCGCTGGGTCATAGCGCTCTTGCACCACTTCGTCCATTAATTTCAGCGCACTGGAAACAATGGTGCCACCGGTTTCTTGCGAATAGAAAAACTCTTGTTCATCAACTTCTTTAGCTTGTGTGTGGTGGCGGATATACACCACATCCACATTTTTATAAGTCCGGCTCAGGAACAGATACAGCAGAATATAAAACCGTTTTGCCATATCTTTGGTGGCTTGATCCATAGAACCTGACACGTCCATCAAGCAAAACATCACTGCCTGACTTGATGGCTCCGGGCGTCGTTCATAGTTCTTATAGCGTAAATCGAAGGTATCAATAAAAGGTACTCGGGCGATTTTTTGTTTCAACTCGGCAATGGCTTTACGTATCCGCTCTTCTTCCAATAATTGTGCCGGTTCCGAGTTCTCCAATGCCTTAAGTGTTTCCTCCAATTCGCGCAGTTCGCGGCGTTTACTGGCCGTCATGGCCGTGCGGCGGGCCAGTGAGTTTTGCAGTGAACGCACCACACTGATATTGGCAGGAACCCCATTGGAGGTATAACCCGCGCGATGGGTTTTAAATTCAGTCAGCTGTTTATACTGATTTTTCTTCAGGTTAGGCAGCGCTAAGTCTTCAAACAACAAATCGAGATATTCATCCTTGGAAATCTGAAAGACAAACTCATCTTCTCCTTCACCGTCCTGACCGGCATTCCCCTGACCACTACCGCTGCCGCCACCACCACCTTGCGGGCGCTCTATACGGTCATTAGTAATAAAATGATCATTGCCGGGGTGCACCCGATGGCGTAACCCGCCACGGCCCTGATGGAACATTGGCTCATTGATGTCGTCAATAGGAATCGACACCGATTCACCACTCTCAATATCAGTTACCGACCTTTTATTGATGGCATCAGAAATCGATTGTTTAATTTGCGACTTATAGCGGCGCAAAAAGCGCTGGCGGTTAACCATGCTTTTATTCTTGCCGTTAAGTCGCCTGTCAATAAAGTAGCCCATAACTCCCCCTGCCTCTATTCCCTGCATCTTCCACACTGTGGCTGTGCTGGCTGGCAACACAGCCACAACGCGAAAGCTGTACCTGTAATATTAGGGTGGATCGACAACAGGTTATGATGATTTTCTTACCCGTAGGTACCATTCACACAGTAAACGAACCTGCTTACGGGTATACCCTTTCTCCATCATCCGATCGACAAAGTCATCATGCTTTTTCTGCTCATCTGTTGAAGTCTTGGCGTTAAAGGAGATAACCGGCAATAACTCTTCAGTGTTAGAGAATATTTTCTTCTCAATAACCGTGCGCAACTTCTCATAGCTGGTCCAATTTGGATTGCGGCCATTGTTATTGGCTCTGGCGCGCAACACAAAGTTGACGATTTCATTACGGAAGTCTTTCGGGTTGCTGATACCCGCAGGTTTTTCAATTTTCTCCAGTTCAGCATTCAGCGATTCACGATCAAACAGTTGCCCGGTATCGGGATCGCGGTACTCTTGATCCTGAATCCAAAAATCAGCGTAAATAACATAGCGGTCGAAAATATTTTGACCGTACTCAGAGTAGGATTCCAGATAGGCAGTCTGAATCTCTTTGCCGATAAATTCGGCATATTTCGGGATCAAATAGCCTTTCAGGTGCTCGAGGTATTTTTCCGCGACATCCTGTTGGAATTGCTCGCGTTCAATCTGTTGTTCCAGCACATAGAAGAGGTGCACCGGGTTAGCTGCCACTTCTGCATGGTCAAAGTTAAATACCCGTGACAGGATTTTAAAAGCAAAACGGGTAGAAAGGCCGTTCATCCCTTCGTCAACCCCAGCATAGTCGCGATACTCCTGATAAGACTTGGCTTTCGGGTCGGTATCTTTCAGGCTTTCACCGTCATACACCCGCATTTTGGAGTAAATGCTGGAGTTTTCCGGTTCTTTCATCCTTGAGAGAATGGAGAAGCGCGCCAGTGTTTCCAACGTCCCTGGAGCGCAAGGCGCATGAGTTAATTCACTGTGATTCAACAGCTTGTCGTAAATCTTGATCTCTTCTGATACCCGCAAGCAATATGGCACTTTGACGATATAAACACGGTCAAGGAAGGCTTCATTGTTCTTGTTATTACGGAATGTCACCCATTCCGATTCGTTAGAGTGCGCGAGGATAATGCCGCTAAATGGCAGGGCAGAGATCCCCTCGGTACCGTTATAGTTCCCTTCCTGAGTGGCGGTCAGCAGGGGATGCAGCACCTTAATAGGCGCTTTGAACATTTCGACGAATTCCATAATCCCCTGGTTCGCGCGGCACAATGCCCCAGAATAACCATAAGCATCAGGGTCGTTTTGGGCATGGTTCTCCAGTTTACGGATATCAACCTTACCCACCAGAGCAGAAATATCCTGATTGTTTTCATCACCCGGCTCAGTCTTCGCAATCGCGACCTGCTCAAGAATAGAAGGCCAGACTTTGATGACTTTAAATTTGGTGATATCACCGCCAAATTCATGCAGACGTTTGGCCGCCCACGGCGACATGATTGTGCCGAGATAACGGCCAGGAACATTGTATTCTTTGGCTAAAATCGCCGCATCTTCCTGCGGGTTGAATAAGCACAATGGATGGTCATTGACCGGGCTGCGCTCACCATTAGCACTTAAAATATAGATAGGCACCCGCTGCATCAGTGCTTTCAAACGTTCAGCCAGTGATGATTTACCCCCACCCACAGGGCCGAGCAAATACAGGATCTGTTTCTTCTCTTCTAACCCTTGAGCAGCATGTTTAAGGTAAGAAACGATCTGCTCTATGGCTTCTTCCATTCCATAGAACTCTTCAAAAGCAGGGTAGCGGGCGATAACTCGGTTGGAGAACAGCCGAGACATGCGAGATTCGAGTGCGGTATCAACCATGACAGGCTCACCAATAGCCATCAGCAGACGTTCAGCCGCATTGGCATACGCACTGCGATCTTGTTGGCAGATGGTGAGGAACTCCTGCAGTGTGAACTCTTCGTCCTTGGCAGCCTCATAGCGTTGGCGGTAGTGATCAAATATGTTCATAGCGATGCCCGTCCTGTTTGAATGGTTGGGAACATAAAATAATAGTAGCGCTTTATGCCCGTCATACTTCAAGCTGCATGTGCGTTGGCTACGCTCTATCACCCGAATCACTTACTAATGTAAGCTCATCGGGACTCCCTCGTTTGCCGCCTTCCTGCAACTCGAATTATTTAGGTATATTGGGTTAAAATTTTGAAACTACTACCTTATTGTTATGGTCGCGTCTCTCATAAAGGTCAAGTTGACATTAACCACAGATTTGCCACTCCCAGTACAATAAATAACCATTATTCGGTAATTAAATCTATTTTTTATTTCATTAACAGTGTTTTATATATAATTAATTGAGATTATCTATTTGAATATCTTGTTATTTTATTGTAATCAAATCTACGTAAATTTTTAGGTTATCAATTTGTGGTATATCGGCGATAAGTTGTACGGGGAAGGCTAATTTTGAGCGTGGTGTGTAAAGATTTCGCCACGGGCAAGCAATTGATTTACACTAAGTTAACTAACGATTTTGTTACCAAAGGGATCTTTCCGTGAAAAAACATTACATAAAAACGAAGCAAGTCAAAACACTGGCAGCGTTGGCTGTAGCTACCGCAGTTTGTATGCCTACTGCGATGGCAGGGACATGGTCTTTGGGGGCCTCAGCATTAGTCAGCCCTGACCCATATCGCGGTAAGAATGACCGTGTTTACCCAGTGCCTATCGTTTCTTATGAAAGTGATAATTTCTATTTCCGCACACTGGCTGCGGGTTATTACCTATGGAAAGATGACAACAATCGTTTATCGATTGATGCCTATTATTTGCCACTGCATTTTACGCCGGGCGACAGTGACGACCAGCAGATGAAGCAGTTGGATAAACGCCGTAGCACTTTGATGGCGGGGATGTCTTATTCCCACATCGAGGATTGGGGGACTTTACGCGCAATGTTCTCCGGCGACGTGCTGGATAACAGCGGCGGCTTTGTTGGTGATCTGGCTTATCTCTATCGTTTCAGTGTTGATAGCTGGACGCTGACTCCGGGCGTTGGTGTTGCCTGGAACAGTGAAGATCAGAATAAGTATTACTATGGTGTGAGCCGTGGGGAGTCCGCCCGCAGTGGACTGGCCCAGTACAGCCCTAGTGATAGCTGGTCACCGTATCTGGAGTTGACGGCAAACTACAATATCAATCCAAACTGGAATGCTTTCTTTACTGGTCGTTATATTCACCTGGCAAATGAAGTGAAGAATAGCCCAATGGTAGATGCCTCCTGGACCGGCGTACTGTGGACTGGGGTTACATATACTTTCCGTTAATTTATCACGTACCCTATCTGAACAATAAAAAATGGGGCTTTGTGCCCCATTTCAGACTGCTGACAAAACCTAAGGACTTGATCTTGCAAGGTGAAGGCAGGTAGAAGAGTAAAGCGTCCGCGCCAGGGACGGCGCGGGTCGAGCCATCAGGGACGATTTTACGGCGTCTTTACGATCTGCCTGTTTTCACCGTTACGGGCACTTTGTCATTAACCTGAAATGGGGCTTTGTGCCCTGAAGAATCCCCAGAAAACAAGACAGGCATAGCGTGATGTGATCTACTGATTGCTCCACCAATTCAATGAGATTACCGCTATGCTTGTTCGTAAAGTATGCCAAAATTTTTTCCAGAATGCCTTAGCACCATTTCATAAATACCGGCAAAGCGCCCTGATGGATGCCACTGTTGCTTTAATCAATGGAGCTTCACTCACTCTAACCAGTATCGGCCGTTTCTTACCGGGTCAGGCTCAGGTTAAAAACAAAATTAAACGCGTGGACCGTTTGCTGGGAAATGAGTCTCTTCATCGTGATATTCCACTGATTTTCAATAATATTATAGCTATGCTGACCCGGAAATTATCTCTGTGCGTGGTTGCTGTTGACTGGAGTGGATATCACTCGCATGAATACCACATTCTCCGGGCCAGTTTAATTTGTGATGGCCGCTCCATTCCTTTGTTAAGTCAGATTGTTCCGTCGGCTGAACAGCAGAGCGAACAAATTCATAAAACATTTTTAAATGCATTTGCCCGAGCCGTTAATCCCGATGCCAGAGTTATTATTGTTACCGATGCAGGTTTCCAAAATGCCTGGTTCAAACATATAAAATCATTAGGCTGGGATTTTGTCGGAAGAATAAGGGGATATACACGACTTCGACTGCATCGGGAGGGTGATATCTGGTACAAACCACAGGAACTTCAGGCCAGAAGCCAGCCCGAATATTTGGGGCCGGGTACGTTGTCACGTACTCAATATGCCCGCTGCGAAGGCCATTTTTATCTTTATAAGAAAGCCCCTAAAGGTAGAAAAAACAGACGTTCCCGTGGCAGGATAAAACGCTACAAACAAGAGCGTGACGGCCGCTCATCAGCCAAAACACCCTGGCTACTGTTTACCAGTAGCGACGACTTCAGGCCCCGTGAAGTCATGAAAATATACAGCAGAAGAATGCAAATAGAGCAAAATTTCCGTGATGAAAAAAGTGAGCGCTTTGGATTTGGTTTGCGTGCAAGCCGCAGCAGAACAACGGAGCGAATGCAGGTCCTGAGCCTGTTAGCAACGTTAAGTACAATTGTGATGTGGTTAATGGGGTATCATTTTGAAAATAAAGGATTACATGTGAGGTATCAGGCTAACAGTGTGAAGTCGAGGCGGGTCATATCTTATCTGACGTTAGCAGAGAATGTCTTAAGACACTCTCCGCTAATATTGCGACGAATAGCACTGAATAGTGCACTTAATCACCTTGCCAGAGCCTACCGAAATATGGTGCTAGTTTATTAATGGTGATTTTGTGGGGATCCCTCAGGGCTTTGTGCCCCATTTTTGTGTCTGCAATATCAGCCGTTATTGGGCATTCTTGCGACTACGAATGGTCATGGCCAGACGTGCAGGGGAATCTTGCTTGGCAACCAACGGTTTATTCACCCGCGCAGTTTCTACACAAACCATTGTTTTATAGCCATCATTTGGCATATCAACCATGCTGCTGGACAGTTCAGCACCTGGATTCCACGCAACTACGTCACTTTGATGATGATGATGCACTTCAATGGTACGTTTCAGCGCGGCATCTTTTATCAGGCTGTAGGCTTCAGGGTGGGTATAGATGCGGTCAGTCTGACCGTTAAAGACCAAGTCACCTTGTTGCGTTGCATCAGCAATTTTCAGCACTTTATCAAGGTACTTTTCGCCCAGGCCACTGATCTTAATCTGGCTGATATCACCAATCTGGAAATAAGTGTGCAAGGCAGCAACTGCCTCGTACTCACCGTGTGATTCTAATTCCATTTCACATTCTTCGCCCAGCTTGAAGCGGGCAATCAAAGTGAACGGGTGTGGCCAAAATTGACGAGATGCATCGCTGTCTTCCAGAGTGAAGGTCAAGATAACCCCATTCTCATTTTCATCATGGGCGCTGAGCTGCCATGGCAGTAAACGAGCAAAACCATGCGAAGGTTGCGCTGATGGGCCAAACCAAGGCCAACAGATCGGCACACCTCCACGAATAGCGACACCGTCTTTAAATGGTGTGTTATTACTTAACCAAATAATCGGTTGCTCACCACTCGGTTGGAAAGCCAATAAATGAGCACCTTGCAAGCTGACGGCGGCACGCACCTTCGGATGGGAAACCACTACGATTGGCAGTTCATCCAACTGGCGCTGGCTGATATAAGGTGAAATTTGTTCAACAACAGGTAGGGTGAAGACTTTCTCGTTCATTCGTTTGACCTTATGAGCAAAGGGGCTAGAGATCCAGTGAACTTCAGACTTTCGATAATATCACAGGCTTTATATCTTGCAGCAAATCGGCGCTAACCGAGTAGTGAATCATTGATATTGCGCAATTTTTTATATACCTATCCTATTCAAGCTGCATGCGCGTGGCTGCTGCAAGCCGCGTTCCTGCAACTCGAATTATGTGCGTCAAGCCAGACGCAGCAAGGGACAGTGTTAATTTTATCGTAATTTATTTTTTGTAAAACTTAGCACGTTGAATCTAAATAGGATTACATCACCATCGATTATCATCGCCACGTTATGTATGATCATTTACTGCTATCCGTGATGATTTTGTCAGGTCTTTTGCGGAATGATGATTTTATGAGCTATGATAGCGGCATAACAGTGGAGTGAAGACATGATTAAGAAAAAGCAAAATAAGGTTGGTTATATGGCAGCAGCTTTGGCGCTAGCTATGGCTCCTGTACCGGCAACCTCATTGGGCTATAGCGATATAGCAACAAATGCCGCTGATACAAGCACCACCTTACAAGCGCTACAAGGTTCCATAGCATATTTACCCATTAATGATGCAACGTCTTATATTCGGGCAATGGCTGACCGGTTACGTTTCCATTTAAAAAACATCCGGTCAGAATGGGAAGAAAAACAAAGGCCTATTGAAATACATAATCAAAGTCCCTTTGTTCAGAAGCACTTGATCCGTGAGTTGGAAAAACGGATAGATTTTGCTAAAAAATTCATCAGTGCAGTCAGCTTAGCTTTAAAAGAAGTTGGCGAAGATAATCATGAATTGCGTAACGAAATTGTTACCTTTGGCCGTGCTGTCGCAAGCCTTCGTTATATCGCTGAGGATTTCTTGTCATTCATAGAACAAACTCACCCCCCAAAGGAGATAAGCACAGCGAAGATTAAAGTCAGTGCTGATGATGTCAAAGCAATGATCCGGGCAGAACACCAGTCTTTAGGGTTAGAGGCTCCAGCATTTGACAAGGCGGTGTAATGATTACAGTTTCAGCGCACCCCAAAGTAGAGCATCTGGAAATTGCAGCGTTATATGTACAAGCACTGGAACAATGGAAAAATGGTGGGCCATTACCCCCGGAATTCGGGAGTGAAGGGCAGTGGGAAGATAATCGCAAACTCTGCGATTCGTTTGTGTACAAAATCCATATACATCTACCAGATGATCCACCGTGGCCACCGCGATTGGCAGTAGCTTCTAGAAAATCTGATAACTACCTGGTTTATGCTCGGCATTGGTTAGACCCCAATAAATACCAACTTATAAGCATTATGAGTCCTGAAGCCCACGCGTTAGCGAGAACATCATATTTAGCCGAACTAGAACGGCGAGCCGAAGAATTCCAAAATACCTAAGCCAGCTTCCGTGCTGGTTTTTTTATGCCCAAAGAAAAGCCTCGCAAGCGGGGCCGTTTATCTCAATGTGGTCAACGTGTGGACATCGACAGAAATTAATCCTTTAATTTCAAGTAATTAATCAAAATAAAAAAGCCACCCGGAGGTGGCTTTTGGCAGAAATCTACATCAATCCATTATTTGGAGATGTGAGAGATCAAGTCCAGAACTTTGTTTGAGTAGCCAGTTTCGTTATCGTACCAAGAAACCAGTTTCACAAAGTTGTCATTCAGCGCGATACCAGCTTTAGCATCGAATACTGAAGTCAGTTTTTCGCCGTTGAAATCGGTAGAAACAACGTCGTCTTCGGTGTAACCCAGAACGCCTTTCAGCTCGCCTTCTGAAGCCGCTTTGATAGCAGCACAGATTTCTTTGTAAGAAGCTGGTTTTTCCAGACGTGCAGTCAGGTCAACAACTGAAACGTTAGGAGTAGGAACGCGGAACGCCATACCAGTCAGTTTGCCGTTCAGTGCTGGGATAACTTTACCTACTGCTTTAGCAGCACCGGTAGAAGAAGGGATGATGTTCTGGGATGCGCCGCGGCCGCCGCGCCAGTCTTTGTGAGACGGGCCATCAACAGTTTTCTGAGTAGCGGTAGTTGCATGCACAGTGGTCATCAGCGCTTCAACGATACCGAACTTGTCGTTGATAACTTTAGCCAGTGGAGCCAGGCAGTTAGTCGTACAAGAAGCGTTAGAAACGATTTCCTGACCTGCGTATTCTTTATGGTTAACGCCCATAACGAACATAGGGGTATCGTCTTTAGACGGACCAGTCAGAACCACTTTCTTAGCACCAGCAGCAATGTGCTTACGTGCAGTTTCGTCGGTCAGGAACAGGCCAGTTGCTTCAGCAACAACGTCAACGTTAACTTCGTTCCACTTCAGGTTAGCCGGATCTCTCTCTGCGGTAACACGGATGGTTTTACCGTTAACAACCAGGTGGCCGTCTTTTACTTCTACAGTACCGTCGAAACGACCGTGGGTAGAGTCGTATTTCAGCATGTATGCCATGTAGTCAGCGTCCAACAGATCGTTGATTGCAACGATTTCGATGTCAGAACGTTCCTGAGCAGCACGGAAAACAATGCGACCGATACGGCCGAAACCGTTGATACCTACTTTGATAGTCATATATTCCACCAGCTATTTGTTAGTGAATAAAAGGTTGGTTGTAAAATTACAAAAACCTTACCGAGCGTCAAGCGGAATCGTGTCAATTATTGCTACAAATCAAACCAGACAGGGTAGATCGAACATTAATCACGCGTTTCCAGATACGATTAGCCTCATTTTTATATTGGGGCGAATTATTCAGTTTAAAGTGAGAATCAGTAATATTTGCGATTTTTATCACATTTATACTGTTGCAGCTTCGATGGCATACAGTTTAGGACAATTTTAACTGCTTTGTTGTTAATTTTTTGTTATTATTAGACGTTGTTTTCGTTGACTTTATTCCCTGCCAGAGAACCGCACAAATGGCTAAAGAACTGAACCCTACAGAAAATATTGAGAAATTGACCGATATTCAGCGGCATGTCACCCAACTGCGGGGGACGGAAGCGCCGTTTAGCGGCAAATTACTGCACAACAAGCGCGAAGGGGTATACCAATGCTTGTGCTGCCACCAGCCGCTTTTTATCTCAGAGTCGAAGTTTGATTCTGGCTGTGGCTGGCCGAGTTTCTACCAGCCTTTGGATGCTGAATCTATTCGCTATATCGATGATTATTCTCATAATATGCATCGTGTTGAAATTCGCTGTGGTCATTGTGATGCGCATTTGGGGCATGTCTTCTCTGATGGCCCACAACCCACAGGGGAGCGTTATTGCGTGAACTCGGCCTCACTCAATTTTGTTGATGACCAAAATGGCGAACAAATCCCCGGATAAATACCGGTTGTTGTGACCATTTTGTGAATGAAAAATCGATTCAGCTTATTATTCGTTTACTGAGGATGCTCTGATGGAGCTTGAAGACCTGATTTCAGTGATGACGCCTGAAATCTACCAACGTTTGATGTTGGCTGTAGAGTTAGGCAAATGGCCGGATGGTGTGGCATTGACGCCAGAACAGAAAGAGAACAGCCTGCAAATGGTGATGTTGTGGCAGGCCCGTTACAACAAGGATGCGCAACATATGAGCATCGGCACCGATGGCCAGATAGTGATGAAAACCAAGCAAGAGCTGAAGCAACAATTCAGTCAGCCGACACTGGTTAAGTTGAAGCCCGAGTAATCATTCAAGCAAGTCAGGCCGGATACAGAGAAAACGGAGCCAGATGAGGCTCCGTTGATGCTTATCTTATCAAGTCAGCGAGCTGTCAGTTGCTTTACTTCAGCAATAAATTGCGCCAATGACTGTATGTTAGCTCCGGCTTCATTCATCGCATCAAGAGCCAGTTGGCTGTCTTGTGGTTGCAAATTGACGCCACGGCACCCATCCTTAATGACGGATGTTTTATAACCTAATGTTAATGCAGCCAACACGGTGTATTTCACACAGTAATCTGTTGCTAATCCCATAACGAACAGGCAATTGATCCCTTGTTGTTGTAACCAATCATCCAGCGGTGTTTTTGCCCGCCGTCCATTGTCGAAAAAAGCACTGTAGCTGTCGATATCCGGATTCTGACCTTTACGGAAAATCTGAGTAATAACCTCTTGATTCAACTTTGGATGCAAAGCTGCTCCAACTGAATTCTGAACACAATGCACCGGCCACCACACTTGGGTTAACCCTTCCAAATCACCGGTCGTCCAAGGCTCTGCCTGCGAATTGACAGCAAAACTGCGGTGTTCTGCTGGGTGCCAATCCTGGCTGGCGATAATCGGTATTTTGTGAGCCAGACAGGTAGTAATAGCCTCATTTGCAACGGCAATCACCGCGTCACCCTTGGCAACCGCTAACGCACCACCTGGGCAAAAATCATTCTGCAAATCAATTAACAACAGCGCTGCATTCATTCACATTCCGCCCGATCAGTTAGTGTCCGTTAATTCACCGCGCAGATTTTGTTGCATTAAGCGGCGAATTTCTTCAGGAGATAGAGATTGACTCAATAAATAGTGCAGTTTGGTCAGCGCCGCTTCAACGGTCATATCAGAGCCGCTGATAACCCCCGCATGTGCCAATGCATTACCGGTGGCATATCCGTCCATATTGACTCTACCAGAAATACATTGCGTCAGATTCACTACTACAATGCCTCGTTCACTGGCATTTTTTAATTCATCTAATAATTCGGCTTTTTGTGGTGCGTTGCCGACACCATAGGAGCGTAAAATAAGTGCTTTTACGGGTTGTAACAAGAAGTTACGCACAACAGCACCAGAGATACCCGGGTAGATAGTCACTACACCAATCGGTTGTGGGGTGATGTTATGAACAATCAATGGACCATTATTGATTGGTGATTCTACTGAGGCCATTCGGCGAATATGAATGCCGGCTTCGAGCAGCACCGAGAGGTTAGGTGAAGCAAATGCATCAAACCCATCAGCATGGGCTTTAGTGGTACGATTGCCGCGAAACAGTTTGTTATTAAAGAACAAACTGACTTCATTGACGGGATGGTTGGCGGCCAGATAGAGAGCATTCAGCAAGTTAGTTTGCCCATCAGAACGCAACTCTGCCAAGGGGATTTGCGAACCAGTGACAATCACCGGTTTGGCCAGATTTTCCAACATAAAAGAGAGCGCCGAGGCGGTAAAAGCCATCGTGTCGGTGCCGTGCAAAATCACAAAGCCATCATACAAATCGTAATTTTGCTGAATATCATTGGCGATATGCTGCCAGTCCTCCGGGGTCATATCCGAGGAATCAATCAATGGGGCGTATTCATGGATTGTAAAATCCGGCATTTCCGGGCGATGGAACTCAGGCATAAGCGCAAGCTGGCGCTGTAGATGGCCGGAAACCGGAATGTATCCGTTATCCGAGCGTTGCATACCAATAGTCCCGCCGGTATAAGCGACATAAATAGATTTCTTCTGCATGAGCAATATGCCTAAAAGGTGGTGCGAAATGAGATGGGGGAATTATAGGGCGACTGGCGAGGAAAAAAAGCCCGGCAGGTGCCAGGCAGAGTATTTATCGACTATATCCATCGTAAATTGACGTTGCAGCGGTGTTAGCTGCATTTGTTCGCCCGAATCACTGACCTGAGTCAGCTCATCGGGACTTACTCGTTTGCTGCCTACCTGCAACACCCATTACTTTGGATATCTTTGAGTAATTTACTAGCGTACATCACCGCAAGTTAGGCATAACGCATAACGATTCTGTGGGTCATTGAGCGTATTCATTAAGTTGGGCTGATCTTTTACCGCTTGTGCCACAGCAGATATTGGCGCAGGCAACCAGGCTTGAATCGCAGTAGGTAACATCGCCTGTACTGACGCACTCATCTGGCCGAAAATCAAATCACTGAGGCTTGGTTCATCAACAAACCAATTCAGTTGCCAGGTTTTCAGTTTTGCCAGCTCAGCGACTTTCTTAACGGCATCGTCAAAATCACCCAGTTGATCTACCAGACCATTATTTTTGGCATCTATACCAATCCAAACATGGCCTTGTGCAATTTGATCAACTTGCTCTGGTGTTTTATGGCGAGCGGTTGCCACCAAATCAATAAAGGTTTTGTAGCCATTTTCGATATTGATCTGCATCATCTGAGAGAACTCAGGTGGCAGGTCTTTGGTCACAGAAACATTTGCCAGTGGCGATGTTGCCACACCATCGGTATGCACCCCGATACTTTCCAAGGTATTTTGGAACGTATTAATCACACCGAAAATACCGATCGAGCCGGTCAGGGTGCTTGGGTTGGCGATGATATAGTTAGCCGGTGTTGAGATCCAATAACCACCAGAGGCTGCCATCCCGCCCATTGATACCACCAATGGTTTATTAGCGGCACGTAAGGCGGCTAATTCAGTGCGAATCAGTTCAGAAGCACTCACGCTGCCGCCTGGACTGTTGACTCGCAAGATAACGGCCTTGATTTTCGGATCCAACCGCGCCTGGCGAATTTGGGCGGCTAAAGCATCACCACCGACATTCCCTGGCGTCTGTGGTCCATCCATGATGGCACCATTAGCAAAGAGTACTGCTATTTGTTCGCCTTGCTGTGGAGTCGGAGTAGGTTGGTAGTCATAAATGCTGACATAGTTGAAGTCGTTATTCTTCTTATCCCAGCCGAAGGCTTTAACCAACTCATTTTCCATCTCTGGGCGTGTGGCGAGTTGATCGACCAGTTTGCTCGACAGGGCATATTGCGCTTGAGAGCCACCTGCCGCCTGCAATCCACGGACAACACCTGCCGCCCCCGGGAACAATTGTTCTGGGGTTAATTGCCGGTTAGCCGCAACAGCAGTCAAATAGTTCTGCCATAAACCACCAATCCAGCGAGTATCCGCCTCACGTGCGGCAGGGGACATATCATCACGAATCATCGGTTCAACAGCAGACTTATAGGTGCCGACGCGGAAGATATTGGTGGTAACTTTAAGTTTTTCCAATAGTGATTTGTAGTACAGATTATTGCTGGCAAAACCATGCAGAGCGACCGTCCCTTGCGGTGACAGGTAGATCTTATTGGCAAAGCTGGCTAAATAGTACTGAGTTTGACTATAGCTTTCGCCAATAGCGTAAATCGGCTTGCCGCTATCACGGAATTCCCGCAGCGCTTTGCCAATATATTGCAGAGAAGGCTGATCAGCGCCGGTGAAGTCGCTCAGCGATAACACCAGACCAGTAATATTATTATCGGCTTTTGCCAACCGAATGGTTTCTACAATATCAAACAGGGAGTTTTCCTGTAGGCGATTGCTGGATGCCCCTAATAACTCACGCCCCCACTGGCGTAATTTATTATTTACCGCAGGTTGATCGACAACGACACCGCTTAAATTCACTAACAGTGCGCCTTTAACCGGTTCTGCCGGTTTACTTTGGAACTGAAGGTAAATACCGACACCGACCAAAATCAGCAGTATCAGGAAAAGATTAAGAATAAACTCTCTGGCAAAATTCAGCAGACGCCAGGTCCACTTGAAACAGCCAGCAATAATTCGCCACAAAGTGCGCATGTTATCTCCAACAAAACCGGGCAAGTATCGCTATCCTAATGACCTGATGAACAAAAGTCAGCTTTAAATCATCGAGAAACATAGCTATTAGGTCAACACTGGTAACAAAATGACAACTTATGCTACCGTGTTGAAAATGAAAATCGTTATCAGGAGAAAATGATGGATGCATTGGAACTGTTACTTAATCGCCGTTCGGCGTCGCGCTTAGCTGCTCCAGCCCCAGCAGGCGAAGCATTAGACCATATTATTCACGCAGGAATGCGTGCTCCCGATCATGGCACATTGCAGCCATGGCGCTTTGTTTTAATTCAAGATGCGGGGCTGCAACGTTTTAGCCAATTGCTACAGGATGCGGTCAAGCACGATGGCTCTGATGAAGCTGTGTTGGAGAAGGCCAAACAGGCACCTTTCCGTGCGCCTTTAATTATTACTGTTATTGCGCATGTTACAGAAAACCCTAAAGTACCAAACTGGGAGCAGGTCGTTTCTGCTGGTTGCGCGGTGCAAGCCATGCAAATGGCCGCGCTGGCCCAGGGTTTTAATGGTATTTGGCGCACCGGTTCCTGGACACATCATCCGGTTGTCCGTGAAGGTTTTGCCTGCCGCGAACAAGATGAAATTGTCGGTTTCCTGTATCTTGGGACTCCACAGCTGAAATCAGCGACCAAAGTGACACCACCCGATTACTCGACTTTTGTTCGTTATTTCTGAGAGATATCGGCTATTTCTTACACAAGACTACGCGGCCTGTTGCTTTTATCGGCAACAAGCTGCATTTTGCCTGCTTTGTGACCAACCTATCTGCCCGATCACCGCTCTCTACTTACTAAGCTAAGCTATAGACGCTACCATAGGTGCCTTGGATGCATATACCCGTCATACTTCAAGTTCCATGAGTGTTGGCTACGTTCAATTACCCGAATCACTTACTCATGTAAGCTCATCGGGTTCTCTCGCTTGCCGCCTTCCTGTACTCGAATTATTTAGGGTATATATATCTTTAAACTGCTTATTACTGAACCACCAGACGGGAGAGTGTTATGACATCGCCAGCGATACGTCTTACTCAATACAGCCACGGAGCGGGCTGCGGTTGTAAAATTTCGCCTAAAGTATTAGATAAAATTTTACATTCCGAGCAACAAAAATTTCTTGATCCTCGCCTGCTGGTGGGCAATGAAACCCGTGATGATGCAGCTGTTTATGATATTGGCAATGGTGTTGGTATTATCAGCACCACCGACTTTTTTATGCCGATCGTCGATGATCCTTTCGACTTCGGGCGCATTGCTGCCACTAATGCCATTAGTGATGTTTATGCGATGGGCGGCAAGCCGATTATGGCCATTGCGATATTAGGGTGGCCAATTGATAAACTGGCACCAGAAGTCGCCCAGCAAGTTATCGAAGGCGGCCGATATGTTTGCCAGCAGGCAGGAATTTCGTTAGCAGGGGGGCATTCCATTGATGCGCCGGAACCGATTTTCGGTTTAGCTGTCACGGGTATTGTCAGCACTGAGCAGGTTAAGAAAAATAGTGCAGCTAAAGCGGGCTGCAAACTGTTTCTCACCAAACCGCTGGGAATTGGTATCCTCACTACCGCTGAGAAGAAGAGTCAATTACGACCAGAGCACCAAGGTGTTGCTACGGAAACCATGTGTCAACTGAATAAGTCTGGTGCTGACTTTGCCCATATACCCGGGGTCACTGCTATGACAGATGTGACCGGGTTCGGTCTGTTAGGCCATCTCAGTGAGATTTGTCAGGGGTCGGGTGTGCAAGCGACATTACATTTTTCGTCTATCCCGCGTTTACCCGCAGTAGCAGAGTATATTGCCGCAGGTTGTGTTCCGGGCGGAACGGGCCGCAACTTTGACAGCTATGGTCATCTGATTGGCAAAATGTCCGATTTGCAGAAGAGTTTACTCTGCGACCCACAGACATCAGGTGGCTTGCTGTTAGCTGTTTTACCTGATGCTGAGGCGCAAGTGCAGGAAATAGCCGCTCAACATGGTATGACGCTCAGTGCTATTGGCGAACTAAATGTGGTGGATAATGACCGGGCACTGATTGAGATTACAGAATGACCTTTTATTTGCAGTCTTTTTATTTGATGTATCAGTGCGGTGAATGATGCGACTTTTTATTGCCGAAAAACCGAGTCTGGCACGGGCGATAGCCGATATCTTGCCAAAGCCGCATCGACGGGGTGATGGATTCATTGCCTGTGGTAGTGACAACATGGTGACCTGGTGTGTGGGCCACTTGTTGGAACAAGCTCAACCTGATGCTTACGATAGCCGTTATGCGCGTTGGTCACTGGCAGATTTACCGATAATTCCTGAAAAATGGCGATTACAGCCACGCCCTTCAGTGAGCAAACAATTGAATGTTATCAAACAGTTGTTACAACAAGCTGATGAGGTCATTCATGCAGGAGACCCTGACCGTGAAGGGCAACTTTTGGTTGATGAGGTATTGGATTACCTCGATTTGGCGGCAGAGAAGCGGCAAAACGTCCGGCGTTGTTTGATTAATGACTTAAACCCGCAAGCGGTTGAGCGCGCCGTGGAGCGCCTGCGTTATAACCGTGAGTTTATCCCGCTATGTGTCTCAGCATTGGCGCGAGCCAGAGCCGACTGGTTATATGGCATCAATATGACTCGAGCCTATACCATTCTTGGGCGTAATGCGGGCTATGATGGCGTGTTGTCGGTCGGTCGGGTGCAAACGCCGGTGTTAGGGCTGGTGGTGCGCCGCGATGAAGAAATAGAAGATTTTGTTGCCAAAGATTTTTTTGAAGTTAAAGCCCATATCGTCACGCCTGCTGATGAGCGCTTTATTGCACTATGGCAGCCGAGTGATTCTTGTGAGTCCTATCAGGATGAAGAAGGGCGCTTGTTACACCGGCCACTGGCAGAACACGTGGTTAATCGTATTGCGGGTCAACCTGCACTTGTTACCTCCTATAATGATAAACGGGAATCAGAAACAGCCCCGTTGCCATTCTCGCTATCTACCTTGCAGATTGAAGCCGCCAAACGATTTGGGCTAAGTGCGCAGCAAGTGCTGGATATTTGCCAGCGATTATATGAAACGCACAAATTGATTACGTATCCGCGTTCGGATTGCCGATATCTACCAGAAGAGCATTTCGCAGGGCGTCATTCGGTACTCAATGCCATTAGTATCCATCAGGCTGATCTTTTACCGCTGGATGTGATGGACAGTGATAGGCGCAACCGCTGTTGGGATGATAAAAAAGTCGATGCCCACCACGCCATTATCCCGACGGCGCGGGCCAGTAAAGTGAATTTAACAACCGATGAGAGCAAGGTTTATCGCTTAGTCGCGCAGCAATATCTGATGCAATTTTGTCCTGACGCGCAGTTTCGTAAATGTGTTATTGAGCTGGATATTGCCGGTGGTAAGTTTATTGCTAAAGCCCGTTTTCTGGCCGAAGCGGGTTGGCGTACCTTGCTTGGAAGTAAAGAGCGAGATGAAGAGAATGAAGGCGCGCCACTGCCAGTGGTTGAGAAGGGGGCCGAGTTGTTGTGTGAGCGCGGTGAAGTTGTGGAGCGTCAAACTCAGCCGCCCCGGCCATTTACTGATGCGAGTTTATTATCAGCCATGACCGGTATTGCCCGTTTTGTGCAAGATAAAGAGCTGAAGAAAGTGTTACGTGCAACTGATGGTTTGGGGACTGAAGCAACACGAGCCGGAATTATTGAGTTATTGTTTAAACGGACTTTTTTGTTTAAAAAAGGCCGGTACATCCATGCCAGCCCAGCAGGAAGAGCATTGATTCATGCATTGCCTGATATTGCCGCACGGCCGGATATGACGGCGCACTGGGAGTCTACGCTGACACAAATCAGTGAGAAAAACTGTCGCTATCAGGATTTTATGCAACCGCTGGTGGCTACATTGCAGGATTTAATCAGTCAGGCAAAGCAAAATCGGTCACCTCAGGTCTTTCGTGGATTGCCAGCAGCCCCATCTGGGGCGATAAAAAAACGTAAGAAAACGCCATCCAAAACCAAGGAGAATAAGTCATGAGAACATGGGTAATGCTGGGATGTATTGGTTTTGCCACACTTATTTCCGGTCAGGTTTTGGCAAACAGGAGTAATGTTGATGTCGTTGTTCCTTTGCCTCCAGAGGTCTGGAATAACTCATCAAATCGCAATACCAACAATAATCCTTGCACACGCTGCTGCATTTACCAAAATCAAAATTACTCGGAAGGTGCAGTGTTGCGGGTTGAAGGTGAAGTTTTGCAATGTGTGCGTGATCCCAACGTGGTTGGGACTAATCCACTTATCTGGAAAAGATTAACCAGATAACGGACTACCGTTTTTGTTCGATAAAAGCATCTAATAACGGGATGTCAGCGGGGGCCAGAGGGTAGCGATAAGCATCCTCTGGTGTTAGCCACGCCAGAGCCGAGTGACAATGCAGTACCGGCTCACCACTGAAGTTTTCAATATGCCAGGCGTGTAACCGGATGATGCGTTGCTGCGAGTTCCATTGATTGGTAGCAATATATTGGCCTATTATTGCATCAATATTTAATTCTTCGGCAAGTTCACGCATCAATGCTTGCGGTTGACTCTCTCCAGCTTCGACTTTGCCCCCAGGGAATTCCCACAAACCTGCCTGATCGCGATGTGAATCCCGTTGTGCCAATAAAAGCTTACCGTTTCGTTCTATAATTGCCGCAACAACATCAATCATTTTCTATTTGCCCGATTACAATCGTTTAGGTGTCGCGCCAAGAGGTAGCCCTACAAATGGGCCTACCTCAATGTAAAGCGTGATTAGAGTGCGAATTCAGACCACACAGGGGCGTGATCTGAGGGTTTCTCCATACTTCTAATATCGTAATCGATGCCAGTGGCAATACAGCGTGCGGCCAGAGGTCGGCTTGCCAGTAATAAATCTATGCGCAATCCTCTATTTTCGTCAAAACCACGCGAACGGTAGTCAAACCATGAGAATTGGTCATTACAATCCGGGTTTGCTGCACGGAATGTATCCACTAACCCCCAATTTTGTAGGCGCTCTAACCACGCGCGTTCTTCAGGTAAGAATGAGCATTTACCGGTACGTAGCCAGCGCTTGCGGCTATCTTCACCAATGCCAATATCGAGATCGGTTGGGCTGATATTTAAATCACCCATAATCAGTACCTGAGCATCAGCTGAAAGTTGCTGCTCCAAATACTGTTGTAAGTCGGCATAAAAACGTTCTTTGGCGGGAAACTTAATGGGGTGGTCACGGCTTTCTCCTTGAGGAAAATAACCATTAATCACGGTTAAGGGACCTTGTGGCGTTGCAATGTCGGCCATGATAATACGGCGCTGCGCATCTTCTTCATCAGTAGGGAAGCCCCGACG
The DNA here is from genome assembly GCF_901472495.1 of Yersinia enterocolitica subsp. enterocolitica. Taxonomy (NCBI): domain Bacteria; kingdom Pseudomonadati; phylum Pseudomonadota; class Gammaproteobacteria; order Enterobacterales; family Yersiniaceae; genus Yersinia; species Yersinia enterocolitica. The sequence continues at coordinate 849,409 of NZ_LR590469.1, forward strand.
AATTGCTAAAGGTTCATTCTTGGTTAAAAGTGCGACACCATAATGCCCTTTTTGCCCATGGTAAAAGACGTGATAACCATGCTGGCTGACCTCTTCAAGCGGGAACATATCATCGTGGACTTTCGTTTCTTGAAGCCCGATAACATCGGGTTGATGTTGTTCGATTATTGCAGCCAGTTGATGAGGTCGAGCACGTAGGCCATTGATATTAAAAGAGACAAACTTCATGGTCAGCACCGTATATTCGCTAGAAATGATGTCGAATATTAGCAGATGCCGAATAAAAATGTAATGCACAACAAAAGAATAAATAATAGGCGATGCAGAGAATAGATAATAAAAATACTTTTACCGACAAAATTCAAAATAACCCTATGAATATTTTTATATTTCACATGAGTTTATCGTAGCATCTCGGGTTGTTAATTAAACAGCGTGCAACATGTATTATTTACACCATGATTTTTGATAAAATTAAATTTTATATTGTCAGGTGGTCATGTTTTTTCTGACAAAAAAATAAGTTATATTATTTTTATAGTGGAAACATTATAAATATCTATCGATTTAACTTAATCACTCTCTTGGTGTAAATGATTTAAAGCATATTCTTGCTAGCAACCCATTTCACTTATTTTTATTGGCGGTAAATGCTACAGGCATTTCCATTTTTTTCTATTAGAAAGCGTTAACTGATTTTGTCACGTGAAGAATAAAAAATAGTTATTTGATATCATAGATCTACATTTAAAACTCTGTTAAAAATATGTGCAATGTTAAGGCGATAATACACTAAGTCGCCAAAACTTTGATTGCAAAACATGCAACTTTACGTCGTTAGTGTCTACGCAGTAATAACTCATTATAATATATTTATCAATTATTCCAAACCCACTGGTATTTTTTTTATTATATATATAAACAATATCTACAGTTGGCATTATATACGTAGGCATACTTGTCTTTTTTCTGATAATTTTTGACGCAAAGCAAAGGATTGGTGAATTATGTTTCTATCTCGTAAGTTAGAGGCCTTTATGGCCGTAGTAGAAAATGGCTCGCTGAGTAAGGCGGCAAGAGTGATGAACAGGACTACACCGCCTGTTGCGAAGTCGATAAAAGACTTCGAGAGCATAATAGGGAAAAAGTTATTCAAACGAGAAAAATTTGGCATGAGTTTAACGCGAGATGGAGAGGTTTTATATAATGATCTAAAAGATTTATATCAACAAGAAAAAGAAATCACTAAAAAACATCTCACAGGCCACGTTTCCAATATCATCAACATTTATTACGACTGGGGAAAAAGTGAAAAATTGACGAAATTATATAGAGTGGCAGAAAAAAACAATATACAGGCTAATATAATAAAGTTTCATTATGAAAATATTGATGAGATTGGAGACTATGATGGGAATTCACTTATCCTTTCATCTGAAAAAGTCAGCAGTGATAGATTTATGCTACTGAATGAAGTCCCGGATAGTGGATTTGGTATTTATGGTAGAAAAGATATACTTAATGAGAGTTCCGACATTATAAATATTCTTCATAATAATATTTGGCTGTGTAATCCGATGTTATATAGAAGTAAGTTTGTCAAATATCTGGAGGAATGTGTTAAAAAACAATATAGTAAAGTGAATGTGAGGCAGGTAGACAACCTGGCTTGTTGCTTGAATTTCATCTATTCCGGCCGGTATATCTGTATTACAGACTCTATTATGGATGATTTTAATGGCGACTCAAAATTGGATTTTATAGATTTAACAAACTTTCAAGATGAAAATAAATTGTATTTCTACAAATCAAGATCACATTCAAGTGTACTTAATAGGTTAATTGATTATATAAAGACTCTGGTGTGAAAATGTCACATCGTTAATCTATTATCTACCGAGTTGATTGCTATCTATTGATTTGCAGTAATTTTATTTAAATATTCTCTGAGGCTCTATATTTACATATGAATATATGATGGAGGACGCACTCTGCACAGAAGGTTGTGGGGAAGGATTACTCGTCACGTTGTTCCTCGCCCTTTGGGCCGCCGCTGCGCGTCGTTGTCTCGCTATGCTCGGCGCGAACCTTGGTCGAAGGTTCTTACCTTCCCCTGATGGGTGCTATTTTTTGATTTAGTTATTTATTGAGGAGATGGTGAATAATTAATAGATGGTGGTGGGGGAAGGATTACTCGTCACGTTGTTCCTCGCCCTTCGGGCCGCCGCTGCGCGTCGTTGTCTCGCTATGCTCGGCGCGAACCTTGGTCGAAGGTTCTTACCTTCCCCTGATGGGTGCTATTTTTTGATTTAGTTATTTACTGAGGAGATGGTGAATAATTAATAGATGGTGGTGGGGGAAGGATTACTCGTCACGTTGTTCCTCGCCCTTCGGGCCGCCGCTGCGCGTCGTTGTCTCGCTATGCTCGGCGCGAACCTTGGTCGAAGGTTCTTACCTTCCCCTGATGGGTGCTATTTTTTGATTTAGTTATTTACTGAGGAGATGGTGAATAATTAATAGATGGTGGTGGGGGAAGGATTCGAACCTTCGAAGTCGATGACGGCAGATTTACAGTCTGCTCCCTTTGGCCGCTCGGGAACCCCACCACTGAATTCGTGGTTTTAATGCTTAATAATTTGGCCGTACTTTTACTTAACTGCTTTTACTTTAAATCTCACTTGATAACCCTGCAAAACCAAATAACTAAATCGATTTGGAATTAAAGGTTAAACATGGTGATGGGGGAAGGATTATTCGTCACGTTGTTCCTCACCTTTCGGGTCGCCGCTTCGCGTCGCTGTCTCGCTACGCTCGGCTCGAACCTTGTCGAAGGTTTTCACCTTCCCCTGAGTACTTATTGAGATTCGTTTATCTGAATCACCTCAGTACCCAAGGTTTAAATGGTGGTGGGGGAAGGATTCGAACCTTCGAAGTCGATGACGGCAGATTTACAGTCTGCTCCCTTTGGCCGCTCGGGAACCCCACCACTGGCCTATCTATTCTACAACATGACTTAACAACAGAGTCGTCTTGGCAAGCGGGGCGCATCATATCAAATGAAGCGCCGCTGTAAAGACTTGAAATGAAAAAAATAATTCGTTCGGTGATTTTTTGTCCGTGGCGGTGGTTATATCGGCAAAAAATATCGATTTATTGCGTGCTTACAGAATAACCGTACGGTTACCGTAAACAAAAACGCGCTGTGCTAATACTCGATACAGCGCACGGCTCAGTACATTTTTTTCTACGTCTCGCCCGGCACGCATCATATCTTCGGCGGTATATGAATGATCAACATGAATGACATCCTGCATGATGATTGGGCCTTCATCCAGGCTGTCATTGACATAATGCGCAGTAGCACCAATGATTTTCACCCCACGCTCATAAGCTTGATGATATGGGCGCGCGCCGATAAATGCCGGTAAGAATGAGTGGTGGATATTAATAATCTGGTATGGGAAGCGTTGCACAAAGGCTGGCGTCAATACGCGCATATATTTTGCCAACACAACATAGTCTGGTTGGTATTGTTCAATTTGTTCAATCAGGCGCTGATCATGTTGGTCTCGGGTCAAACCTTCATGACTAATAAGATGGAACGGTATATCAAAGCGCTCGACTAAATTTTGTAGTTCATTGTGGTTGCCGATGACGGCTGCGATTTCTACATCCAGACCACCGTAGGCGCTTTTCATCAATAAGTCGCCAAGGCAATGCGCTTCTTTCGTTACCATAATAACAATGCGACGACGTCCGGCAGTATGTAATTCGCGGTTAGTCCCTTCAGGCAATGCATCATCCAGATCAGCCAATAGGGTGGTATCGTTAAAAATACCCTCAAGCTCTGTGCGCATGAAAAAACGGCCAGTCAGATGATCGACGAATTCATTATTTTGCACGATATTCAGTTGGTGCTTGTAGCAGATATTGGTAATTTTTGCGATTAAGCCTTTGGCGTCAGGGCAAATAGTGCGGAGCACTTTTTTTTGTATATTCTGGTGTGGCATAAGGTGGTAAATCCTGTCTTAGCATGACTTGATGTTATGTAAATGTTCGATGGTACGGCCAGTAAAAGAACGATTTTACTGTTAGCGCCCGCAACATTTCTTATATTTTTTTCCAGAACCACATGGGCAGGTATCATTTCTACCCACAGATGGCCGGATTCCGTCAATATAGTACCAGTGTTCTTTTATGCGAAGAAAGCGGGAACGTTCATGCATCGCGCTCACCTGAGTACTATTGGCATCTTTAAAGCGGGCAATGAATTCAACAAAAGCCTCATTATCATGATCCCCAGCCATTTCAGCAATAACGGTTAATCCCTGCCATGTGGTATTGCTGAAACTTTGAATGATTCCATCGCGCCATTGTTCGGCATTGCAGTCGGGATGCCAGGTTGCAATGAGATAATCCACATTCTTTTTCACGTAGGCACTATAACGGGAACGCATCAATATAGACGGTTTAGCCGCAATTTCGGTACCCAGAATATAAGGTTCACAACACCTTTGATATTCAAGTGTACTGCCGCAAGGGCACTGTTCTGACAAAATTTCTCCAAATAATCAATATGCCGTGATAGCCACTCGTTGCCCGTAAGCAGTAAATCAGAGTCGGTAAAATCGAACTGTTGTGAATATGAGGGCTATCTTACCTAATCATCTGTTGAGGTTCAAAGCGGATAGTTTTGGAAGAGAAGAGCGGCAGGTTGAAAAGAATTGTGATGAGTGTCACAAAAATACTTGACCGGCGTTTCATTTTGGCTTAACTTTGTAACTGTGATGTGTATCACATAAAAATAAAGATATTTACAGGAGCAACCCATGAAACTGATTAACAAAATCATCGCAATGTTCGAAAAAATGAGCGTCTCATTTGGTACTTTTAACGGTTAATTATTTCATCATTAATCCGTAAGTCTTCACAATATTCTGGATAGAATTCAGTTTGCGGATGATGGTTCTAAATTCATCAAAAGCAGAATGTAAAATAACAGCATAATATGTAATTATCTGTTTCCGAGCTTTGTTATTATTAGACAATATCTCGTATTTTGATTTGTGTAATCTCGGATATTTATTCTAAATAGCTGCCATCAGGGCGGCTATTTTGCATTCCATCTATTTTAAAAATAGTGAAACTCAAAAGAAATATTTCATGAATTAGACGCATGTATATTATGCATGTTGCTCATGGTTTGCTCTGTGGCCAGAATCTAGCGATTTCATCATATACACACTTAATGGGTCATATTCATAGCGGCCAAATTGAGATGTTAATTCAAAATCTAATCGTTGATATAATTTTATCGACTCAGGTTGATAAACTCCCGTATCAAGATAAATTTTCTTTAAACTTAATGCATTAGCTTGATGGAGCAACGCGGTCATTAGCCGTCGAGCAACTCCCTGGCCTCGATAATCTGAGCTGACAAAAACACGCTTCATTTCAGGGTACGCTGTCTTGGGCAGTGCCAGAATAGCGCATCCAACTATACCTTCTTCATATTTAGCAACATAAACGAATGTTTGTATCTGAGCCAAACTATCGAGAGATTCCGTGTGATTGTTTTCATAGGGGTATAATGCAGATTGGTACGCATCTAATTGATTCATTAATGTAAGAAGTTCAGGAATAAATAGGTCGGCTTGGCATATTTCAATATTCCTGGTACCCCCTTTGGGCCGAAGGCTATATCTTAGTCAGGAAATGTAAAGTATTTGTATCAAAATACCAGAAGGACAAATATTCACTATAGTTTCATCTGTAAGGCTGCAAAGTAACAGAACAAACAGAGCTTTATTCCTTAGCCACAGCCAGATTGATGTGAACTGTATTGGCTATCAGCATGTGACGTTAGGTTTATTTGATTTGTGCAGATGAGAAACAGTGCCAAACCGGTTAGATAGGGATGAAATACAATGAGACAAAGTAAAATTGGACTGGCACTGGGAGCAGGCGCTGCAAAAGGATGGGCACACATTGGTGTCATTAATGCGCTGAAAAAAATGGGCATCAAGATTGATGTAGTCGCCGGATGTTCAGTCGGCTCGTTGGTCGGTGCCGCCTACGCGAGTGATCACCTGGATGCAATGGAGCGCTGGGTACGCTCATTTAAATACTGGGATGTTATCCGTTTGATGGATTTTTCGTGGCGGCGCAGTGGATTATTACGTGGAGAACGGGTTTTTAATGCTGTAAATGAAATAATCGAAGTACAAGATATTGCCGATTGCGTATTACCTTTCGGGTCTGTGGTGACAAATTTAACTACCGGGCGGGAGCTATGGCTTACTGAGGGCGATATTAAGCAAGCGATCAGGGCATCGTGCAGTATGCCGGGTTTATTCTCACCTGTATGGTTTGGTGGGTATTGGTTGGTTGATGGTGCAGTAGTTAATCCGGTTCCAATCTCTTTGGCCAGAGCAATGGGAGCAGATCGGGTTATTGCGGTTGATTTGCAACATGATGCACACCTCATTCAGCAAGACATCCTTTCCGCTCAAGAGCCTCTTGAGGATAAGTCTGCGGATATATCGGATAGTTGGCGCGGGCGCTTACGGGCACGAATAACGAACTTATCCTCTAACTCGACGAAGAATGCGCCCAGTGCCATGGAAATAATGTCGACATCGATTCAAGTATTAGAAAACCGATTGAAACGTAATCGCATGGCCGGCGATCCTCCTGATGTTCTCATTCAACCTTATTGCCCACAAATATCAATGCTGGATTTTCACCGCGCGGATGAAGCCATTGCGGCGGGGCAGTTAGCCGTGGAGAAGTGCGAGGAACAATTACATCACCTGATAAGGCACAGATAGTACAAGTTGATGTTTGTAACACCGCACATAACAATTTCTGACAAGCACAAACAATCATTTTGAGCCACTATTACCATTAAGGTTAGTAAGAGAAGCAGTGCATGGAAAAACCATTAGCAGGTAAAAATATTTTAGTCGTTGAGGATGAAACCGTTTTTCGCTCAGTTATTGCGGGATTCTTAAGCTCACTCGGCGCGACAATTCACCAAGCGGAAAATGGACTGGTGGCCCTGGAACAGCTAAAAATTCAGGTTCCTGACTTAATACTTTGCGATCTGGCGATGCCGGTGATGGGGGGGATTGAGTTTGTCGAGCGCTTACTGATTCAAGGAATGAAGGTTCCTATTTTAGTCATATCTGCCACCGATAAAATGACGGATATTGCTCAAGTCTTACGCCTGGGGGTAAAAGATGTTTTGCTGAAGCCGATTGTGGATTTAAATCGCTTACGTGAAGCAGTGTTTGCTTGTCTTTATCCTGCATTGTTCACCTCACATGCCATTGAAGAAAGTGAACTTATTCAAGATTGGGAGGCGCTGCGTAAAAATCCTTATGATGCCGCTCAGTTATTAAAACAGCTACAACCACCTGCTCAGCAGACTCTTGCACACTGCCGCATAAATTATCGTCAATTAACTATGGTTGAGAAACCAGGGCTGGTATTGGATATTGCCGCATTGTCAGATAAAGATTTAGCCTTTTATTGTCTGGATGTCACGCGGGCCGGAGATAACGGCATTTTGGCGGCGTTACTGTTAAGAGTGCTATTCAACGGGATTCTTCAGGAGCATTTGGCGCATCAACAACATCGTTTGCCACAGATGTCATCTTTGCTCGAACAGTTGAACCAACTCTTAAGACGTACTCATTTGGATGGACAGTTTCCTTTGTTAGTGGGTTATTACCATGTGGAGTATCAGAATCTGATACTGGTTTCTGCTGGTTTGCATGCCAATGTCAACGCGGGCAAAAATCAAATTCAACTCAGTAATGGTGTGCCTTTAGGTACGTTAAAAACAACTCATCTAAATCAAATTAGTCAGCGTTGTGATGCATGGCAGTGCCAGGTTTGGGGGGGCGGTAGTCGTTTACGCTTGATGCTTTCAACTGATGAATAGGCCTTACTGTGAGTTGATGGCCGAATAAGTATTTGTTTAACTAATCTATTGCCGCATTTGTTATCTGAAATATCTATCCTAATATAAATGGTTCTATAACGAATCTGTGAAATAAGCCTAATTTGTTTCAATCGATGTGTGCAGCCGAGATGTACGAATTATCGGTTGATATACTTTCTTCCTTACTTTTCTTTGAAATTTTTCAACCTGCTTTATTGTACGCAGGCAATAAGGTGTGTCGCCTCAGGCTAAATTAAGGTTAGTTCCTGATAATGGTCAGTTGTGCGCTCCTTATTGAATATAAACTCGAGGACAGATCGAATGAAAGTTACGGTTTTTGGCATTGGTTATGTAGGGTTAGTTCAGGCCGCGGTATTGGCTGAAGTTGGCCATGATGTCCTGTGCATAGATATTGATGAGAACAAAGTTGCTGACCTACAGAACGGCCGTATCGCTATTTTCGAACCTGGATTAGCGCCATTGGTAAAAGAAAATTATGATGAGGGCAGACTTCGATTTTCTACAGATGCGGCAGCAGGCGTGGCACATGCTGCTATTCAATTTATTGCCGTTGGCACTCCGCCCGATGAGGACGGTGCTGCAGATCTGCAATATGTTCTTGAGGTTGCCAGTACCATTGCTAAATATATGGATACCCCGAAAGTCATTATCGATAAATCAACCGTGCCTGTAGGGACTGCGGAAAAAGTGCAACAAAGGGTACAAGCTCTTCTACAGCAACGTGGGAAGCAAATAACCTTCAATGTAGTTTCAAATCCAGAATTTTTAAAAGAGGGTGCTGCTGTAGCAGACTGTAAACGGCCTGAACGTATTGTTATTGGTATTGATACTAATGATAACAGCGTTATCGATTTAATTAGTGAGCTATACGAGCCATTTAATCGAAATCATGACCGGTTGGTAATTATGGATATTCGTAGTGCTGAGCTGACTAAATATGCAGCAAATGGCATGTTGGCAACTAAAATCAGTTTTATGAATGAGATTGCTAATATCGCTGAAGGCGTTGGTGCTGATATCGAAAAAGTGCGGCAAGGCATTGGTTCTGATTCTCGCATTGGCTACCATTTTATTTATTCCGGTTGTGGTTATGGCGGTTCTTGTTTCCCCAAAGATATTCAGGCGTTAATTCGTACAGCGGAAGGTTGTGGCTATCAGCCTCAACTGTTGCAGGCTGTTGAGCAAATCAATCATCAGCAGAAGTTTAAGTTGGTCGAATTTATTCAGCAGCATTTTGACTCACAACTGGCTGGGAAAACATTGGCTCTTTGGGGATTAGCATTTAAACCCAACACTGATGATATGCGAGAGGCCCCAAGCCGTATTTTAATGGAGGCGTTGTGGAAGGCAGGGGTAACTATTCAAGCTTATGATCCAGAGGCGATGGATGAAGCACAGCGAATTTATGGTGCCAGGGATGATTTAAGATTAATGGGTACAAAGGAGTCAGCATTACAAGGTGCTGATGCTTTAATTATTTGTACTGAATGGCAGAATTTTAGAGCACCTGATTTTGATATGATCAAGGCTCGCCTCAAGCAGCCGGTTATTTTTGATGGGCGTAATTTGTACGATCCCGAACGCTTAAATAGCCGAGGTTTTACTTATTACGGGATTGGCCGTGGTGCTTCGATTAAACGTGCGCATTAAGTGATAAAGATGGTTTTATGTGTTGGGTGCAAAATTAAATTAGTTTTTGTTTTGTAACCAACCTAATCCCCATAGGATTCAGGCACCGTAGTTTACCACTGAGTTTCTCTTATATCGCCAAACGATGGTGTCGATTTGGTTATTATATCGATTATTGTATTGTTATAAATTAGCAGAGCATTCTTATCGACACTTTGTGATAGTGGTAACAGTGCGTTATTTATTGGGAATGATATGTTCAGAATGACTGTTGCTTATCAATTGGGAGGGGAGGGTAATTCTCTGGGATGCGTCGAATTTTAACTCTTAAGAAGAGAACAAAAAAATACCCCCCATATCATAGGAGGGTATTTTTATCACAATAGCTAATTAACTATCACGATTACAGCAGGAAATCATCCAGTGATTTACCTTGCTCTTCAATGGCTTTCTTAATCACTGCTGGAGTACGGCCTTGGCCGGTCCAGGTTTTAGTTTCGCCATTTTCATCAATGTACTTATATTTAGCAGGGCGTGCAGCACGTTTTGATTTAGTAGCAGCGGCTTTAGTAACTGCCATAGCATTCAACAGTTCATTTGGATCAATACCATCTGCAATCAGCATTTCACGGTATTGCTGTAATTTACGTGTGCGTTCTTCAATTTCTGCTTGTGCCTGGGAATCTTCTTCGCGGCGTTCGTTAACGACCACTTCAAGTTTCTCGAGCATTTCTTCTAATGTTTCAAGAGTGCATTCACGTGCTTGTGCACGCAGAGTACGGATATTGTTAAGAATCTTTAACGCTTCGCTCATTGTCCTGGTCTCAAATTATAATTGGTGGGGGGGCGTCTGGATAATAATAGAGTGCTATTTTAATTTCTGCAATAGCCAATTTGATTAGCATACTCGAATTTACGTATTTTATTAGCGAAAAGTTGCTGCTTCCTACTAATAAACGCATGGCTCTTGTTATTATCTGAGCTGTTTTTAACGTCAATCTTCGTTTTACTTGCTAATGAGCCTACTCGTGAACATGATTCTCTCACTAAGTTATAAGTTTGCTTTATATCAATAAAGCAAAAATACCTTACTTCTCATGTTGTGATGCACAATAACTGATCATACAAGCACATCGCGATATTGATATAGCAGCAATGACATATTGCGTAAAAAAATGAGGCTTTCCAGGCTTTGTCAGATTGGGCAATATTTGTTGTCACTATTTTACGAATTAATGGTGAAAGCACATTACACATATCATTAATGAACCAATCGTGCGGCCTACATATCAAACACTATTGCTTTCATATCGCTCTAACCTGGTTAATGTTCAAGCAGTAATCTTTTTAGTGTATCAATATTGTGAAATGAGTCATGTAATGTGCCTAATAATAGAGAAGCATTTAACATGAACATTCTATCAGTATCATTAGCGATATCATGACTTAATATAGAAAACAGTAATATACGGGAAGTGGTCTCCCCCGCGAAAACCGTGAATTTGTGATAAACTGCGCTCACATTGTCAATGTGACCATTTATTAGACTATTGGAGTTACGGGCCCATGGCTCAACTTTATTTTTATTATTCAGCAATGAATGCAGGCAAATCCACCGCGCTATTGCAGTCTTCTTATAACTACCAAGAGCGTGGCATGCGCACGCTGGTTTTTACCGCGGAGATTGATAATCGCTTTGGGGTCGGAACGGTCAGTTCGCGTATTGGCCTATCTTCACAAGCCCTGCTTTACAATAGCGGCACATCATTATTATCTATTATCACCACAGAGCATCAGGAGAAACCAGTTCATTGTATTTTACTTGATGAGTGTCAGTTTCTGACCAAAGATCAGGTTCAGGAATTGTGCCAGGTAGTAGATGAATTACATATCCCGGTGTTGTGTTACGGCCTGCGCACTGATTTCCTCGGTGAGTTATTCCCCGGGAGTAAATACTTGTTGTCATGGGCCGACAAATTAGTCGAATTAAAGACGATTTGTCATTGTGGGCGCAAAGCAAACATGGTGTTACGTTTGGATGCACAGGGGCGAGCAGTGCACGATGGTGAACAAGTAGTCATTGGTGGGAATGAAAGCTACGTTTCGGTTTGTCGCCGCCATTATAAAGAAGCTATTAAAGCGGCTTGTCTCCAGCAATATCCTTAAATATCCCCTAATTAGCAGCAAAACACCTCACTGGCTGTTTTATTCATACTGTGGGGTAGTTTTGTCTTTTGCGCTATTAATGCCAAATAGAACCATACAGCCCCATTCGTAGCGCTTATCTATGTTGCAGAGATCTCCAAACGTTATATTTTTTGACTGAACACTTAAGTTAGATGCCCGCTGTGGCGCGTGGTTCACCGCTCTTGTGCAGATGGACATTGCACTCATTCCTTATTAGCCCGTTATATCCCAATTTAAATCGCCCTTGGCGGGGCAAAGCGAATTTATCTCATGAGAGGTATGGATTGGTAAGGGTAGAGATAAATCGCTGCTATGGCACATTGAGAGGCCATGCGTAAAGGTGAGTCGAGAAGGGGACATTTATTTGAGTGATAGCTATAAAGTGATAGCCATAAAAAGAAACCCCCAACGATTGTCGGGGGTTATATCTTCTGTTAATAACCTCAGCCGGAGATAAGGTTACTCACCAAGATAGAGATTACTTTTTAGCTTTTTTCTCAGCTTTTGGTGCTGGAGTTGCTACTGCAACTTCTTCACGGTCAAGCTCTTCGCTAAATTCACGGCCGTAGTAAGTATCCATCAGGATCTGTTTCAGCTCAGAGATCAGTGGGTAGCGTGGGTTAGCACCTGTACACTGGTCATCGAATGCATCTTCAGACAATTTGTCTACTTTAGCCAGGAAGTCTGCTTCTTGAACGCCAGCTTCACGAATTGACGCCGGGATGCCCAAATCAGCTTTGATTTCATCTAACCAAGCCAGCAATTTCTGGATTTTCTGTGCGGTACGGTCGCCCGGAGCACTCAGACCCAGATGGTCTGCAATTTCAGCATAGCGACGACGCGCTTGTGGGCGGTCATACTGGCTGAAAGCAGTCTGTTTGGTTGGGTTGTCATTCGCGTTATAGCGGATAACGTTAGAAATCAACATGGCGTTTGCCAGGCCGTGTGGGATGTGGAACTCAGAACCCAGTTTATGGGCCATTGAGTGACAGACACCCAAGAAGGCGTTAGCAAAAGCGATACCGGCAATGGTCGCGGCGTTGTGAACGCGTTCACGTGCAACCGGATTTTTTGCCCCTTCGTGATAACTGGCTGGCAGGAATTCTTTCAGCAGTTTCAGCGCTTGCAGAGCCTGACCGTCAGAGTATTCGTTTGCCAATACAGAAACATACGCTTCCAGAGCATGGGTCACTGCGTCCAGTCCACCGAAGGCACACAGAGACTTAGGCATATTCATAACCAGGTTGGCATCAACGATTGCCATATCTGGTGTCAATGCATAGTCAGCCAATGGATATTTCTGGCCTGTCGCATCGTCAGTAACTACGGCAAATGGCGTGACTTCTGAACCGGTACCTGATGTGGTAGTGACGGCGATCATTTTCGCTTTCACGCCCATTTTCGGGAACTTGTAAATACGTTTACGGATATCCATAAAGCGCAATGCCAGTTCTTCGAAGTGAGTTTCAGGATGTTCGTACATCACCCACATGATTTTGGCAGCATCCATCGGTGAACCACCACCCAGCGCGATGATCACGTCTGGTTTGAAGGAGTTCATCTGCTCTGCACCTTTACGTACGATGCTCAGGGTAGGGTCTGCTTCTACTTCGAAGAAGACTTCAGTTTCGATACCGTGAGATTTCAGTACGCTGGTGATTTGATCGGCATAACCGTTGTTGAACAGGTAGCGGTCAGTCACGATGAAGGCACGTTTTGCACCGTCAGTTGCCACTTCTTCCAACGCGATAGGCAGAGAGCCTCGGCGGAAGTAAATAGATTTCGGGAGTTTATGCCACAACATGTTTTCTGCTCGCTTAGCCACAGTTTTCTTGTTGATCAAGTGTTTCGGACCGACGTTTTCAGAGATGGAGTTACCCCCCCAAGAACCGCAACCCAGCGTCAGAGACGGCGCTACTTTGAAGTTATACAGGTCACCGATACCACCATGAGAGGCAGGCGTGTTGATTAAGATTCGGGCGGTTTTCATTTTATCGCCGAAATACTTAACGCGCGCTGGCTGATTATCCTGGTCTGTATACAGGCAAGATGTATGGCCGATACCGCCCATTTCCACCAGTTTTTCTGCTTTTTCAACTGCGTCTTCGAAGCTCTTCGCACGATACATCGCCAAAGTAGGAGACAGTTTTTCGTGAGCGAATGGCTCTGATTCATCAACAACTTTAACTTCGCCGATAAGAATCTTGGTATTAGCAGGAACTTTAATGCCGGCCATTTCAGCAATTTTAGTTGCTGGCTGACCCACGATAGCGGCGTTCAGGCCACCATTTTTCAGGATGATATCCTGAACAGCTTTCAGTTCTTTGCCTTGTAACAGGTAGCCACCGTGTGAAGCGAAGCGCTCACGGACAGCGTCATAAACTGAGTCAACGACGATGATGGACTGCTCTGACGCACAGATTACGCCGTTATCAAAGGTTTTAGACATCAGGATAGAGGCGACTACACGTTTGATATCTGCTGTTTCATCAACAACTACTGGCGTGTTACCAGCACCAACACCGATAGCTGGCTTACCAGAACTGTAAGCTGCTTTAACCATGCCGGGACCACCGGTCGCCAGAATCAGGTTAATGTCTGGGTGATGCATCAGTTGGTTCGATAACTCAACGGTAGGGGCATCAATCCAACCAATAATATCGGCTGGCGCACCTGCTGCGATAGCGGCTTGAAGCACGATATCTGCGGCTTTATTGGTTGCGTCTTTTGCACGAGGATGTGGAGAGAATACGATACCGTTACGGGTCTTCAGGCTAATTAACGCCTTGAAGATAGCAGTAGAGGTTGGGTTGGTCGTTGGCACGATACCGCAAATCAAACCGATAGGTTCAGCGATGGTGATAGTACCAAAGGTTTTATCTTCTTCCAGAATGCCACAAGTCTTTTCATCTTTGTAAGCATTGTAAATGTATTCAGAAGCAAAGTGGTTTTTGATCACTTTGTCTTCCACAATACCCATGCCTGATTCTTCTACAGCTAATTTAGCCAGAGGGATACGGGCATCTGCAGCAGCCAGAGCTGCGGCGCGGAAGATTTTATCAACCTGCTCTTGAGTGAAGTTGGCATACTCGCGCTGGGCTTTCTTGACGCGTGCTACTAGCTCGTTAAGTTCAGCGACATTCGTTACAGCCATAATGCTCTCCTGATAATGTTAAACTCTTTTAGTAAATGAGCTGTTGAAGCAACTAGTATAGACAGGCTTATCCATGCCGTACTGGCAAATAGAGATAGTTTTTATATCCTACTTTCTCATTGCTTACCGCTAATTTACTGAAAGAGCTTTAAGTCCACTAGGAATAATGTGAGGGGGAAAAAACTATTTTCAACCCTTATACTCTATTCCTTAACCGAGTTACTCTCTACCACGGCTCTGAGCTTAACTATTCCTAGGTATGTTTTTCGTGATTTAAATCACAAAATCGTCAAGCTGACACCATTCAGCAATTATTAGTTGAGAGTAATTATCATTTGAGTAAATAAAGTGATAATTCATGACGTTAAATCAGCATTAACGCCACGGAATATTAACAATAAATGCCATTTTAGCTGACACCAATTTATCAAGCATAAATGCTGGTTTATTCCATAGATTCCTGTGACTAATTCTATTACATTAGCGCGCACATCTACTTGAAGAATGTCCTAAACGTGATTTTCAGTGAAAAGAACTATTGTTAGGTGTTTGGACTGTGAAGATCTGTAGCGGCACGGGTGATATCATTATTTGCTCTGCAAATTTACCCAGTTTAACCGTAAGATGTGTTGTCTCGGGGTATTCGGTATAATGGCCTGATATCTGTGATGTATTTACGAGCAATTTCGCGGAGCGATGTGTGAGTCAATCTCTGTTGGACCTTTCAGGTTACATCAAGTTTTTTGTTGGCTTATTTGCGCTGGTGAACCCGGTGGGTATTTTGCCAGTATTTATCAGTATGACCAGCTATCAGGCAGCAGCAGGGCGGGATAAAACCAACCTAACTGCCAACCTGTCGGTGGCAATTATTTTATGGATTTCGCTATTTCTTGGCGATGCCATTCTAAAAATATTTGGTATTTCTATTGATTCATTTCGTATTGCTGGCGGGATCTTGGTGGTGAGTATTGCCATGTCAATGATCAGCGGTAAGCTGGGTGAAGATAAACAGAACAAGCAGGAAAAAACAGAAACTGCGGTGCGTGAAAGTATTGGCGTCGTCCCATTGGCATTACCATTGATGGCAGGGCCGGGTGCGATCAGTTCAACTATCGTTTGGAGTTCTCGCTATCACAGTTGGCAGAACTTAATGGGGTTAACTGTCGCGATTGCGCTTTTTGCATTCTGTTGTTGGTTATTGTTCCGGGCTGCACCATTATTGGTTCGATTACTCGGTCAAACTGGTATTAACGTTATTACACGTATTATGGGTTTACTGCTGATGGCATTGGGTATCGAATTCATAGTAACCGGCATCAAAGCTATTTTCCCTGGTTTGCTTTAACCCGCATCAAGACAATTAATCAATAGCTCCCCATTCATCACTGTTGAGAGGCCACCTGGTTATTACCGGTGGCCTCAGACTGCTGACAAACCTCGAGCCCCTAGGGAAGGGTTTACGGCGTCTTTACGATCTGCCTGTTTTCACCGCTACGGGCACTTTGACATTAACCTCAGGCCACTTGGTTATTACCGGTGACCTTTTTCTTGTCATTAGTATGATATTGAAGTCTCCAGGCATTATTTTGGTGCAAATAATGAATGAACTTTAATCTATTGCACTCAAATGCTGCATTAATAGTTGCTCGGTACAAATAATTTGGCTTAAGGCCTATTTGTTCATCTTTAATAACTCGCTGATTAACCTTCCGATTAAATTAAATACGCTATTTGTTGTTAAAATGCTCACATCATTCTGTAGGGCTTGTGCTGAATTTATCTAGATGTTATTAGTGATTACATTGCAATGAGTAGGTGTTTATTCTGGTAATAGTAAAAATGTTAACTTTATGTTTCTTATCACTGTTTTTAAACATAATTTTTGATGTGAAGTTAAAATCGTTATTATATATAACTAATAAATTCAAAGCATTACGTCTTGACTTGAATGCTTATACAATGAGTTACTATCGTCAGTACCCGATTGAAAAAGAGAGTTGCTTAACATTTCTGTAAAAATTATTGGCGTCAGATTTCGGCTTCTGTTAGCTTTTAGCTTTCGGACAACTCCATAGCGAGAGATTTCTTGTTTTTTCAATAAAACTGACTCGTAATTTTTATTTTTGGAATAGTTATTGCTAGTCGTTGTTGGCGGCAGATTGACGCAAAACCTTGAGAAAAACATCACAAGTCTCATAAAAGGGCGGTTAGAAATGCAAAGAAAGTTTAAACAGCGACCACTGGCAATAATTGGCACTATTTTGGGTTTATCTTTTTCGGCTGGATCAATGGCGGTAGCGGTTCCTCCGGGCGTAGAATTAGCGCTAGATCAGAGTATTACTATTAATAATGGTTCCGAAGTTGCCTCTTTAGACCCACATAAGGTTGAGGGAAATCCTGAAACCAATATTATTATGAATCTGCTGGAAGGGCTGGTGAGTAATGATGCGAATGGTCATATCATTCCTGCCGTCGCGAGTCATTGGGATAATGACGGCTATAAAGTCTGGACTTTCCATTTACGTGATGACGCGGTGTGGAGTGATGGCACACCCGTCACAGCGCAGGACTTTGTTTATAGCTGGCAGCGTTTGGCTAATCCTAAAATAGGCTCTCCGTACGCCAGTTATTTACAGTATGCCCAAATTGAGAATGTTGACGCGGTGCTAAAAGGCGTCAAAAAACCAGATGAATTAGGGGTAAAAGCATTAGATGCCAACACCTTGCAAGTTACGTTAACCGAACCTGTCCCTTACTTTATTAGCATGTTGTCACACACCTCAATGAAGCCGGTTAAGCGTGATGTTGTTGAGAAATATGGCGATAAATGGACGCTGCCACAAAATTTTGTCGGTAATGGAGCCTATAAATTAAAAGACTGGGTGGTTAATGAGCGTATTGTGCTCGAACGCAGTCCGACTTATTGGAATAATAAAGAAACTGTCATCAATAAAGCGACTTTCTTACCGATCAGTTCTGAAGTGAGTGATATCAATCGCTACCGTAGTGGTGAAATTGATATTACCAACAGCGCCATTCCTCCCCATCTGTTTGCCAAAATGAAAAAAGACCTGCCAGCACAGGTTCATGTCAGCCCGTATCTTTGTACTTTTTATTACGAAATTAATAATGAAAAAGCGCCGTTCACTGACGCAAGGGTCAGAACAGCGATTAAGTTAACGCTCGATCGCGACATTATTGCCACCAAAATTATGGGGCAAGGGCAGATCCCTGCTTATGGTTTTACCCCAACATTTACCGAGGGCGCAAATTTTGTTTTACCTGAATGGGCAAGTTGGCCGCAGGAAAAACGTAATGCCGAGGCGAAGAAGTTACTTGCAGAAGCCGGTTTTAATGCTGAAAACCCATTAAAGTTTAATTTGCTCTACAACACCTCAGATCAAAATAAACAACAAGCTATTGCTGCAGCATCCATGTGGCAAAAGAATCTCGGTGCTACTGTTACCTTACAGAATCAGGAATGGAAAACATCGTTAGAAAGTCGCCATCAGGGCCAGTTTGATGTTGCCAGAGCAACATGGTGTGGCGATTACAACGAACCAACAGCATTCCTCAATATGCTGTTATCAAACAGCAGCAATAATACCTTCTTCTATAAAAACCCAGATTTTGATGCATTATTAGCCAAAACGTTGGCAGCACCTGATGTTAAAGCCCGTACCGCTTTGTACCAGCAAGCAGAGAATTTGTTGGACAAGGATTCGGCGATGGTGCCGGTATATTACCGTGTCAGTGTGCGGCTTATTAGGCCAACAGTGGGGGGATATAGCGGTAAAGATCCGCAAGATTTAATTGATTTAAAAAATCTTTATATTCGTCAGGTACAGTAGCCAGAAATAGAGTTTGCAGTAAGAAGTCGTGTCATAAAGTATTTAGGAAAACAAACAGGGTATTAGGGATGTATAACACAGTACGAATTTTCGTCTGATGTTAATACATATAGGATATTACATGGCCGGATTCGTTCCCCGTGCGATGTAATTGATAAATGCCTTTTAAAGGTGAAGCTCGCCTGACTATAGGGCGATGCAATAATAAAAACTGGAGTGAATATAAGCATGACCAACATCACGAAAAAAAGTCTCCTGGCCGCAGGCATTGTGGCTGCTTTGGGTATGACGGTTGTAGGAAATACTTTTGCAGCCAATGTACCTGCAGGTGTACAGCTGGCGGAGAAGCAAGTTTTAGTTCGCAATAATGGTTCCGAGCCTCAGTCATTAGACCCACATAAAATCGAAGGTGTACCTGAATCAAATATCTCTCGTGATCTGTTAGAAGGGTTGGTTATTAATGATCCTAACGGCAAGATCCTGCCGGGTGTAGCGGAAAGTTGGGATAATAAAGACTTTAAAGTGTGGACGTTCCATCTGCGTAAAGATGCTAAATGGTCAAATGGTGACCCTGTAACGGCTCAAGATTTTGTTTATAGCTGGCAGCGCCTGTCTGATCCTAAAACTGTTTCTCCGTATGCAAGCTATGTGCAATATGCACATATCGCTAATATCGACGATATTATCACCGGTAAAAAATCACCTGATACCTTGGGTGTAAAAGCTCTGGATGACCATACTCTAGAAGTGACGCTGAGTGAGCCGGTTCCTTATTTGGAAAAATTGTTAGCTCATCCTTCTATGTCTCCGGTGAACAAAACTGTTATTGAGAAGTTTGGCGAGAAGTGGACGCAGCCACAAAACTTTGTCGGTAACGGTGCCTATAAGTTGAAAGATTGGGTCGTTAACGAACGTATCGTGTTAGAGCGCAGCCCAACTTATTGGGATAATGCGAAGACCGTTATTAATCAGGTTACATACTTGCCAATCTCTTCTGAAGTGACTGACGTTAACCGCTATCGTAGCGGCGAAATCGACATGACTTATAACAACATGCCGATTGAATTATTCCAGAAACTGAAAAAAGAGATCCCACAAGAAGTGCATGTTGACCCCTATCTGTGCACCTATTACTACGAAATCAACAACCAAAAAGCACCATTCACTGATGCCCGTGTCCGTGAAGCCCTGAAACTGGGTATGGATCGCGATATTATCGTCAACAAAGTGAAAAACCAGGGTGATTTACCGGCTTATGGTTTCACCCCGCCATACACCAGTGGTGCCGAGTTGACACCGCCAGAATGGTTCAGCTGGACACAAGAAAAACGCAATGAAGTGGCTAAAAAGTTGCTGGCTGAAGCCGGTTACACTAAAGATAAACCACTCACCTTCAATCTGTTATACAACACTTCTGATCTGCATAAGAAACTGGCCATCGCGGCGGCATCTATCTGGAAGAAAAACTTGGGTGTTGACGTGAAGTTAGAAAATCAAGAGTGGAAAACCTTCCTTGATACCCGCCATCAAGGGACTTTCGATGTCGCTCGTGCTGGCTGGTGTGCTGACTATAACGAACCTTCTTCATTCCTGAATATGATGCTATCTGACAGCAGCAATAACACCGTGCATTATAAGAGCCCGGCGTTTGATAAGCTGATTGGCGATACGCTGAAAGTTCAAACCGAGAAAGAGCGTGCTGGTTTGTACCAACAAGCTGAAGTCCTGTTGGATAAAGATTCTGCAATTGTACCGTTGTTCTATTACGTGAATGCCCGTTTAGTGAAACCTTATGTCGGTGGTTATACCGGTAAGGATCCACTGGATAATATGCACGTTAAAGATCTTTATATTATCAAGCACTAATATTATAAGGGCAGCCGGTAAGTCATGGGCTGCCCTTTTTGCTTTGAAATATAAAGTCGCAGTAAGAGGCTAAAGGTACAGGCAATGTTAAAATTTATTCTACGCCGCTGTCTGGAAGCAATTCCGACACTTTTTATTTTGATTACCATCTCATTCTTCATGATGCGTCTCGCCCCAGGCAGCCCATTCACTGGCGAACGTAATCTTCCACCCGAAGTGATGGCAAATATTGAGGCGAAATATCACCTCAATGACCCAGTTTATAAACAGTATTTCAATTACTTGGGTCAACTGGCGCAAGGTGATCTTGGGCCTTCCTTCAAATACAAAGACTACACAGTCAATGAGTTGGTCTCAGCTTCGTTTCCAGTTTCAGCAAAACTGGGGCTTGCGGCATTCCTACTGGCAGTGATTTTAGGTGTCAGTGCCGGAGTTATTGCTGCGCTGAACCAAAATACCAAGTGGGATTATACCGTCATGGGGTTTGCCATGACCGGAGTGGTTATTCCGAGTTTCGTCGTTGCTCCTCTGTTAGTCCTGGTTTTTGCCATTATATTAAAATGGCTGCCCGGTGGCGGTTGGAACGGCGGCGCACCGAAATTTATTATTTTGCCGATGGTGGCGCTGTCATTGGCTTATATCGCCAGTATCGCGCGTATTACCCGTGGCTCAATGATTGAAGTTCTGCATTCCAACTTTATTCGTACTGCGCGGGCCAAGGGTTTGCCACTGCGAACGATTGTATTACGTCATGCGTTAAAGCCTGCGTTGTTACCTGTCTTATCCTATATGGGGCCAGCATTTGTTGGCATTATCACCGGCTCAATGGTCATTGAAACCATTTTTGGTTTGCCGGGTATTGGTCAGTTGTTTGTCAACGGAGCGTTAAACCGCGATTACTCACTGGTCCTGAGTCTGACCATTTTGGTAGGCGCATTAACCATTTTATTCAATGCGATTGTTGACGTGTTATATGCCGTTATCGATCCGAAAATCCGTTACTAGCACTGGAGCACGCCAATTATGTTAAGCAAGAAAAATAGCGAAGCTCTGGAAGTTTTCAGTGAAAAACTGGAAGTTGAAGGGCGTAGCCTTTGGCAGGATGCCCGCCGCCGCTTTGTTCATAACCGCGCGGCGATCACCAGTTTGGTGATCCTGATGTTAATTACTTTATTTGTCATTTTTGCCCCGATGTTAGCTCAGTTTTCCTATGCCGATACTGACTGGGGCATGATGTCAGCGGCACCCGATATTGAGTCCGGACACTACTTTGGTACGGATTCATCTGGCCGCGACTTATTGGTACGCGTAGCGATTGGTGGACGCATCTCATTGATGGTGGGTGTTGCTGCGGCCTTGGTTGCCGTGGTGGTTGGCACCTTATATGGATCGTTATCAGGCTATCTGGGTGGGAAAGTCGACTCACTGATGATGCGTTTGCTGGAGATTCTTAACTCATTCCCCTTCATGTTCTTCGTCATTTTGCTGGTGACTTTTTTTGGTCAGAATATTTTACTGATATTTGTCGCGATCGGTATGGTCTCCTGGCTGGATATGGCACGTATTGTGCGTGGGCAGACATTAAGTCTGAAACGCAAAGAGTTCATCGAAGCGGCGTTGGTGGGCGGTGTTTCCACGCGTAATATTGTGTTGCGCCATATCGTACCAAACGTGTTGGGCGTGGTTGTGGTATACGCCTCATTACTGGTTCCTAGCATGATTTTGTTTGAATCATTCCTGAGCTTCTTAGGGTTAGGGACGCAAGAGCCGCTGAGTAGTTGGGGCGCATTACTCAGTGATGGTGCCAACTCGATGGAAGTTTCTCCTTGGTTATTGATGTTTCCTGCCGGTTTCTTGGTGGTCACACTGTTTTGTTTCAACTTTATCGGCGATGGCTTACGTGATGCCCTCGACCCGAAAGATCGCTGAGGAGTAGCACTATGATGACTATTGATAATCAGTCTGCTGTTCAGCAAAACGTTCTGTTGGATGTCAAAGACTTGACCGTTACATTCGGCACACCCGACGGTGATGTTACTGCGGTAAACGCGCTTAATTTTGACCTGCGCGCTGGTGAAACGCTGGGTATTGTGGGCGAGTCAGGTTCAGGTAAATCCCAAACAGCATTTGCATTGATGGGGCTGCTGGCCAGTAATGGTCGGATCGGGGGTTCGGCGAAGTTTAATGGCCGTGAGATCCTGAATTTACCCGAAAAGCAGTTGAACCGTTTACGGGCAGAAGAGATCTCGATGATCTTCCAAGACCCAATGACCTCCCTAAATCCTTATATGCGCGTGGGTGAGCAGCTAATGGAAGTGCTGCAATTGCATAAAAAGATGAGTAAGAGTGAGGCCTTTGAAGAGTCAATTCGCATGCTTGATGCGGTAAAAATGCCTGAAGCGCGTAAGCGTATGCGTATGTATCCGCATGAATTTTCAGGAGGAATGCGTCAGCGCGTGATGATAGCTATGGCGCTGCTGTGCCGCCCTAAGCTGTTGATTGCGGATGAACCGACAACAGCACTGGATGTGACTGTTCAGGCTCAAATCATGACGTTGCTAAATGAACTTAAGAATGAGTTCAATACGGCGATCATTATGATTACCCATGACCTTGGGGTGGTTGCCGGTATTTGTAATAAAGTCCTGGTGATGTATGCGGGGCGAACTATGGAATATGGTCAGGCTCGGGATGTGTTTTATCATCCAAGTCACCCTTATTCTATTGGTCTGCTGAATGCAGTACCTCGCCTTGATGCTGAAGGCGAATCTCTCATGACTATTCCGGGTAATCCACCCAATTTACTGCGCTTGCCGAAAGGGTGCCCATTCCAGCCTCGTTGCCAGTATGCAATGGAAAGCTGTAGCACCGCTCCAGCATTAGAGCATTTTGGTGATGGCCGTTTACGTGCCTGCTACAAGCCAGTAGGGGAATTAGTATGAATGCCATGACAGAGAAAAAAGTATTGTTAGAAGTGGCTGACCTGAAAGTCCATTTTGATATTCAGGATGGTAAACAGTGGTTCTGGCAGCCGTCAAAAACCCTCAAAGCTGTCGATGGCGTTACCTTGCGTTTGTACGAAGGTGAAACCTTAGGTGTGGTGGGTGAGTCTGGTTGTGGTAAATCAACTTTTGCCCGCGCTATCATTGGTTTGGTGAAAGCAACTAGTGGTAGTGTGGCGTGGTTAGGTAAAGATTTACTTAACATGAGTGATGCGCAGTGGCGTGAGACGCGCAGCGATATCCAGATGATATTCCAGGACCCACTGGCATCATTAAATCCGCGAATGACTATCGGTGAAATCATTGCTGAACCACTGCGGACTTATCATCCCAAAATGCCGCGTCAGGAAGTTAAAGATAAAGTCAAAGCCATGATGCTGAAGGTGGGTTTACTGCCTAACTTAATCAACCGCTATCCTCATGAATTCTCGGGTGGTCAGTGCCAACGTATTGGGATTGCTCGCGCATTGATCCTTGAACCGAAACTGGTTATTTGCGATGAGCCGGTATCAGCATTGGATGTATCAATTCAGGCTCAAGTGGTAAACCTGTTGCAGCAATTACAACGTGAAATGGGGCTGTCACTGATTTTCATCGCACATGATCTGGCGGTGGTAAAACATATTTCTGACCGGGTATTAGTGATGTATCTGGGGCATGCGGTAGAGCTTGGCACTTATGATGAGGTTTACCATAATCCTCAGCATCCCTACACCAAAGCATTGATGTCGGCCGTACCTATCCCTGACCCAGATAAAGAAAGGGCAAAAGTGATTCAGTTGCTGGAGGGGGGGTTACCATCACCCATTAATCCGCCATCTGGCTGCGTTTTTCGTACTCGCTGCCCAATCGCTGGGCCAGAGTGTGCAAAAACCCGCCCATTATTGGAGGGGAGCTTCCGCCATGCGGTTTCTTGCCTGAAAGTGGATCCGCTATGATGCCCATATTCAGATATTAATAGTCTGATAGCAAAAATCCCCGCCAGATAAATCAGCGGGGATTTTTTATTGGGTATAATACACGAGCGACAAACATCAGGTTGATCAAGCTGCTGCCAAAGCTAAGCAGCGGGTGGGGCGCTGGTTACTCTTTCCACAAGATATGGCAAAGTTTATGATCTTTTTCTCGGCACAGTAGAACACGAGCAAACACATCGTTTATCTCTTCACCATCACTATCAGCCAGACCAATGACAACTTCGGCGAAAAAGTCCGGATTTACATCAAAATCGACATGTTCTTGCCAATCTTCGGCGGGATCAAATAACTCAGCACCGCCGCGCTCTTCAAACTGAAGGTTAAACAGTAAAATATCTGCTGGATCGAGGTTATCACCTGCCAGTTCCAGAAAAATATCGTAAGCCTGTTCCAGTGTTTCATCTTCAGTCAGGCGATTATTAAGGTCCATTTGCAGATTCCCATTTGTCATTTACAGATTGCGCTCATTAAAACACTCTCTATGCTGCTTTTACAATTATTATGCTATTGAAAGCGAATAACTCAGAGAATCTACAATTAGGCAATTGTTAGCTTTCCCATTGATCACAGGAATGGGCTGAAAAAGTAGAATAATCTTTCAGTTACGCGATGCCAGAGTGGGCGCTTATTCCACTGTTCGTCGTCTAATAATACCGAACGAGCAATATAATCATCCTGAACTTGTGCCAAATCTGCACCAAAACCATCATCATCAATCACCAGTGTGATTTCAAAATTCAACCATAAGCTACGCATATCCAGGTTGACTGTTCCCACCAAACTTAATTGGCCATCGACCAGAACACTCTTGCTGTGCAGCAACCCGCCTTCAAACTGGTAAATTTTAACTCCGGCATCAAGTAGCTCAGAGAAGAAGGCACGGCTGGCCCAACGCACCATCATTGAGTCGTTATCGCGCGGAACGATAATGCTGACGTCAACACCACGTTGCGCCGCGGTACAGATGGCATGTAGCAAATCATCACTTGGCACGAGGTACGGCGTAGTCATGATCAACTGCTTACGAGCGGCATACACGGCGGTTAATAATGCCTGGTGGATCATCTCTTCAGGGAAGCCGGGGCCAGATGCAATCACCTGAATAGTATGGCCGCTCTCTTCTTCGAACGGCATGATATGAGTATCTGGTGGCGGCGGCAGAATACGTTTGCCGGTCTCAATCTCCCAGTCACAGGCATAGACGATACCAATGGTTGTCGCCACCGGGCCTTCCATGCGCGCCATCATATCAATCCATTGGCCGACTCCGGCATCTTGTTTGAAGAAGCGCGGATCCACCATATTCATGCTGCCGGTGTAGGCAACATAATTATCAATCAATACAACTTTACGATGCTGGCGCAAATCCATACGGCGCAAAAATACCCGGAAGACATTGACTTTAAGTGCTTCGACAACTTCAATTCCGGCGTTGCGCATCATGGCAGGATAGGGGGTGCGGAAGAATTGTTGGCTACCGGCAGAATCCAGCATCAGTCGGCAATGGACGCCGCGCCGCGCCGCAGCCATAAGAGATTCAGCGACCTGATCAACCAAGCCGCCCGGTTGCCAGATATAAAACACCATTTCTATATTATGGCGAGCCAACTCGATATCACGGACTAAGGCTTTTAGTGTGTCATCGGTGGTGGTTAACAACTGTAATTGATTGCCTTTAACGCCGCTGATGCCCTGGCGGCGTTCGCACAGTTGGAATAATGGGGTTGCCACCTCGCTGTTGGAGCTGGCAAAAATATGTTGGCAATCTTTCAGTTCACTGAGCCAGCGCGCGGTAGACGGCCACATGGCCTTGGCGCGTTCAGCTCGACGTTTACCGAGATGAAGCTCACCGAATGAGAGATAAGCAATTATTCCCACCAACGGCAGAATATAGATAACAAGTAGCCATGCCATGGCCGAAGGAACGGCTCTGCGTTTCATGAGAATACGCAACGTGACCCCGGCAATAAGCAACCAATAGCCAAAAACTGAGAGCCAACTGATTACGGTATAAAATGTTGTCATAAGGGCGGAAATCCTGTTCACAAACGGTCACTAAAGAGTGTACGCACAGTACGGCAAAGGCGAAACCTTTAATCGGATATATTGCGGGATAAAGTCTTTTAAGCTAAAGGACTTGCAAAGCGAATACCTTAGTCGATATCTATATATAGCTGGCGTTTTTTGTTTTTACCACACTGTAGGTTAGATGATTTAAGGCTAAATATGCGTTTTTTCCCTGTGGCGACTTGGCGCAACAGATGAAAAGCTTATAATAGCTCGGTTCTCAGCTTTGGAAGAATAGCTTCATGAGACGGAGTAAGAATGAGGTAGGCCGTTGGCGTATGTTGCGGCAAAACCAGCGTCGAAAAAATCGCTGGCTTGAAGGTCAATCACGGCGCTATCGCCATATCTATTGTGTCCGGCAACTTCACGAGCATCAGCATCGTAGGTCGCTATTGTTCACTGTGGCTTATGAGTGGTGATTCGCTGTGAGGGTTGTAAAAACAGTCTCTTTATGAGGCTGTTTTTGTTTTTGCCCCAGCAAGGAGATACCCATTATTAAATTTTTACCTGCAAATATCTTGCGCAATACATTCTCCCTTCTGGAGGGGTGACCTGACATTGTTAAAAAAATGATATTAATTGGAATCTGGAAATAATATTTTCCACTTTAAATTTCACATTTCCGCGCAGAAAAATCACGCCTATCCTAAATTAACAAAATGCGATGATTCTGATGTTCATATTAATAATAAACTGGGCAAAATAGACCCTTGGCAGTTTATTTAACATCAGAAAGAGATCACGCTACCCTATATATCAGGTTGCTTCGTTCTAATCGTTCAATTTCAGGGGTGTTACTGTGGGAGGGTTCGGAGCGACCATTCCCTAACGAAATAAGTGATTATTGAATAATAAACATGATAACCATCATGTTTATTTGATACTTTCATATCTATCAATAAGTTGTTTTAAATCTCATCTTTTCATGTCAATATCATTTATCGTTTTTAGTGATCAATAATAAAAAATTGATCAATTTTATCAATTGATCAATACTGCTGTTCTAATCAAATAAAAGGATTTTACTGTGGATAGCAGACTAAACATTGCGGTTGATTGCGCTTTTATCTGTGAACCTGTTTACCAACATAACGGTAAGTTACTTGCAGTAGAGTTATTGAGTCGCTTTACGACAACCTCTTTTAAATCTCCTATTTATACTGAACGCTTCTTACATCAACTTAATGCTCAGACGAAGGCTAAGTTGCTGCACGCTCAATTATGTGAAGTTAAAAATCAGCAGAAATGGTTTATTGAACACCAAATAATACTCTCAATAAATATAGACTTTGATATGACAAACGCAGTATTGAATGATGATGATGTCATATCACTATTGGATTCAATGCCTTTTATCCGACTGGAAATAATGGAGAGCTTCCCTAACCTCGGTGATGGTGCCGAGAACGCATTATTAAGTAAGCTCGCTAAACGATATTCGCTATGGTTGGACGACTTTGGTAGTGGCAATGCTCATCTTGCTGCGGCCAGCAGTGGCTTCTTTGAGTGTGTGAAAATTGATAAACATTTTTACTGGCAGTGGGCGGGCAGTGTCACCTTCGATAACCTGGTGACGCGTTTGCGTGAATATTGTCAGAATGTTGTTGTCGAGGGTGTCGAAACTCATTTGCAGTATTGCCAACTGGCTGACATAGGCGTCGATGCTATGCAAGGTTACTTATTCAGTTCTTGCCCATTGGAAGAAGTGAGCCATCTTCCAATGCAATACGGCCATTTTAATATTAGGTGATGATATTCAGCGGGCGCAGTTATGGCGCGCGAGGAAATGCAAATTTTGTCGTCAGGACATCAGCTTAGATAAGCTTTTGCTGTGAATATCACAGTTATATGATGCGGTTGAGTGGATGATATAATCCCTATTCCAGCAAAGGTCATAGTTAATGTCTCAATATAAATTAGCTAAAACAGTATTCTTCGGGGATTTGAAAAGCAGCCCGGCGTTGCATAAATATGAGATTTATTGTGAAGAATCTGAGCTGCTATATCACGCTGCTATTTATGCTGAACAAGTCATTGCTGCCGGCAAACATACTTACCCTGTTTGGGTCAGAAAAGATCATATGATCTTAAAATCACCTGCGCATATGCTCGACAAAGCAGTGGAAACCTGTGAAGAGCATTGGCTGAAACACTACAAAGTCTAGTGGGTTGAGCGAGGGTACGTTAAAGCCAATACGCCTGATGGCAGGCGTATGATTTCCATCGCAATTCGTGTATTTATTCAGCACAAACTCAACTGATTTTTCAATGATTTTATCCTTCTCCCCGCGATCAAACCAAACACCGTGACAGTTCGGGCAATCATCAATCTGAATGTTTTTACGTTCGGATATAATCGCTTTGACTCAAAATACGCGTTTATAGGGTCTTACAATGACTGAGTGATACACCCCAGCGGCCACATAAGGGTCTTGTTCTGCCCAAGCCTCGGCTTCTTGCTGCGAAGTAAACTCAGCTATCACGGTAGAACCGGTGAATCCGGCAGCACCGGGATCCGCACTGTCGATGGCGGGATTAGGCCCCGCGGTCAATAAACGGCCTTGATCCTGCAATGCTTGTAAGCGAGCCAGATGGGCAGGGCGCACGGACAAGCGCTTCTCAAGTGAATCAGGCACATCGGTCGCAAAGATTACATACAGCATATTTCACCTATTCGTCATCAACAGTGGATATGGCAATTTGATTTGTGTTCGGTGTTCCATCACATCATGTTCCACCCATAAATTCAATAATTGGTGAGAAGAGGGATATCTGCAATTTATCGACAATACACCGGTAATTCATAATGAAATAAAATGATAACCAGGCGTAAATAGAAAGTGTTATTTGGTAGATATTGCCGTTTAAAGCATCATTTAAGACCTATCGCTAAGATAGTTTGCAACTGCGTATTGAATATGATTGCTATTTGCATTTAAACTTAGCTGCATTAGAGGACACTGAATTATTATGCAGCTAAATAAATTTTTCTTGGGTCGACGGCTTACGTGGCCACTCGCATTTTCAGTAGGTATACATGGCAGCGTAATTGCGGCATTGCTGTATGTATCTGTAGAGCAAATGAGAATACAGCCAGAGATAGAGGATGCGCCGATCGCGGTCACGATGGTTAATATAGATACCTTCGCGGCACCACAGCCAGCAGCGGCAGAGCCGCAGGCTGAACCTGAACCTGAACCTGAGCCCATCGAAGAAGCGCCACCAGAACCTGAAGTGCTGCCAGAACCGGTGCCTGTATCTATCCCTGAACCGGTGAAACCAAAACCTAAACCTAAACCGGTGAAAAAAGAAGTCAAAAAACCGGAAGTGAAAAAGCCAGATGTTAAAAAGACAGTTGCACCGCCGGATGACAAGCCTTTTAAATCAGATGAGCCAGCACTGGTTGCTACTAATGCACCGGTTAAATCAGCACCAAAAGCATCGGTGCTGGGCGTGTCAACCTCTACTGGGCCAAAAGCCCTGAGTAAGGCGAAACCGACTTATCCCGCCAGAGCCTTGGCGTTAGGGGTTGAAGGGCAGGTTAAAGTGCAATATGACATTGACGAAAATGGTCGAGTCACTAATGTGCGAATTCTGGAAGCAACACCGCGTAATACCTTTGAGCGTGAAGTGAAACAGGTAATGCGCAAGTGGCGTTTTGAAGCGGTTGCGGCCAAGGATTATGTCACCACAGTGGTGTTCAAAATTGGCGGCACGACGGAAATGGACTAAGGCAGTGATATTGCTGTTCGGCAATATCCACGTTGCAATAAAAAGGGTCGCTGCTGGAGCGACCCTTTTGACATCTGACATCAACCAAATGGCAACTATTGCGTTGCGCCCACTTCAAAGTTTCGGCTACCTTCAGGTAAGGCGCGAGCTTTGCCGATATCATCAACGGCCACATAGGTGAATACCGCTTCAGTAGCTTTGTAACGCTGGCCAATAGGTTCGGAAGAGACCTTTTTCACCCATACTTCAATATTGATGGTAATAGAACTGCGGCCGCTCTTAATGCAGCGGGCATAACAGCAAACCACGTCACCCACCGCAACAGGTTTGAGGAAGGTCATGCCATCAACACGTACAGTGACCACACGCCCTTGGGCTATCTCTTTAGCTTGAATAGCACCGCCAATATCCATTTGGGACATCAACCAGCCACCGAAAATATCTCCGTTGGCATTGGTGTCTGCGGGCATCGCAAGGGTGCGCAGTACCAGCTCACCGTTGGGTAATGCTTGTTCACCGCTAGGTAATAACCGTTCACCGCGAGGTGATATTTGTTCCTGGGTCATCTCTGCCTACTATTTTAAATTATGACTTTTTCTGTTCTTCCGGCATATGTCGGTAAATATAAACGCCACTGATAAGTGTGAATACCAGCGTCAGAGCGGTTAAGCCAAAGACTTTGAAATTGACCCAAATGTCTTGCGGTAACCAGAAAGCCACATAGATGTTCAGCAAACCGCAGACCAGGAAAAACACCGCCCAAGACATATTCAGCGTTGACCAGACGGTATCGGGTAATGTCAGTTCCTTACCCAGCATGCGCTGAATCAATGGCTTTTTCATAAACCACTGACTAACTAATAACGCGACGGCGAACAGCACATACAGCACCGTCACTTTCCACTTAATAAACAAGTCACTGTGGAAGGCCAACGTTAAGGTACCGAACACTAACACCATAATGGCGGTGACCAGGGTCATTTTTTCTACCTTGCGGTATTTGAACCAAGTAAAGGCCAGCGCCAGCAAGGTTGCGACAATCAGCGCCCCTGATGCGACAAAAATGTCATACATCTTGTAGAAAACGAAAAATACTACCAATGGGAGAAAATCTAAAAGTTGCTTCATGAATCAATCCATCATTTGTACACCGCCCGACTATACCGGATTCAGTGCGGTGAGGGTACCTACGGTAAAACACTATTATCCTTAATTATCTGTGGGAATGCGCGCTCCGCCAGCGGAATTTGCAGAAACTTACGATAAACAAGTAACAGATTTTGTCTGTATATTGCCAGTTTGGTATTAACCCAGCATGATAAGTAATAGATATTGGGTTAAAGCTTGGTGGAGTTAGTATGCAGAGAAAATCACTCCGGTATTGGATGCCGGGGTTGACTCAATTAATGGCTTATGAACGTGACTGGCTTAAGCCAGATGTGAGAGCTGGGTTATCGGTGGCCGCAGTGGCATTGCCCATTGCTATCGCCTATGCGGAATTGACCGGCGTTAGCGCTGCGGTTGGATTGTATTCGTGTATTTTGCCGATGATTGCCTACGCATTTTTTGGCTCCTCACGGCAATTGATTGTTGGGCCTGATGCGGCGACCTGTGCGGTTATCGCTGCGGTGGTTGCGCCGTTGGCCGCGGGGAACAGCGAGGTTCACTGGCAACTGACTATCATGATGACACTGATGATGGGGACATGGTGTCTGGTGGCCAGCCGCTTTAAGCTCGGGGCATTAGCTGATTTATTATCGCGGCCTATACTTACCGGCCTACTTAATGGGGTAGCGATCACCATTATTGTTGATCAGTTGGGTAAAGTATTTGGTTTTATGGCCCGCCCACCTCAATTGATTGAGCGAGTGCTGGCTCTGCCACATAATTTAATCAACAGCCATTTACCCACGGTTGCCATTTCATTACTGACATTTGTCGTGCTGTACGGTGTTAAGTGGTTACGGCCCAACTGGCCTGCGCCGTTGTTAGCCATTGTCATCGCGACCTTTGTCTCTTGGTCTGCCAATATGCAACAGTTTGGTGTCGCGGTGGTTGGCGGATTTGACGGTGGTTTGCCGATGGTGCATTGGCCTGATTTCCAACCGGGCCTGTTGCGTGACATGGTGATCCCGGCACTCAACCTGGCGGTGGTCAGTTTTGTCAGTATGATGCTTACCGCCCGCAGTTTTGCCGCCAAGAATGGCTACGAAGTGGATGCCGATGTCGAGCTGCGCGCGCTCGGTGTCACCAATATTGTCTCCGCGCTCTCACAGGGTTTTGCTATCAGTGGGGCGAGTACCCGCACCGCAGTGAATGATGCCAATAATGGTAAGAGCCAACTGGTATCGATTATTGCCGCGTTGGTTATTGCAATGGTGTTGCTATTTTTAACGCGCCCGCTGCAATTTATCCCCATCGCCGCGCTGGGTGTGGTGCTGATTTATGCCGCCTGGTCTTTGCTCGGATTCAGAAGTTTATGGCAGTTACGTAAACGTAATACGCAGGCTTTCTATCTGGCGATTTTTACTTTCGTCAGTGTTGTTTTAGTGGGCGTAATTAGTGGTATTGGTTTGGCGGTGTTGTTGGGGTTATTGCAATTCTTACGCACGGTATTTCGCCCAACAGAGCAGTTATTGGGGGTTAATGCTGATGGCATGATCCATTCTATGCGCAGTGGTAACGGCATTAAACCTGTGCCTGGCGTGATGATTTACCGCTTTAACTCACCGCTGACGTATTTCAACGTTGCCTACTTCAAGCGACGTATTTTGAATCTGGTTGATAGCACGCCACATCCCGCTGACTGGGTGGTGATTGATGCGGTAGCCAGCTTTACTTATGCTGATATCAGTGTGTTGGCTGCGATTGATGAGCTTAAGCGCGATCTGAAGCAGCGTAATATTAAGCTGATATTAGCCGGGCGACGCACTGAATTGACGCGCTGGTTCCGGATTAATAAGTTGAAAAGCCATGATGATGATCTGGTTTTGGTGCCCGATTTGTATCTGGCTCTCAAGCTGATTCAGAGTAAACAGCGGGTGGCAGAGAGACAAGAATCGGAACCTGAGCCGGAAATGAGAACAACAGCAAATGTGTTGAATCCGGAATAACAAAAAGGGCCGTAATGGCCCTTTTGTCATGTTATCTAACGGATATTTATACGGTAATATCGGTTGGGCGTAATAACATATATAAGCGGAACAGATACACCAGCAATAATGCAGAAACCAGATTACTCAGTGCGCTTAAAACCACACTAGCAATAGGTGTCGGCAACGCGGTCAGGTGATTGACCAAATATAACAAAATCAGTTTAGCTGCTATCCACAACATCATCGCCGGAATAATCAACCGAACATTGGCAAAGGCCAATTTAACACTGGTTTTCATTGCGGCGAAAACACCCATCTTTTCCGTGCTCACGATAATCGGTGACAGTGAAAGTGCCACAGCAATAATGATACCCGGCACGATAAACAGGGTTATTCCCAACTGAATTAACAGCGTACCAATGAACATCAGCAGCAGTAAGCGGGGTAAAATAGGTACTGAAATACCAATTGCCTGCAATGCGCTAACACGACGGCCTTGAGAAACCATAGAAATCAGTGTCAGCATGCCACCGACTAATAAAACATTACCCACTAATGCGGAGAAGGTGGCCGCCGCAGACACTTTGAGCAGAATAATCTGTTGCTCTGGTGTGAGTTGTGCCACCAACTCTGTAATGCTGAGATTCCCTGACGACGCAAAATCACTTTCTGTGGAACTTAAAATACTCAGTTGTTCAGTATCAGGGATAAAGGCCTGATTCAGCATGACGGTAATGAACGCAGTCAGTAGCGCCAGTAACAGAATGGCGGCCAGTTGATTACGTAAAAAGTTAAAACTGTCACGGTATAAAGTGTTAGCCGTGATAGGCATGAAAGCTCCTTGGGATCGAAAAAATAGCGCTTAGCCGATGATTATACCTTGTTATGGTGCGCTGTGGGATCCTGTCATTGGCCAACGGCTGATTTCTTCTAATCTAATAACCTCGATGTTATCAACAGGTAACGGTGGCAAGCCATAATGGGCGCGGGCGCGGTCACAATATGGATTGTGAATCCCCGCTGCTCCTGACTGCTCAAATTCATGACAGGGAGGTGGGCGGTCGTCGTAGATTGAACAAGAAACCGACTGGCCGACCTCGCCCTGGAGGGCAATGCAGCGGGAAGATTTGCCATTAGTGCCGGACATGCAGCTAATAAACGGGGTGACCTGCTCGGTCATGGCAGAGGGAACTGTACCGCCGCCATCTTTGGCCTCCGACCAATAAAATGAGACTCGAAAATAGGCACAGCAAGCACCACAACTGACACACGGATTAATTTCAGCGCTCATCTTGAATCTACTGCTCCTGACAAAGTAAACAGCCAACCGATCACGATTTCACACATACAACATCCAAGCATAGCAGCATGACAACTGTTGTCTTTTTCAGCAATGGTCATAAGCACAATTTGGTGTAAACGGCCATTTATGATCCAGATCAATTTCAATATTATTAAGGAATTAAATAACCCTACTTAAATTGGGATTTATTTAAATTGTTACTAAAGATGTGATCTCGATTGGATCATGAATACTCATTTGTGGGTATATTCTGTCCGCGAATATACCCACAAATGGAATGGATAATGAAAAAAGTCACTTTGGCAATATTAGCCGTAGCAACTCTGGCATCGACTGCGGTAAGTGCGCATCAAGCAGGCGATTATATTTTCCGGGCAGGGACGGCAACGGTCAGACCCAATGCCGGGTCTGATGATGTATTAGGTTATGGTTCCTTCAAAGCAGATAACAATACTCAGTTGGGCCTGACTTTCAGTTATCTGGTTACCGATAATATCGGGGTGGAATTGCTGGCTGCTACGCCTTTCCGTCATAAAATAGGCCTTGGGCCGACCGGTGACATCGCTGAAGTTAAGCAACTGCCTCCGACATTGATGGCGCAATATTATTTCCGCGATAAACAAGACAAACTGCGCCCGTATTTGGGTATTGGTCTGAACTACACCACTTTCTTTGATGAGAAATTCAACAATACTGGCGCTTCTGCCGGATTAACGGATTTAAGTGTAAAAGATTCTTGGGGTGTGGCGGGTCAGGCGGGTCTGGATTACATGGTTAGCGAAAACTGGATGGTGAATATGTCTGTCTGGTGGATGAATATCGAAACTGACGTGAAATTTAAAGCCAATGGCCAGGAGCAAAGTATTCATACCCGCCTTGATCCTTGGGTGTTTATGTTTGGTGCTGGTTATCGTTTCTAATTATCCTTCGTCCTTGGCGTGACAGCGGTGTTAGCTGGGCTCACTTACCCGAATCACTGACTGGTTGTTGAACTTAAAATAAACTGGTTGTTGAACTTAAAATAAATAGACTCATCGGGATGCATTTGCTGGCTGCCTGGCTATCACACCAATGACTTTGGCTAATATTTTTCGTTTTTAGCATCAATAGGCGGGGGATTGTACCGAATGGGTCGTAACGGCGTAAGCCGTCGGAGTGCCCATCGGTGCAGTCGCCCCGCCAGTCTCCAGACTATAAGATGTGCATATCCACAGATGATTAGCGAATCAGCATCTGATCACTAACAGATTTCACCCCAGGTACGCTTCGGGTAATCTGTACTGCGCGGTTAGCATCCTGACGTGAGCTAACAAAACCACTCAACTGAACCCGCCCTTTGAAGGTCTCAACACTGATTTCAGTCGATTTTAGATTCTTCTCACCTAACAGCGCTGATTTCACTTTAGTGGTGACCACTGTGTCATCCAGATAACCCCCGGTTCCTTCCGATTTTGCTGTAGGAGCGCAGGCGGATATTGCCATCGCCATAATCACTGCAACGCATAAAGCTGAAATAGTTTTGAAAATCTTCATAAATGACTCTCCATGTTTATCAATGCTATAGGGCATATTGGATAAACCAATAGTCCAAAGTGCTATTAACGCATATTTCACTCAGGTGCGCTGACACCCACCGCATGCTAAATGTAAAGAAATGCTTAGTGTGTTACACATTATTAGTATTGGTTATGAATGACTTTAATTCAAATTTTCAGCAGATAGATTGGGGAAAAGGTATTGAAAATAAGGAAGATAGCGCCTGAATCTGATGCATCATCAGGCGCTCTGGGGAAACTAGCTGCGGGTGGCTGCTTTCATATTGGTCACGAAGTTGGCCAATTGCGCGAGCATCTCTGCGGGCTGTGAGACATTGTTTTCAATGATTTTTACAATAGCAGAACCTGAAATGGCACCTGCTGCCCCAGCCGCCAGACTGATTTTTACCTGCTCAGGTTCTGAGATACCAAAACCTTGTAGAGCCGGAGCCGCATTGTATTCACACAGTTTATCTATCAAATGATTCAATGGCAGCTGTCCGTGATTCTCAGCCCCCGTCACACCCGCGCGGGAGAGCAGATAGGTATAGCCACGGCCATGAGAGGCTATTTCTCGCAATAAATCATCATCGGCATTAGGCGGGCAGATAAAGATAGGCGCAATCCCGTGGCGCAAGGCCGCAGTACGGAACGGTAGAGACTCTTCAAACGGCACATCAGCAATCAGCACCGAGTCGACACCGACATCAGCGCAGCGCTGGTAGAAAGTATCTATCCCATTATGGAATACCAGATTTGCATACATCAGCAATCCAATGGGAATGGTAGGGTGCTTTTTACGGATTTCTGCCAGCATCTCAAAACAGATACCAGGGGTAACACCAGCGGCAAAAGCACGTAGTGCGGCGTTTTGGATCGTCGGGCCATCAGCCAATGGATCAGAGAAAGGAATGCCCAACTCCAATGCATCAGCGCCTGCGGCAATCAAGGTGTCGATAATTTCTAAGGAGAGAGCTGGTGTTGGGTCGCCGAGTTGCACGAAAGGAACAAATGCGCCTTCGTTTTTGGCAGCCAACTGTTTGAAAAGCTGTTGATAACGCTCCATTAAATTTCTCCCCGCGCTTTCAGAATATCGTGAACTGTGAAAATATCTTTATCACCCCGCCCGGACAAATTCACCACCAATATCTGTTCTTTTTCCGGCTCTGCTTTAATCATTTTCAGGGCATGGGCCAATGCATGGGAAGACTCCAACGCCGGAATGATCCCTTCTTTGCATGACAGCGCTTTAAACGCATCCAGAGCTTCGTCATCAGTTACTGACACATAATCAGCGCGTCCGATGCTATTCAAATAAGCATGTTGTGGCCCGACAGATGGGAAGTCTAAACCGGCAGAAATTGAGTAAGATTCTTCAATTTGACCATCACTGGTTTGCATCATCGGTGATTTCATACCGAAGTAGATGCCCACTTTGCCATGTTTTAGTGGAGCACCATGTTGACCAGTTTCGATACCCAGCCCAGCTGGTTCCACGCCAATCAGCCCTACACCCGGCTCATCGATAAAGTCAGCAAACATGCCAATGGCGTTAGAACCGCCACCGATGCATGCCAGCACCGCATCGGGCAGGCGGCCTTCTCTGGCCAACATCTGAGCTTTGGTTTCTTCGCCAATCATCCGCTGGAATTCACGCACAATAGTGGGGTAAGGGTGCGGGCCTGCGGCGGTTCCCAGCATATAGTGGGCGGTTTCGTAGCTACCAGACCAGTCACGCAGGGCTTCATTACACGCATCTTTCAGCGTTGATGAACCGCTGTGAACCGGGATAACTTCAGCCCCCATCAGGCGCATACGGAAAACGTTTGGCGACTGACGCTCAATGTCTTTGGCACCCATATAGATGCGACATTTTAAGCCCAATAAGGCACAGGCTAATGCTGAAGCTACACCATGCTGACCAGCACCAGTTTCAGCAATGATTTCTGTTTTACCCATGCGTTTGGCTAATAAAGCCTGGCCTAAAACCTGATTAGTCTTGTGCGCGCCACCGTGTAACAAGTCTTCACGTTTCAGATATAACTTGGTTTTGGTTCCCTTGGTCAGATTTTGACACAGGGTCAGAGCGGTTGGACGCCCAGCATAGTTTTTTAACAAATCCTGAAATTCCGCCTGAAATTCAGGATCCAGTTGTGCACTAACAAAAGCTTCTTCCAGTTGTTTCAATGCTGGCATCAGAATCTGGGGTACATACATTCCCCCGAACTCGCCAAAATAGGGATTCAATGTGGTCATTTCTTTGCCCTTCATAGGATGAACCAAAATATATTTGTAATAAAGCCAGCACGTCATACCCAAAGTCATTGGAGTTACAGCCAGGCAGCCAGCAAACGAATCCCGATGAGCTGACATCGGTAAGTGATTCGGGTGAGTGCGTGCAGCTAACAACCCTGTAGCTTCAAGTACAAAGGGTATAAATTAGTCAGCGCGTAATGTCTGGAATACGGCGGCAATCTTTTGGGGATCTTTAATGCCGGGGGCGCTTTCCACCCCAGAATTGAGATCCAAACCGGCGCAGCCTAATTGCGCCGCAGCACCGCAGTTATTCGGCCCCAGCCCACCCGCCAGCAGCACGTTATCCAATGGTTGATCGGCTAATAATGACCAGTCAAAACTCTGGCCAGTGCCGCCGTTGCCATTATCCAAAACATAGCGTTCAACATGCTGTAAGTGGCGAACTGGCATGGTGTCAGTGACACTCAATGCCTGCCAAATCTGGCAACTGGCAGGCAATATTTCGCGCAGTTGGTTGATATAGCTTTGATCTTCATGCCCATGTAACTGCACGGCGCTTAGCGACAGCCGTTCAGCAGTTTGTTGTATGGTTTCGACTTTTGCATCACGGAATACGCCAACATATTTCAGCGGCGCACCACTGATAACGGTGCGGGCCTGCGCAATGTCTACATAACGCGGTGAGCTGCCGACAAAAATCAACCCGCCATATACCGCACCGGCCTGATAGGCGGCGGCGGCATCTTGGGCGCGGGTCAGACCGCATACCTTATTTTCACCCAATAGCACGCGGCGCACCGCCGCATTCAGGTCAGTTTCAGACATCAATGCGCTGCCAATGAGGAACCCGTTGGCAAAGTGGCTGAGTTCGCGCACTTGCCGGTAGTTATTGATACCTGATTCGCTGATAACCGTCACGCCCTTGGGCAGACGCGGTGCCAGTTCGCGGGTGCGATTAAGGTCGATAGACAAATCACGTAAGTCACGGTTATTAATACCAACGACTTTTGCCTCTAATGCAATAGCGCGATCCAGCTCCTCGGCGTTGCTTGCCTCCGTCAATACCCCCATGTTCAGGCTATGAGCCACGGCGGCCAGTTGGCGGTAAGTCTCATCATCAAGCACAGATAGCATCAGCAAAATAGCGTCAGCCTGATAAAAACGCGCAAGCTGGATTTGGTAGGCATCAATAATAAAATCTTTGCACAATACGGGTTGAGTTACCGCCGCGCTGACTTGTGGCAAGAAGTCAAAATTGCCCTGAAAGTATTTTTCATCCGTCAGTACCGAGATAGCCGAGGCATAATTCTTATAAACATTAGCAATCTCTGCTGGATTAAAATTATCGCGAATAACGCCTTTGGACGGCGATGCTTTCTTGCACTCCAGAATAAACACCGTTTTGTTGCCCTGTAGCGCCTGATAAAAGTCGCGCTGACTCAAGGTAATGTCATTTTGGAAACTGGCCAGAGGCTGTTGTAATTTCCGCGCGGCAACCCAGATTTCCTTATCGCGCACTATTTGGTGAAGTACCGTTTTGTTAAGCCCAGAATCCTGCATGATTTATCCTCTTGCTGCCAGAGCGGTAACACGTTCAAAAGGCTGACCGCTGTGAATCATTTCCAATGCTTGTTGTGCGTTATGGCGCAGGTTTTCCTGCCCATGCAATTTCAGCAATAATGCGACATTAGCCGCGACTGCTGCGGCATGCGCGGCCTCACCCTTACCTTGTAACAACCGTGCTAAAATGTCACGGTTTTCTTCAGGTGCGCCGCCCTGTAACGAGCCAAGCTCAAAGCGGTTTAAGCCAAAATCTTCCGGTGCTAATTCGTAGCTTTCAATGCTGCCGTTATTCAGCTCCGCGACCTGAGTTGGTGCATGAATCGCCACTTCATCCATGCCACCGCCATGCACTACCGCCGCGCGCTGATAACCCAGCACTTTAAGGGTTTGAGCAATCGGCAACACCAATTCCGGGCTATACACCCCAATCAGTGCCAACGGCGGGCGGGCCGGGTTAATCAATGGCCCTAACACATTAAACAAAGTTCGGGTTTTGAGTTGTTGGCGAACAGGCATCGCATGGCGAAAACCGGTGTGATATTGCGGCGCAAACAAGAAACAAACACCTAACTCATCCAATGCCAGACGTGACTGCTCGGCGCTCATGTCCAGGCGAATACCAAAGGCGGCCAACAAGTCTGACGAGCCGGAACGGCTGGACACACTGCGATTACCGTGTTTGGCCACTTTCACGCCACAACTGGCGGCAACAAATGCGCTGGCCGTGGAGATGTTAATGCTGTTGGTGCCGTCGCCACCAGTGCCGACAATATCGGCAAACAGGTAATCGGGGCGCGGGAAGGGTTGAGCATCAGCTAATAAGGCTTGTGCTGCGCCGGCGATCTCAGCGGGGGTTTCGCCGCGCACTTTCATGCTGATTAATGCCGCCGCCAATTGGCTGGCTTCCAGTTCACCCCGCACAATCGCGGCAAATAGCAGTTGGCTTTCTGCCTGAGTCATCGACTCGGCGCGAAACAGTTTTTCTAATAACAATTCTTTTGGTAATAGATTGTGCATCATCAATTCCTTAAATTTTCATCCCCAAATAGCCTGGAGTCACAGCTAACACTCTTGCGGTTATACGCGCGAAGGGGATAGCGCCCAGGCTAAGGTTTGCTCCAGCAAACGAGCACCCTGGGTGGTTAAAATCGATTCTGGGTGGAATTGGTAGCCACAAATCCGATGGGCATCATGACGAACCGCCATGACCATCTCGCCAAAACGGGCGTTAACCGTGAGTTCTGTTGGGATATTGCTGCCGACTAACGAGTGGTAGCGGGCAACCGGTAAAGGATTAGGCATTCCTGCAAACATACCCTGTCCGTCGTGTTCAATGGCAGAAGCCTTACCATGCAATATTTCACCCGCCTGACCCACATGGCCGCCATAGGCTTCGACAATGGCTTGATGGCCAAGGCAAATTCCGATAATCGGTAGCTGGCCGCGTAAACGCTGTAACAACTCAGGCATACAGCCAGCCTGCGCTGGGGTGCCGGGGCCGGGTGATAGCATCAACACCGGTTGTTCGAGTTGTTGCAAACGCTCAATAATGGTGTCAGCCGCAATTTGGTTGCGGTATATCACTACGCGATGGCCACTGGAACGCAGTTGATCAACCAGGTTGTAGGTAAAGGAATCGATATTATCGAGCAGCAAGATATCGGCCATTAGATTATTTTCCATTAGAACACCTCCCTGGCGTGGTGTGCGGTGGCGATAGCGCGTAACACCGCGCGGGCTTTATTGCGGGTTTCATCGGCTTCCGCCTGTGGGATTGAATCCAGCACCACACCGGCACCGGCTTGTACTGTGGCGATACCGTCCTCGACATAAGCCGAGCGAATAACAATACAGGTATCCAAATCACCATGAGCGGTAAAATAGCCGACAGCACCGCCGTAACTGCCGCGACGCGCCCCCTCACTGGCGGCGATTAATTGCATCGCCCGAACTTTTGGCGCACCGCTTAATGTCCCCATGTTCATGCAGGCCTGATAGGCATGCAGCACATCCAAATCGTGGCGCAACGTGCCCACTACGCGAGAAACCAGATGCATAACAAAGGAATAACGGTCGACTTTGGTTAAATCAGCCACATAACGGCTACCCGGTTCACAGATACGCGCCAGGTCATTACGGGCTAAATCCACCAGCATCAAGTGTTCCGCCAATTCTTTATGGTCGGTACGCATTTCCAGTTCAATGCGACTGTCCAAATCGCGGTCCAGTTCTCCATTCGCGCGGCGGCCGCGTGGGCGCGTCCCGGCAATCGGATAAATTTCAATTTGACGATTGGTCGCATCATATTTCAGTGCGCTTTCAGGTGAGGCACCGAACAGGGAGAATTCGTTATCCTGCATGAAAAACATATATGGGCTTGGATTGCTGTCTTTCAGTGTTTGATACGCCGCCAGTGGCGACGGACAAGGCAGTGAGAAACGGCGAGAAGGGACGACCTGGAAAATCTCACCCTCGCGGATTGCCTGC
The DNA here is from genome assembly GCF_901472495.1 of Yersinia enterocolitica subsp. enterocolitica. Lineage (NCBI taxonomy): Bacteria > Pseudomonadati > Pseudomonadota > Gammaproteobacteria > Enterobacterales > Yersiniaceae > Yersinia > Yersinia enterocolitica. Next base: position 892,082 of record NZ_LR590469.1, read on the forward strand.
TGTAACTCGCTGACAACGGCACCATATTCTTCATCTGATTGGTTACACTGTAACGCCATCTCTGGTACTGACTTGGCAGGAATGGCCTGCGGTGCTTGTTGCAATTGGTGGGCTAGCTGTTCTAAACGAGCCGTCAAGCGCTGGTGCTCGCTATTATCCGGGGTGAACAGGCTGGCTTGTAATGTTGTTGAGCGATGTTGATGATCTAACACCAACAAGGTTTCAGCTAAATAGAAGCAGAAGTCCGGACAACGTTGGTCTTGGCGCAACTGCGGCAAGTTTTCAAAACCGGCGACCAAATCGTAGGCGAACAAGCCACCCAAAAACATGGCTTCTCGCTCGGTCTGCGGGGCATCGACCAGTTTCAGCAACAAACGCAAAGCATCGAAAACGGATAGCGCTTGTAAGCGGGAGTCTTCATCCTGCACATCAGTAATCACGGGGAATGTTAATTCGCGGCCATTAGGGCGGACTTGAATCTCAACTTGCGCTGGCAATGCTGCGTCCAGCAATGGTAATAAAGCCGCACCATTGCGTGTCAATGCTTCAATGGTCACCTTCTGCCCCAGAGCGGTGATACGCAGCGCACTGTCGATAATCAGCAGACTTTTCAGGTTCTGCTTGCTGGTCACTTCCGCTGACTCAAGCAGTAATGTTGCTGGCCGCGCGCCGCAAAGCTGATGGAACAGCGCGGTTGGGTCATCACGGTAACACGCCGTGGTGGTCAGTAACTGTAAAGTGGGGCGCGAGGTTTGCATCGTTTGTGGTTCCTGAAAAAAGGTATATGCCGAAATCTATGCCCAAAATAATTCGAGTTACAGCAAGGCGGCAATCGGGTGAGAGAGCAGCCAACGCACATGTAGCTTGAAATATGACGGGTACATTCATAAAAAAACCCGCTATTAGCGGGCTGAAGCAATCTGCACTGTCTGATGACTGATATGCGCGATTACACCGCCCGGAAGAGGGAGATGTGCCACCAACGCAGTAAGGAAATTAGGGAAGTTTTCATTATCAGTCACTCTCTATGATTGCTTTCATTGTGTTACTGCACAAACGGTGTTGCTCGGTGTTCCTGAGCAGCATCTTGGTATCTCGTGAACTTGTGTACTAGTTAACTGGTTCGCGAAATGAATGTCAACCCCTGAATGATTGTTTTTAACCAACTCTTTTGGCCGCGATATTTGCCTGAATGAGTTGGACGCCAAACAAGATTGATTAACGTTAATGTCACATTAGCGAGTATGATAGTTAGCCACGCTTTTTCCGGACTTTTATTTTGTCTAATAAATCAGTTTTATCTAATAAACCCGTGTTGTCTGATAACACCACATCACCTAACTCGGCTGATTTAACTGATGTTGTGACATCAACAGCCTTTACTCTCTATGACCTACATAGTCATACCACCGCGTCGGACGGCTCGCTGAGCCCCGCGGCGTTGGTGATCAGGGCGGCGCAAATGCGCGTAGGTGTGTTGGCGATTACTGATCACGATACCACCGCAGGGTTAGCTGAAGCCGCTGCGACTATTGAGCAGCAGCAACTGCCCATCCGGCTGATTTCCGGTGTGGAGATTTCCACATTATGGGAAAATCATGAGATCCATATTGTGGGTTTGGGCATGGATATCCAACATCCCAGCATCTGCCAGTTATTAAGCCAACAGTCCGAGCATCGTTATAGTCGGGCGCAAGAAATCAGTGCCCGGTTGGCGAAAGCGCGTATTCCTGATGCCTGGGAAGGGGCGAATCGGTTGGCAGAAGGCGGCCAGGTGACACGAGGCCATTTTGCCCGTTATCTGGTGGAGTTAGGGCTAGCCAGTAACGTCGGCCAGGTGTTCAAAAAGTATTTGGCCAAAGGCAAGACCGGTTATGTTCCCGCGCAATGGTGTACAATAGAACAAGCCATTGATGCTATTAAGCAATCAGGTGGGCAAGCAGTGCTGGCGCACCCTGGGCGTTATGATTTAACGGCGAAATGGTTAAAGCGGTTATTAGCACATTTCGCTGAGCATGGTGGTGATGCGATGGAAGTTGCCCAGTGCCAGCAGGCCCCCCACGAACGGGCACAACTTGCTCAGTATGCGCGCGACTATAATTTACTTGCATCCCAGGGGTCTGATTTCCATCAACCTTGTTCCTGGATTGAATTGGGCCGCAAATTGTGGCTGCCCGCAGGGGTGGAACCGGTATGGCGCGATTGGCCGATAGAGAGTCAGTCCAGCTAATTCATACATTTAATGATTAGGTAGAGTTATGAGTCAATTTTTCTATATTCACCCAGAAAACCCTCAGCCACGGTTAATCAACCAAAGTGTGGATGTTTTACGTAAGGGTGGGGTGGTTGTCTATCCGACAGATTCGGGTTATGCCCTTGGTTGCCGCTTAGAAGATAAAACGGCAATGGAACGTATTTGTCGTATTCGCCAGTTGGATGGTAATCATAACTTCACATTGGTCTGCCGTGATTTATCAGAACTATCAACTTACGCCTATGTTGATAATCAGGCGTTTCGGCTGATCAAGAACAACACTCCCGGCAACTACACCTTTATATTGAAAGCGACAAAAGAAGTGCCGCGGCGTTTGATGAATGACAAACGTAAAACGATTGGTTTGCGTGTACCGTCTAATCCGATTGCGCTGGCATTGTTGGATGTATTAGGCGAGCCGCTGATGTCGACCACATTGATGCTGCCGGGCAATGATTTTGCTGAGTCGGATCCAGAAGAGATCAAAGAGCACTTGGGCAAACAAGTGGATTTAATTATTCACGGCGGCTCACTGGGCCAACAGCCGACGACGGTTATTGACCTGACTGATTCCTCGCCAGAAGTTATCCGCGAAGGTGCCGGGGATACAACGCCATTCCGTTAAATGGATTGGCGATATAAGTCATTGTTAGTGACATCCGAGTCTTTTTGAATCCCTGACTGTGAAAATAGTGTAATATGCCCGGTCACGAACCAGCGTGTTGAGGCGTTTGCGTCACTTTTTACGCGCCACGCTGTGTTCTAAAATGTATTACAATCAGTGAGTTCTGCTTGATTGTGAGTTTAACTTATTGATTACAATATATAACGCGACGCCTGTGAAGGCGACATTAGAGGTTGCTCAATGAGCGAGAAGTCAGAAGACCAAAATTTACCAAACTCAAAGCCACCAAGCCCTAAACCGCAGGGCGACAAGGTTGTGGGTGAAAAAACAAAAGTTGTCGGTGAGAAATTACAGAAAATCTTGGCACGAGCGGGTCATGGCTCTCGTCGGGAAATCGAAACCATCATTCAACAGGGCCGTGTCAGCGTTGATGGTAAAATATCAAAGCTGGGTGATCGTGTTGAGGTGACTCAGGCTACTAAAATTCGTCTGGACGGCCATCTTCTTTCGATAAAAGAATCTGAAGAAGCCGTGTGTCGTGTTCTGGCGTATTACAAGCCGGAAGGCGAGCTCTGTACCCGTAATGACCCTGAAGGCCGCCCAACGGTATTTGACCGTCTGCCAAAACTGCGCGGTTCGCGTTGGGTTGCGGTAGGCCGCCTGGACGTTAATACCTCAGGTTTATTGTTGTTCACCACTGATGGTGAATTGGCTAACCGCCTGATGCACCCTAGCCGTGAAGTTGAACGCGAATATGCCGTGCGTGTGTTTGGTCAAATTGATGACGAAAAAATCAAACAACTGAGCCGCGGTGTTCAACTGGAAGATGGCCCAGCGGCATTCCGCACCATTACTTTCCAGGGCGGGGAAGGGATTAACCAGTGGTATAACGTCACGTTGACCGAAGGGCGCAACCGCGAAGTTCGCCGCTTGTGGGAAGCTGTTGGTGTGCAGGTTAGCCGCCTGATTCGTGTTCGTTATGGTGACATCAATCTGCCAAAAGGCTTGCCTCGTGGCGGTTGGACTGAATTAGATCTGAAAGCGACCAACTACTTACGTGAACTCGTGGAGTTGGATTCTGAAACTGTCAGTAAATTGCCAGTTGAGAAAGACCGGCGTCGGGTCAAAGCTAATCAAATTCGTCGTGCGGTTAAGCGCCATACTGAAGTTGCTGGCCGCCAGGTTGCTGGACGTCAAGGCTCAGCCCGTAAAGGTTCTACCCGTCAAAACGTAGGTAACGCAGCTCCGGCAGCTGCTACTGGGCGTCGTGGGGCTAATAAGCGCGGATAAGTAGGTTATTTATGGGAAGAAATCATTTTCTTCCCTTTCTTTTTCTTTGAGTTTATCTTTCCTCTTAAATCAGATAATTACCAGTCGATACCTTGCTGTGCCTTAATACCAGCATCAAAAGCATGTTTAACCGGGCGTAATTCACTGACGGTATCTGCCATTTCCAATAGATCCCGATGGCAACCACGGCCAGTTATTATCACGGTTTGATGGGCAGGGCGCTGTTTTAGCGCGTCAACAACCTCATCCAGTGATAAGTAGTCATAAGCGACCATATAAGTCAGTTCATCTAACACCACTAAATCTAAGGTCGGATCAGCTAACATACGCCGCGCATGTTGCCAAACACCCTGACAGGCAGCGGTATCTGTTTCTCTATTTTGTGTATTCCAGGTGAAGCCAGTTGCCATCACCTGAAACTCAACACCATGTTGTTGCAACAGATTTTTCTCGCCGTTCGGCCATTCACCTTTAATGAACTGTATCACTCCCGCTTTCAGTCCGTGGCCAACAGCACGGGTTACGGTACCAAATGCAGCGGTAGTTTTGCCTTTGCCATTGCCGGTAAAAACAATCAAAATACCGCGAGTTTCTTGCGCTGCTGCAACCCGTGATTCAACCTTTTCTTTTATTTTTTGTTGGCGCTGCTGGTGGCGTTCTTCAGACATGAAACATTCCTTTATTCTGCGGGGCCGGGTTTACGGCCGGGTTGTGCATCGAAGCTGATACCGGTCTTTCTGCGGCTATCATCGCCCATCAGGTAGAGATAAAGCGGCATAATATCGGCCGGTGTTTTTAACTTATTGGTATCTTCATCTGGGAAAGCACTGGCGCGCATCTGAGTCCGCGTGCCCCCAGGGTTGATACAATTAACCCTCAGATTACTCTGCTTATATTCTTCAGCAAGTACCTGCATCATGCCTTCGGTGGCAAATTTTGACACGGCATAAGCCCCCCATCCAGAGCGCCCCTGACGGCCAACGCTGGAACTGGTGAATACCAAAGAGGCACTCGGCGACTTCAGCAGCAATGGTAATAATGCTTGAGTTAGCATAAAAATTGCATTGACATTCACTTGCATAACATCCTGCCAGACGGTGATATCTTGCTCTGCCATCGGCACAATCTCACCTAATAAACCGGCATTATGCAATACACCATCCAGATGCGAAATTTGCTGACTGAGCGCATCCGCCAGTTGCTGGCAATCTTGCGCTGTAGCATGTAGTAAATCCAGTTCCCAAACGATAGCCGCCTGACCGCCAGCCTTGGCTATCTGTTGCTGCACCGCAACAAGCTTGTGTAGGGTTCGGCCGACGAGAATCAAGCGCGCACCAAAACGAGCATAAGTCAAAGCCGCTTCGCGGCCAATGCCATCACCTGCACCCGTCACTAAAATAGTGTGATTATCGAGTAGGTCGTGTTTAGGTTGGTAATGCATAATTATTCCTCTTACAGGCGGCGTAAATTTGTTTTTTGCGCACCGCGATATCTCTTACATTCTTATATTTAAGCGAAACCAATGCAATTTTTCATTTGCGCAAGACGGCGGCCTGCGGGTTCGCTAGAATGCAGGTATCTCTTTAATAGCAGATGAATAAAGGCGGTATTTTGTGGAGTTATTTTCTCTGTACGGACTATTTCTCGCTAAAGTGGTGACCATCGTGGTCGCAATTGGAGCGGTTGTATTATTGGTTGTCAGCCAAGGAATGAGGAAACAAGGGTTACGGGGAGAACTCAATTTGGTCCCCCTCGGTGAGCAATATAAGGAAATGCAGCGTGAAATGCGTCTGGCGCGCATGAGCCATGCGGAGCGAAAAGCTTGGAGTAAAGAATTCAAAAAGCAGCAAAAAGCTGACGAAAAACTGAAGAAACAGCGCGCCAAATCTGGTGCAGTGGCGGCAGTAAAACCCTGTTTATATGTCATTGACTTCAAAGGCAGCATTGATGCCCATGAAGTGGCTTCATTACGCGAAGAGATTTCTGCGGTGCTGGCAGTGGCAACTGCACAAGATGAAGTGCTACTTCGTCTGGAAAGCCCTGGTGGCGTGGTTCACGGTTATGGTTTGGCGGCGTCGCAATTGGAACGTTTGCGTCATAAAGGTATACGTCTGACTGTTGCTGTGGATAAAGTCGCAGCCAGTGGCGGGTACATGATGGCTTGCGTGGCAGACCGTATCATTAGTGCACCTTTTGCTATTATTGGTTCTATTGGTGTTGTCGCCCAAATACCCAACTTCCATCGTTTACTTAAAAAGAACGATATTGACGTAGAACTGCATACCGCAGGTGAATTTAAGCGAACCCTTACCTTGTTTGGTGAAAATACCGAGCAAGGCCGCGAAAAATTCCGTGAAGATCTCAATGAAACGCACCTGCTGTTCAAGCAGTTCGTCCATCAACAGCGGCCGTCTTTGGATATCGATGCTGTTGCTACTGGTGAACATTGGTTTGGCACCCAAGCCAAAGAGAAAGGGCTGGTGGATGCCATTGGCACTAGCGATGACTTACTGATAGCTGAGATGGATAATCATGAAGTTATTGGTGTGCGTTATTCCCGTCGTAAACGTCTGATGGAGCGCTTTACAGGCAGTGCAGCGGAAAGTGTAGATCGTCTATTATTACGTTGGTGGCAGCGTGGTGAAAAACCACTATTATAACCTGACGCGAAGTGGATTCGGTGAGATAAAAGCAGGGGGCTTGGCCCCCTGTTATTTTTGGTTCAAAGGCTAAAGGAGGAAGCAGCAAAAGGCGTCATCTGCAATTAATCGATTAAATGATATTTAGCCGATAAAACATGCGCGAGATGTTTAAACATATTAAATACGGCAGTGGTTTTTGCTGTAGGTAAGCCTTCTTCATCAAGGAAAAATTCCCCGCGAAATACCAAAACAGCCCCTTTTTGCTCAACTTCAGTCGCTTCCATTCCGTGCAGATAATCTTCATGTTGACGAATAATCTCATTGGCCTCTGCCAATAATTTATTACGTTCAATAGGTGCTGTGTTTCCAAACATTATATCTCCTCACAACAATCATATTTCCTCAGAACAAGGTAATTTCTCTTACCTATTCTACTGCGGGTTAGCATTTGTTCGCAAACCGACTAAGGTTTATTCGAGCTACTGATGGGTTTGTCATCACAATTGGATAAATTCAGATTCCGAGCTAATTAGGTTGCGTGTCGCTTTTTATCAGGTACAGTGTGGGATTTTATACTATTAGGTGGAAGGTTTTGTTGACGCCATGAGGCAGAATTCGCTGCTGTTACACTGGGCGCAGACAAAGATTTTGACAGATCGTCAACTGAGTTTCGAAAAGCGCTTTTATGGCTCCGATCAAAAAAACAGGTTGATCTCCTGAAAAAGTACCGCAATATAAAAAAGAGATTCAGAATGCCGCGGTACGGCAAGATAAAAACCTTCTTTTAGAAGAAATAATTTAGGTAAAGGTAATTATGGGTAAAGCTCTCGTAATAGTTGAGTCCCCGGCAAAAGCCAAAACTATTAATAAATACTTAGGGAATAACTACGTGGTTAAGTCCAGCGTCGGTCACATTCGTGATTTGCCGACCAGTGGCTCAGCCAGTAAGAAGAGCGCTAACTCAACTGAAGATAAAGCCAAGAAAGCCGGCAAGCCCAAAACTAAAGTAAAGAAAGACGAAAAGGTTGCATTAGTTAATCGCATGGGCGTCGATCCTTATCATGGCTGGAAAGCGCAGTATGAAATTTTGCCCGGTAAAGAAAAAGTGGTTGCCGAGCTGAAAGCATTAGCCGAAAACGCTGATCACATCTATCTCGCAACCGACCTTGACCGCGAAGGAGAGGCAATTGCCTGGCATTTGCGGGAAGTGATTGGTGGTGACGATAAGCGTTTTAGTCGAGTGGTGTTTAACGAAATCACGAAGAATGCTATCCAACAGGCATTTAATCAACCGGGTGAATTGAATATCAACCGGGTGAATGCCCAGCAAGCCCGTCGCTTTATGGACCGGGTTGTGGGTTATATGGTTTCTCCACTGTTGTGGAAAAAGATTGCACGTGGCCTGTCCGCTGGGCGCGTACAATCGGTCGCGGTACGTTTGGTCGTTGAACGTGAGCGGGATATTAAAGCATTCGTTCCTGAAGAGTATTGGGAATTGCATGCCGATTTGCTGGCGAAAGGTGAAGTTCCTATACAAATGGAAGTCACCCATGCTCACAATAAGCCGTTTAAACCCGTCAATCGTGAGCAGACCCACGCCGCGCTTAAACTGCTGGAAAACGCCCGTTATAAAGTGCTGGATCGCGAAGATAAACCGACCAGCAGCAAGCCCGGTGCACCATTTATTACTTCTACCTTGCAGCAGGCTGCCAGTACCCGCCTGAGCTTTGGTGTGAAGAAAACCATGATGATGGCGCAGCGCTTGTATGAAGCTGGGCATATCACCTATATGCGTACTGATTCCACCAACTTAAGTCAGGATGCTCTGACTATGGTGCGCGGTTATATTGGTGATAATTTTGGCGATAAATACTTGCCATCTGCACCGAATCAATACAGCAGCAAAGAAAATTCACAAGAAGCGCATGAAGCCATTCGTCCGTCTGATGTGAATGTGCTGGCTGAGCAGCTAAAAGATATGGAAGCTGACGCCCAGAAGCTTTATCAGCTGATTTGGCGTCAGTTTGTGGCTTGCCAGATGACGCCAGCCAAGTATGACTCCACCACGCTGACGGTACAGGCTGGCGATTTCCAACTGCGAGCTAAAGGTCGTACTTTACGCTTTGATGGTTGGACCAAGGTGATGCCAGCATTGCGCAAAGGCGATGAAGACCGAACCTTGCCAGTGATCGAAGTGGGCAGTGAGTTGGATTTACAAAAACTGATCCCAAGCCAGCACTTCACCAAACCGCCGGCGCGTTACAGCGAAGCGTCATTGGTAAAAGAACTGGAAAAACGGGGCATTGGCCGCCCGTCTACTTATGCGTCGATTATCTCGACCATTCAGGACCGTGGTTATGTCCGGGTAGAAAACCGCCGTTTCTATGCCGAGAAAATGGGGGAGATCGTCACCGACCGTCTGGAAGAAAACTTCCGCGAGTTGATGAATTACGACTTTACCGCGCGTATGGAAAGTGGCCTGGACCAGGTTGCTAATGATCAGGCTGAGTGGAAGGCTGTGCTGGACGGCTTCTTTGCTGAGTTCAGTGAGCAGCTTGAAAAGGCTGAAAAAGATCCTGAAGAGGGCGGTATGCGCCCGAATCAAATGGTCATGACCAGCATCGATTGCCCAACCTGTGGTCGTCAGATGGGGATTCGCACTGCCAGTACTGGGGTATTCCTCGGTTGTTCTGGCTATGCATTGCCGCCGAAAGAGCGCTGCAAAACCACCATCAATCTGGTGCCGGAAGCTGAAATTCTTAATATCCTGGAAGGCGATGATGCAGAAACTAACGCATTACGCGCCAAACGTCGTTGTCAGAAGTGTGGCACGGCAATGGATAGTTATCTAATTGATAACCAACGTAAGTTACATGTTTGTGGTAATAACCCGACATGTGATGGTTATGAGATTGAAGAAGGCGAGTTCCGTATCAAAGGGTATGAAGGCCCGATTGTTGAGTGCGAGAAATGTGGTTCTGAAATGCATCTGAAAATGGGGCGTTTTGGTAAGTACATGGGTTGTACCAATGATGAGTGCAAAAATACGCGTAAAATCTTGCGTAGTGGTGAAGTTGCACCGCCGAAAGAGGATCCGGTACCGTTGCCAGAATTGCCTTGCGAAAAGTCAGACGCCTATTTCGTGCTACGCGATGGCGCTGCTGGTGTCTTCCTGGCGGCTAATACATTCCCGAAATCGCGTGAAACACGTGCGCCTTTGGTTGAAGAGTTAGTGCGTTTCAAGGATCGTTTACCGGAAAAATTACGCTACCTGGCTGATGCGCCAGTGACGGATAATGAAGGTAATAAGACTCTGGTTCGCTTTAGCCGCAAAACCAAGCAACAATATGTTTCCTCAGAGAAAGAGGGCAAAGCCACCGGTTGGTCTGCTTTCTATATTGATGGCAAATGGGTTGAAGCTAAAAAATAGGTGTTTGACACGCATCTGAATGCGGCTAAGTGGTTAGTTTATCACTTAGCAGGAAAAATATTCACTGCGTCAAATAACGGGTTATACATGTAAAACCAGCCTTAATGGCTGGTTTTTTTTATTGGGCTAATTTATCCAAGTGCTTTATAGTCTTGGTCAAACCGTTGAAATTATCAATCGTTAACGGCTGTCTGCATTAAGTAAAAACACCATTATTTTTAAGCGAATACTCTACACCCTAAATAATTCGAATTGCAGCCTACGTATCGGCAGTTTGAAGTATGACAGGACCGTTAATTGCATGTGTATGCTCACGACCTTAAGTCGGCGATTAGGGCAAGATAAAGTGAGATAACAGGGGTGTATACAGTTACTGCTGAAATGATATAGTAGTTATATAAAATGTTTTTTTATCACCTAATGTTATTATAAGATCGATATTGACCACTTTGGCATCATGCAGTTATGGGTTTCAGTTAATAACTTCTCGGCATACCGGGTGATTCCGATATACCAAACTGTGGGTCTCCCACAGTGTTTAACCTAGGATGGTATAGATATGAAATTGCAGCAGCTCCGTTATATTGTTGAGGTGGTTAATCATAACCTTAACGTATCGTCCACCGCTGAAGGCCTGTACACCTCGCAACCTGGGATCAGTAAACAGGTCCGCATGTTGGAAGATGAGCTGGGTATCCAGATTTTTGCTCGCAGTGGTAAACATCTCACGCAGGTGACCCCAGCAGGGCTGGAAATCATCCGTATTGCCCGTGAAGTATTATCAAAAGTTGATGCCATTAAAGCGGTTGCTGGTGAACATACTTATCCCGATAAAGGGTCTTTGTATGTGGCGACGACCCATACTCAAGCGCGTTACGCATTGCCGAATGTGATTAAGGGCTTTATTGAGCGCTATCCTCGCGTGTCACTGCATATGCACCAAGGCTCGCCGACACAAATAGCAGAAGCGGTTTCCAAGGGCAGTGCTGACTTTGCTATTGCGACAGAAGCGCTACATTTGTATGACGACCTGATTATGTTGCCGTGCTATCACTGGAATCGCGCGGTGGTAGTGAAGCCCGATCATCCATTAGCAGGGAAAGCCCATGTCAGCATTGAAGAATTGGCTGCTTATCCTATTGTGACCTACACCTTCGGTTTTACTGGCCGCTCTGAACTGGATACTGCGTTTAATCGTGCTGGCCTGACGCCGCGCATTGTCTTTACCGCGACAGATGCTGATGTGATTAAAACCTATGTACGATTAGGGTTGGGTGTTGGGGTTATCGCCAGTATGGCAGTTGATCCGATCCAAGATCCTGATCTGGTGATAGTTGATGCCCGTGATATCTTTACTTACAGCACCACGAAAATTGGTTTTCGCCGTAGTACCTTCCTGCGCAGTTATATGTATGACTTTATTTTACGTTTTGCGCCTCATTTGACGCGCGATGTAGTAGATAAAGCGGTTGCGCTGCGCTCGAATGAAGATATCGAGGCGATGTTTAAAGATATTAAACTGCCGACCAAGTGATAACTAAATCAACAGCTTACATCTACCTCTAAAAATCATGGTCGCTCACTATGTGTGAATTGCGTGTAAGTTATGTGTAACTTTCCGCCGTGAGCTTAGACTCAACAGAGGAGGGGGGCAACCCCCTCTGTTTCATGTTTTATATTTCATTAGAACGCAGGTTTATCCACGACATTGGAGAAAATGGAGCTTTTAGAAGAGTGTAAATTGTGTGGTAAAAAGTGCTGTATTACAGAATTTGCATATAATCCCACACTGTTACTATAAGCGGCTTAAAAGAGTATCCAACCAATTGCTCATTATTGTTGATAGTGATGAGATAGAACCCTGATTCTGTAATTAAGACCCAAAATAAAAATCACTTTGCGCAGAATGCGAACAACCCCTTAGCGTAAAATATGAATCTTATGGGACTAACATATTTAGAACTTCGAAAAAAGTAATTGAGCAGGATGAGCGGATTGCAATAAATAGTTTCGATTACAAGAGGTTTTATCTGTATTTCATAAGTATATTATGGAGAGTATCACTAACGAGTCATGATAGTTGTAAAATATCGTTTTAGGTGGTGGTTTTGAAGATATTTTAAAGTTTTGTATTATAAAGAACAGAATGAAACTTGATCGCAGCAATAGCTTAAAAATCTATAATTTTTTCAAGGTTATCAGTGTTTAGAGTGGTAATGATTATTCAATATAAAAGCAACGATTGCCAGATGTATGTTAAGTGATGTGAGCAATAGTAGTAAATAATATCTGCTCTGAAATGATCGTATGGATTGCGTAAACAATATGCAATGAAATTGAAAATGGGAAAATATCTGATAGATGGGTGTTATTTTCACTGATATAAATTTAGCAACTGTTAAATAATATATTCGGATTGATATGAAAAAAACTCTACTATTACTGGGCGTCTTGTCATTAATGCCGCTGATGGTGCAGGCAGATGTGTCGCTTGACATCAATGTGCCCGGCGTCAGTTTACATTTAGGTGATCAAGATAAGCGTGGCTATTACTGGGATGGCTACGACTGGCGTCCACCACAATGGTGGCATGAGCACCGTGGTGGTCATATTGGTGATCGCAATGAGCGTGGTTATTATTGGGATGGTGGCCGTTGGCAGCGCCCACCAACACAAGACGGTCATAATCCATTCCGAGGGCAGGGGCATGGTAACCCTGGTCATAATGACGATGGCCCTCATGGTAATCAGCCACAACATAATGGAAATAACGGACATGGCCAACAAGGAAATAATAATGGGCCGGGTAGCAGTGGCAAGCCCGGAAGTCAAAATAACCAAGGTGGCCAAAATAATAGTGGCGCTCATGGCGGCCAGCAGATCTACCCACCGAAAAATAATGGCTACCGTGGTTAAGAAATAATCGCTAGCGTTGTCACGATAGTCAGTGGACAACGCTAGCGTTAAAAATCATATTTTTCATCCAAAACTTCCCCTTATCCTCCTAACACCCTACTATCTGTGGCTAACAACGAATATCAGATATCTTCAGGTAAATCCTGAGGCACTGGCCGAGGATGTCATGCAAACCAGTCACTTATTTACCGCACTGCAACAGCGACAGCAACAACGTGATAACCGTTATCTCAAAGGATTGGTTGTCATATTATTATTGTCGTTGCTTATCAGTCTATGTGCCGGTGATATATGGCTTTGGCCCACTCAATGGTTCAGTGAAACTGGGCGACTTTTTGTTTGGCAGTTGCGTTTACCTCGAGCATTGGCGGTGTTGATGGTAGGGGCCAGCCTTGCCGTCTCTGGGGCTGTCATGCAGGCGTTGTTTGAAAATCCATTAGCCGAGCCTGGTTTGCTCGGCGTGGCAAATGGCGCGGGCGTTGCATTAGTGATGGCCGTGTTGCTCGGGCATGGATTGCTCCCCATTTGGTTTTTAAGTGCTTGTGCAATCGCAGGGGCGTTATTGATGACGATGCTTTTGCTGGGCTTTGCCCGCCGACGCTTATTAACCAATGCCCGTTTATTACTGGTTGGGGTGGCTTTAGGTATAGTTTGTAGCGCAATTATGACTTGGGCGGTCTATTTCAGTACCAGCCTTGACCTACGCCAATTAATGTATTGGATGATGGGCGGATTTAGTGGCATTGACTGGCGACATCAAGGGCTGGTGCTGGCACTGCTACCTATCGTCCTTTGGCTCTGTTGCCAAGGGCATTTACTTAATTTTATGTCACTGGGTGAGCAACAAGCACAGCAATTAGGGGTTTCTCTCCACCTATGGCGAAACTTATTGGTACTTGCTATTGGCCTATTAGTGGGGGTTAGTGTTGCCCTGGCCGGGGTGATAAGCTTCATTGGGCTGGTTATCCCGCATATTTTACGACTGACGGGGTTAACCGATCAGCGCCGGTTATTGGCAGGATGCGCATTAGCCGGAGGGGGGATACTGTTATTAGCTGATATTGTCGCGCGTATTGCCTTATTCTCAGCAGAATTACCGATTGGTGTAGTGACTGCAACCTTAGGCGCGCCCCTATTTATCTGGTTGCTGACACGTGTTAAAAGTGTAAAGTGATTTGCGTTACACTGACTTATGTTCCTGTAGGTTCATCTGTTTATCATTGCTGAAATAAGGGTACCCCTGATGAGTCATTCAATTTATTCTATCCCAGTAAAAACGATTGAAAGCCAATCCGTTAACCTGGAAAAGTATAAAGGATCGGTTTTGCTGGTGGTCAATGTGGCTTCCCAATGTGGTTTAACCAAGCAGTATGAAGGGTTGGAAAAGCTATACAAAACTTATCAGCAACAGGGTTTTGAAGTATTGGGTTTTCCAAGCAATGAGTTTGCGGGGCAAGAGCCCGGCAGCGATGAGGAAATCCAGGCATTTTGTCGTGGAACTTTTGGTGTCGATTTCCCGATGTTCAGCAAAATAGAAGTCAATGGCCCACAACGGCATCCTTTATACCAACATCTAATCGCGGCCAAACCTGTGGCGGTAAAACCTGAAAGCAGTGAATTCTATCAGCGCTTAGCAAGTAAAGGTCGTGAGCCAAAACATGTCGGTGACATTCTGTGGAACTTTGAAAAATTCTTGATTGGCCGAGATGGTACCGTTCTTGAAAGATTTGCACCCGATATGACGCCAGAAGACCCGATTTTGGTCAATGCTATTACACGCGCATTGGCTGCTCACTAATTTACGGATGAAAGATTTATTTTGATGTTATTGCAACTCAGCAATGTCAGTGTAGATACCCGTCTTGCCCCTTTTTCTACACAGGTTGCAGCTGGATTGCAAACACACTTAATCGGTCCGAATGGAGCGGGGAAAAGCACCTTATTGGCCTCTCTGGCGGGTCTATTGCCCTCTGGTGGGGACATCTCACTTGCGGGGAAGGCATTATCCCTCTATTCGGGGCCTGATTTAGCACGTCTGCGGGCCTATTTATGTCAACAACAATCGGCTCTGACCATGATGCCGGTTTTCCAATACCTTTCGCTTTATCAACCCGCAGGGGCTTCCTTGGACGCCATTGCTACTACCATTGGCTATCTCTGTGAGAGATTACGCTTAACCGATAAGTTACCCCGCATGTTGTCACAACTTTCTGGTGGCGAATGGCAACGGGTTCGTTTGGCCGCTGTTTTTTTGCAAGTTTGGCCAGATATTAATCCTGACAGTAAATTGCTGCTACTTGATGAGCCATACACTGGCCTTGATGTCGCACAAAAAGTAGCATTGGACAGTTTATTGCGTGAGTTTTGCTCTGCTGGCCGCAGTGCAATCATCAGTGCTCATGACCTGAACCACACTTTGCAACAAGCTGACCAGGTGTGGCTAATGTCGGGTGGAAATGTGCTTGCTCAAGGGAGTACCGATAAAGTGATGAGAGCCAATATACTCTCCGAGGTATTTGAGGTTGATTTTCAAATACACAATTTTAATCGACAGAATTGGATTATTACAAAAGACTTTTAACAGTAACACTTGTCATTTACCCATAATTTCCCTTCCTAACCACATCTATTTATCTATAGTTCCTATACTTATATTTACAGCACTGATAAATACAATTAATTATGGCCTTTGCTGTGTTAAGAGGTTTTTTATTCAATTGATTATATTGAGGAAAGTGTATCTCTAGCTTAAGGCAGTCACAACTAATATTATTGCAAAAAAAAATCCTATCTTAAGGTTTATTTAAGGTTAGTAAACTAAACTTCATATTCAGCCAAGAGTGAGTTTATCTGAGTGGCGTTTAGTTTCCGTTAACTTACAGGGGAATATAGTTTCCCAAAGAGCCAAGTACCCTAGGAATTTTTCAATGCAGAATTTTTTGCCTTTTTCTCGTCCAGCTATTGGTTCGGACGAAATTAATGCGGTAGTGAATGTACTAGGCTCCGGTTGGATCACCACAGGCCCTCAGAATCAACAGTTGGAGACTGATTTTTGTGCAGCATTTGGCTGCAAACATGCAGTCGCTGTCTGCTCTGCTACGGCAGGTATGCATATTACTTTAATGGCGTTAGGTATTGGCCCGGGAGATGAGGTGATTACACCGTCTCAGACGTGGGTTTCAACCATTAATATGATTGTGTTGCTTGGCGCTGAACCTGTCATGGTGGATATTGACCGCGATACATTAATGGTGAATGCCGCGGATATCGAAGCAGCAATCACATCCAAAACTAAAGCTATTATTCCCGTACATTATGCCGGGGCACCTTGCGATCTTGATGCCTTGCGTCAGATTGCTCAGCAATACAAAATTCCATTGATTGAAGATGCAGCCCATGCTGTTGGTACACGTTACGGCGATCAATGGGTTGGCGAGAAAGGTACTGCCATTTTCTCTTTCCACGCTATCAAGAACATCACCTGTGCTGAAGGTGGTTTAATTGCGACCGATGATGATGAACTGGCGGCCAAGGTGCGTCGACTCAAGTTTCATGGTCTGGGAGTTGATGCTTTCGATCGCCAAATTCAAGGACGCAGCCCACAGGCCGAAGTTGTCGAGCCGGGGTATAAATACAACTTATCGGATATTCACGCCGCTATTGCTGTTGTTCAGCTCCAACGTTTACCTGAAATTAACGCTCGGCGTCAGGCCTTGGCCGCTCGTTATCATCAAGCATTAGTCGATTCGCCCTTACAGCCGCTGTTTGTTCCTGATTATGCCCATCTACACGCCTGGCATCTTTTTATGGTACGGGTTGATAAGGAACGTTGTGGTATTGACCGTGATTCACTGATGGCACGATTGAAAGAAGTAGGCATAGGCAGTGGCCTGCATTTTCGCGCAGCGCATACCCAAAAGTATTATCGCGAACGCTACCCATCTCTACATTTACCCAATACTGAGTGGAATTCCGCCAGATTATGCACATTACCTCTTTTCCCCGACATGCTGGATAGCGATGTTGATAGGGTGGTGGATGCATTGGCAACTATTATAGGGCCGCACCGTGTCTGAAAGTGAAAAAATCAAAAAAGTCTCAATTGTGATCCCTGTTTATAACGAGCAAGAAAGTTTGCCGATATTAATAGAGAGAACGTCGGCTGCCTGTAAATTACTGACTCAACCCTATGAGATTATTCTTGTTAATGATGGTAGCAGTGATAATTCAGCTGAACTTTTAACAGCGGCGGCGAATGAACCGGAGAACCATATCATTGCCGTTTTACTTAATCGTAATTATGGCCAGCATTCGGCCATTATGGCCGGATTCAATCAGGTCAGTGGCGATTTGATCATTACACTCGATGCTGACTTACAAAATCCACCGGAGGAGATCCCTCGGTTGGTGAGTGTCGCTGAAGAGGGCTATGACGTGGTGGGTACTGTGCGTGCGCATCGTCAAGATTCGCTGTTCCGTAAAACAGCTTCCCGCATGATCAACATGATGATTCAACGCGCTACAGGGAAATCAATGGGCGATTACGGCTGTATGTTACGGGCCTATCGCCGCCATATTGTTGAAGCAATGTTACATTGCCACGAACGCAGTACCTTTATTCCTATCTTGGCAAATACATTTGCCCGTCGTACGACCGAAATTACCGTTCATCACGCAGAACGTGAATTTGGTGATTCAAAATACAGCCTGATGAAGCTGATCAATCTGATGTATGACTTGATTACTTGCCTAACAACAACGCCATTACGTTTATTAAGTCTGGTTGGCAGTGTTATTGCGCTCTCTGGTTTCACTCTTGCCGTGTTGTTAGTGGTTTTACGCTTGGTATTTGGCCCTGAATGGGCAGGTGGCGGCGTCTTTACGCTATTTGCCGTGTTGTTTATGTTCATTGGTGCTCAGTTTGTTGGTATGGGTCTACTCGGTGAATATATCGGTCGTATTTATAACGATGTGCGCGCACGCCCACGTTATTTCATACAGAAAGTGGTCGGCGCAGAGCAGACCGAAAATAATCAGGAAGTAGAAAAATGAAAGCGATTGTATTTGCCTATCACGATATTGGCTGTATCGGCCTGAAAGCTCTTGTTGAAGCAGGTTACGATATTCAGGCAGTATTTACCCATACTGACTCACCCAATGAGAATCGCTTTTTCTCTTCTGTAGCCAGAGTGGCTGCGGATTTAGATTTACCCGTATTTGCGCCAGAAGATGTTAACCACCCGCTGTGGATTGAGCGTATTCAGCAATTACAGCCAGATATCATTTTCTCTTTCTATTATCGCAATATGCTTTGTGATGACATTTTGTCGTCGGCTCCGCGTGGAGGATTCAATTTACATGGGTCCTTATTACCGAAGTATCGCGGCCGGGCACCGATCAACTGGGTTTTGGTTAATGGTGAGACAGAGACGGGTGTAACCCTGCATCAGATGGTGAAAAAAGCGGATGCAGGACCGATTGTCGGGCAGCATAAAGTCATGATTAGTGGGAGCGATACGGCATTAACTTTGCATGCAAAAATGCGTGATGCTGCCAATGAACTGCTGCGTGATTTGTTGCCGAAAATGAAAAATGCTTCATTGCCACTGGAGCCACAAAAAGAATCTAAAGCGAGCTATTTTGGTCGTCGTACGGCAGATGATGGTGCAATTGATTGGCAGAAATCAGCATTAGCAATCAATAATTTGGTGCGCGCTGTAACAGAGCCTTATCCCGGTGCATTCAGCTATCTTGGACAACGTAAATTGATTATTTGGCGCTCGCGGCCACTCGATGTTGTCCATAGCAAGTTAGCCGGTACAGTGTTGTCAACATCTCCACTGGTTGTTGCATGTGGTGACGGTGCGCTGGAAATTATAACAGGGCAAGGCGAGGAGGGGCTATATGTTCAAGGGAGCCGCCTGGCACAAGAGATGGGAATTGTCACTGGTATCCGTCTAGGCAATAAACCAAGTCAGAAATTGAAAAGGCGCACACGCGTATTAATCTTGGGCGTAAATGGCTTCATTGGGAACCATTTAACTGAGCGTTTGTTACGCGATAATCGCTATGAAGTTTATGGTTTAGATATTGGTTCTGATGCCATCTGCCGTTTTCTCGACAACCCAAATTTCCATTTTGTTGAGGGGGACATCAGTATTCATTCCGAATGGATTGAATACCACATTAAAAAGTGTGACGTTATCTTACCTTTAGTTGCTATTGCGACCCCAATTGAATATACCCGAAATCCACTGCGAGTTTTCGAATTGGATTTTGAAGAAAACCTAAAAATTGTTCGTGATTGTGTTAAATACAATAAGCGTATTGTCTTCCCGTCGACGTCAGAAGTATATGGCATGTGTGATGATAAAGAATTCGATGAGGATAGTTCGCGGCTTATTGTTGGGCCAATCAATAAACAGCGTTGGATTTACTCGGTC